>JBATLR010000165.1:0-7056 GCA_049289415.1 Nitrospirales bacterium
TAATGCCAATCGATGGGGACGGGGGAGTGCCTGGGGTTCTTCCGGGTCATGTAAAGGGAAGAGCGATAGTTGTTCGGGGGGAGGACGAAAGCTATTGCTTCGAATGGTTAGTGAGCGCACGCGGACGCGTCGTTGGAAGCACCGACGGAATAAGGTCTGAGCTGATGGAAACATATCAACCTCCCAATGTGTGGGTGTGGATAAGACAGATGAATGGTGAACCGTGAGCTGATCACTAGAGAGCAGCGTCAGCCTGAGGCGATGACACAGGCGCTGTCGCCGACGTAGATCATGGCAGAGAGAATCCAGAAGGCATGACAGGCCTCCAAGGAGCCGGTCGTAGTCAATCGTATCCGGCTCAAAGAGATAGGAATGGGTCAGCGATAGCGAGGCCTCGGGAGCAACGACCGGCAAAAAATCAATCCCACGTGCCCACTGGTAGAGCCGATGGCCCCATAGACCACAGACGGTTTCCAGGGCTTCCAAGCTCACGTCGCTTACGTCGCCGATGGTCTGTAGATTCAAATCGGTCAAGCGTGTGTGGAGTGCGGACACTCCAGGACCTTGTAGCCCGGGAAGGATTGAGACCGGTAACGGCGATAAAAATTCCTGTTCGGAGCCTGCCCGGACATCACAGAGTTGGGGTGGCGTGAGGATGGAGCTGGCCGTTTGCGCGACAAGTTTATTGGTCCCGATACCGGCGACGGCGTGTAGTCCAAGTCGCGATGTGACATCGCGTTCTAAACGCATCGTGGTGTCACAGGTTGCGCCAAAGAGTCGAGTGGTGCCGGTCAAATCTAAATAAAAATGCCCAGGCCTAAACGACTCCCAAATGGGTGCGATCGGGATCATGCACGAGACGAGGGCATGATGGGCTTGGGCAACACGAGTCGGGTTGGGAGGCACGAGCCGAAGCGAGGGGCAGCGTCGTCTGGCCCGATCGGCCGGAAGTCCGGGTATGACTCCGGCGTCTTCAGCTTCGGGAGAAACTTCACGGATGATGGCACGGGACGCATGCGCAGAAGCCACGGCGACAGGTCTGGTGCGTAAGGAGGGGGCGTCGAGGCGTGCCAGGGCCACTTCGAATCGAGGAATACATAAACAGACAATTTGACGGTCCATCATTTTTCATCTAGCCACAATGCCGAATGACTCCGATCACCACTCCTTCGATCACAAATTCATCCTGCGGAGTCACCAGAATCGGAGTCATGGTTGCGTTCGCCGGATGCAGTTCTATTTGCCCTTCTTTGTTGTAATATTTCTTAATCGTTGCCTCCTGATTCACCAGCGCGACCACGGTTTGTCCATTTCGCGCCATTCGTTGCTTGTGTACAATCACCAGGTCACCCGGCAGGATGCCTTCATCCCGCATCGATTCACCTTTCACTCGTAACGCGAAATTGTCTCCCGTCCGCAGCATGGAAGGTGGAACCTCCACCAGCTCAGTTTGGGGAATGGGCTCAATCGGGTTGCCGGCCGCGACGATGCCGGCCATGGGAATCTGTGTCGGGGCGTCTAGGTGGGAGAGGATGGCTTCTACCACTCCGGGAATCCGACGCATTCCGCATTCGTAGCGGGTAATGGTCATGCGTGTGGTGCGGAGGCGTTCAGCCAGTTGGGTTTGGGTTAAGCCGAGGCGCTGCCGGATCTGTTTGAAGACTTCAGGTTTCATGTAACCAATGGTTACATTGTGGCATGGGAGGTGTCAAGATGAGGTTGTTGCGACCGACCCACGCATGGCGTCAGGCTGTAAGTGTTTGATTTTTTATGATTTTTTGTAATTCACTCATGCTGAATAGGGCGGATCTCTTATGTCATCTATGGACAGTTTCCGGGAATGGCACTCTTAGGACAGCTCATCGCGGGAAGACAGGTCAGCACTGTTTCCTATTCACGAACCAAGAAACGATCAAGATCCACCCTAGAAAAAAGTGCACATGTTCATGCCGGCGCATCCTGAACGGTGGCACATCGCTACGGAGGAATGTTGCTGCCGGTATGGCTCAACGCATTCGATGATCAAAGAAAGAAGAGGAGAATCTGATGTTTGAATGGCTGACAAGTCCTGAAGCATGGATTGCATTAGGCACGTTAACCGCATTAGAAATTGTCCTGGGGATCGATAACATTATCTTCATCTCCATCCTTGTCGGACGCCTTCCCGAGAGTCAGCGAGCGTTGGCCAGAAGAGCAGGGCTTGGCCTCGCCATGGTGGCACGCCTGGGATTGCTGTTTTCGATTTCGTGGGTCATGGGGTTAACCGAACCCTTGGTGACGGTGTTCACCCATGCGATTTCAGGGCGCGATATTATTCTGGTCGGCGGTGGATTGTTTCTCATGGCGAAAGCTACGCATGAAATTCATAACAGCCTGGAAGGGCTGGAAGAAGAGAGCAGTCACACGATTGTGGCTGCCAGTTTGGGAATGGTTCTTGTCCAGATTGCGGTTTTGGATATTGTCTTTTCACTGGATTCGGTGATCACGGCGGTCGGTCTGGTTGATCAGGTTTCTCTCATGGCGATCGCCATCATCCTGGCCGTGCTCGTGATGCTGATGGCCGCAAAAGCGATTGGAGATTTTGTCGATGAGCATCCGACCATCAAAGTTCTTGCCCTTTCATTTCTCATTCTCGTGGGTGTGACCCTGATGGTGGAGGGGTTCGATGTGCATGTCCCGAAGGGCTATATTTATTTTGCGATGGCATTTTCCGTTACGGTGGAAATGCTCAATATTCGCATGCGGAAAAAACGGGCCCCAGTCAAACTGTACAAGACGATTTCCGAATAGCCGGAAATTCGGGGACGCCATAGGACGTGTGTGAGGCCATTCGCGGAAGAGGGGAGAAGAGATGATTTCGGCCGCCCGTCTGTGTGGGGGAAGTCCCGGATGATGTGGTGCAAGATGCGCTAATGCGGATATTGGTGCTCGCGGCAGATCAATTGAATGTCTTGCGCACTTAACGGTTCTCGTGTCAAACCGCAGACATACCCGTTCTTCTCATGATCTTCATTGAAACGACAGGTGTGGCAGGCACCAAAGGCCTTTCGTCCATTGACCTGCTGCATTCCTCGCAGGATTGAGCGCAACGCAGAAGTCAGTTCAGCGATTTTCATTGAATCCGTTGTCGCCAGTGCCGGTTCCAGGCTTCTGGTGAGAAGGGCCTTTTTTATGAGATTGCTCCCCTTGGTGGTCGGCGCAAGACGTACGATTCGTTTGTCCTCAGTATCCGCCTGCTTCCGCAGGTATCCCTTCTGCTCTAAGACCTTGAGCGATTGTGAGACGGTTCCCTTCGTGAGTCCCAGATACTCCGCCACGGCTTGCGGCGTATTTGAATAGCGATTGCATTGCGTCAGATACGTCAGCGCTTCCATCTGCACGGGTTGTAATCCGTAACGTAGGCCAAACGCCCGTGCCTCCATCCGTTGCAGGTTGCACAATCGCTCTAAGACATCATTGGCTTCTTGTGCGCTCATAGGTCAATTGTATCGTCTCGATACAGATTTGACAAATGCGAATATCGCTGCTAAGTTCCATTTAGTTTCGACTCAATACTAATTTCAGTCTTTCAAAAGGAGGCAGTGTATGAAGAAAGCCGTGTTTTATCATGCAGGGTGCCCGGTCTGTGTTTCTGCGGAAACCATGGTGACTCAGGCCATCGATCGTCAGCGATACGATCTGGAAATCGTCCATTTTGCACAAACACCCGGTCGGGTGGTTGAGGCCGAAACGGCAGGTGTGAAGTCTGTTCCCGCCCTGGTGCTAGAGGGGCAGGTATTTCACGTGAATTTTGGTGCATCCATGGACGATGTGAAAGCCAGTATGTAAGGAGAAAGACTTTATTCTCGGGAGTGAGACGGGTTGCTAGGACTAGCCTTGACGCCGACTTCCGGTTATCAACGAAAGGAGTAAATCGTATGCGTGCATGGGTGAGGAATGTGTTTCTCGGGTTCGCTATAGGGTTGTCCATGAGTGGGGCGGCCTGTTCAACGGTTGCCCCTCCGGCAGGAAAGGCGACGACATCGTTGTACGACCGGTTAGGGGGAAAGCCGGCTATCACGGCGGTCATCGATGAATTTGTGGGCAATGTTGCTAACGATGCCCGTATTAATGGTCGCTTTGCCACTACCGATATTCCGAAACTGAAGGGACATCTGGTGGATCAAGTCTGTGGAGCAACTGGTGGGCCCTGCACCTATACGGGCAGGGACATGAAGACGACGCATGCGGGAATGCGCATTACCAATGCCGACTTTACGGCTATGGTTGAGGACCTGGTAGCGGCACTCAATACATTCAAGGTTCCGCCAACGGAACAGGATGAATTACTTGGGCTGCTCGGTTCCATGAAATCTGATATTGTCGAAATTCCATAATCCTACCTGGGATAATTGGATCTGTGATAGTCTTGGGGGGATGGGCCTCATCCTCCCAAGTACCCTGGTTCTTCCTTATAGAACAAACCGGCGGGGTATTGCTTCAGAGTCAGCAATTTCTGAGAATGGCTGCGTGACCGTCCCGGGAGATCACTATTCAAAAAAGGAGAGTGAGAAGTGACAAACGTTTTGCAATCCGAAATAGGAGTCATTCAGTCGTTGTGGCGCTATCCAGTCAAGTCAATGAGAGGAGAGTCCTTGTCCCTTGCTCAGGTTACTGGTCACGGACTTGTCGGAGATCGTGCCTATGCCATCCTGGATCGTGTCGATGGCAAAGTGGCCACTGCCAAAAATCCAAAAAAATGGCCCAATATGTTTGCCTTTCAGGCAACGTTCCTGGAGCCGTCTGGAGATAAAGAATCTGGATCTCGCATCCGCATCACGCTGCCTGACGGCACAATGGTTACCAGTGAACAACAGGATCTGTCCCAGGTCCTTTCCAAAGCTCTGAACCGTGAGGTCACACTGGCGCTCATCAAGGGTCGGAGGGTGACCGGCGTTCAATCAGCCATGCCTGAAACCTGGATTGCGCAGTCTGAGGAATACTGGCCCGACATGGATGGTCGCGAGAAACGGGACACCGTGACGGATTTCTCCCTTCCGACCGGAACGTTTTTCGATGCCGCGATGGTGCACCTTCTGACCACCGGCACGCTTAATCGGCTTCGTGAGGCGTATCCGGAAGGGCGTTTTGAGGTGTCGCGGTTTCGTCCGAACGTTGTTGTGGAAACTGGAGCCGATGAGCAAGGCTTTATCGAACAGGGGTGGATTGGTCAGACGGTAGGCATTGGGGAGAAAGTGCGGTTGAAGATTACCAGCTCATGCGGTCGGTGTGTCATGACGACGTTAGCGCAAGGAGAACTTCCGAAGGACACCGGGATTTTACGCACGGCGGTTCAACATAATCTTGGCAATGTCGGGGTCTATGCTTCAGTCATACAGGGCGGCGCAATTCGAATCGGGGATGGTGTGCGATTGGAGAAATGAATGATTTGTGAAGTTATGCTGCCTATGTCGGTATGAAAGACCATCAACGCCGTTGGATTCGTGTTGGGTGCATCAGGAGCTGGAAATTTCCGGTTTGACTCTGTAACGGTTGACGAAGTCAGAGCCTATTGAGGGGTGACCGCGAAGGTTCTCGAGTTGCCATGTCAACGGATTCTAATGAATCTCCGCTGTTGGAATTGATCTTTTTCCCCTCTCATTTAACCCGCTTGTTGGTATCCGTGGTTTTTGAGTTTTTCAGCATGCATCCGTAAGATGCGTGTGAAAATGACTTTTTCTCTTATCACCGATCCTAAGAAAAAGCTTCTTTCCATCATTGCGTTCTTTCTCCTGCTGTATGTGATGGTTGCACTGACCGGCCTGCGATCCCACCTGTCGCCGGATGTCATTCAGTCATTATTTTTTGCGTATCCGGTTTGGGGTCTTGTGCTGTTTTGTCTGGCCTTTAGCTTCGGTAATCTGTTGTATGTGCCGGGTTGGGTCTTTTTAGTCGGGGCCGTCTTTGCGTTGGGGAAAGAATGGGGTGGGGTTGCGACCTTGATGGCCGCGATGTGTTCTTCGACGATCAGTTTTCTCCTGATTCGTGCGGTTGGTGGAACGGCGCTTCGCAGCTTCAATCACCGGTGGGCCGACACGATTTTCTCCCATCTGGATGACCGTCCAATCCTATCGGTGGCGTTCTTGCGCCTGCTGTTTCAGACCTTGCCTGCTCTCAATTATGCCCTGGCCCTTGCGGACATTCGCTTTCGCGATTATCTGGTTGGAACTGCTTTAGGGTTGCCCCTTCCTGTTTTTCTGTATTGTTATTTTTTTGAACTGATTTTCCAGCATCTTCTGAATAGGTAAGCGGGCATCGAAATGTGAGGAATGAAGGTAAAGAGGGAAAAATGGTTTCACAAAGGCTTGTAATGGGCTTGCTCACATGGGGTAGACGCATTTGATGCTAATGACAACACCGTGGACGCTATTTTTCATTGGATTAATAAACTTTTTCGTCGCCATACATATGAGAGCCTTGCTTCACGCCATGCCATGGACGATTCCTAGAAACATGTCTGTTCCTCGCGAGGTCATTCGGGGTTATAATGGACTTTTGTAGGCATATCTGGATTCCCCCTGCCACCTTTTTCCATGGAACACGAGATGCGTATTGGGATCGTGGTAAGGATGCCAGGAAATCACGGGTTGTTTGTATTGCATAGGGTATATTCACAAGGAAAGTGAAACGTGCCGGAAGTCCTCAAATCTGGAATTGCTAGGATTCAGTCTTTCTGGCGCTATCCAGTCAAGTCGATGTGAGGCGAGGTCTTGTCTTTTGCCCAGGTCAATTCCCCTAGGCTATGACAGTTTTCTTTCAAAGGCCAATTAGTCGAACTGATATTGCATTCATCAAAGATTCTCTAAAGAATTCTGAGCGAGCAACTAATCAAGCAGGTCCTGATCAATGGCGTCATTTTACATGACATGTCCGGAGGGGACCTTCCTAGCCACAGCGTGTTTCTTGGATGTCTGGATGCAATTATTATGTTGGTCATTCAAGGAAGCTATTCACGGACCATTGTCTGACCCTGTACTTTTCTCCCACATCTGATCCACAAAGATGATTACTGAATTT
>JBATLR010000166.1:0-1957 GCA_049289415.1 Nitrospirales bacterium
GGATTAACGAGCCGCTTGTTGATTGGTGCGTTCGCCCGTTTGGCTGACGTGTGGATGTCTCGGATAAGGAATTGGAGATTCAAATCGAATGGCGGGTCACGAACAGATATTATGCGAGGGTGGTGACTTCGACTTGCAGCCGCTTTTGTTTGGCCTCGTTGACAATCATTTCCAAACGGGCCGCAATATCATCTTGAATCCAGTCGGCACCACACATCGAACAGAGTAAAGCCGGCACACTTCGAACGACAACAATGCCAAACTCCAACTCGGCTGTAAAGGTGGTCGTGCCGGGCTTTTTTGTGCCGCCACAGAGCGGGCATTGAGATGGGGGGTGTTGTCGTGTCAACGATTCCTCCGTGTCGTTTTCATGGGCATGAATATGTTCCATTGAGGCATGTAAGTCAACGATATTTTTGTTTCTCGAGGAGCAGAGAGATTTTCGATGAAGCATGGAGGATGGTTGCCGGGGGTCGGCCCGGCAGCCGAGCCACTTTTGTTTCGGCAAAAGTGGCGAAAACCATTGACGCCCCGTCTGGCTTTATTGGAGGGGAGGGACGCCAAACTTTAGAAGAGCGGCCCAACTCGCAAGGCTCAAACACGGGCCGCTAGATGCGAAGAGCGTCCCTCCCTGGGCCCAGCCGGCAGGCGTCGGAACAAGATGAGAGCGTATTGAGGCAAACCCACGGACGGTGGTCCAACTCGCGGAGTTTATCCTGAGCCAACGCCGAAGGGCTCAAACAGTGCCCGCCTTTTTTCCGGTGCCGGTTGCACTGCTCGGCCAAGCCACCAGGCCAAGGGGGCCAAGAGGGGAGGGCTGACCGACTTGCAAGGCTTAAACACGGTCCGCCTAACGAATTAAACGGCAGCCCTGGTGGTCGACCTGCAGGTGGTGATTTGGGAAGAAACAAGGTGAAAGCCCGAGGTCAGGAGGAATTCACGGGGTCAAGTTAAAGAAAATGGGTGACCCCACTTTATTGAACAGTCACCCGGTATGCACTCATGTGGTATTGGGAGAGTTTTTCCCTGTAAGTGCCAGACTGAATTTGGTACGATTTTAGGACCGAGGAGGCCTTGTATGAAAATTACGTCAGACATCAAACCGATTACTTATCTCAAAGCGAATGCGGCCGCGTTGTTAGATCAAGTAAACCATACCCATCGCCCCGTCGTGATTACACAAAATGGTGAACCCAAGGCCGTCCTACAGGATCCCCAAAGCTATGAGGATATGAGAAATGCCCTTGGCCTGTTAAAGCTGATTTCACAAGGAGAAGAAGATATTAAGCGGGGCAAGACTCGAACACAAGCTGAGGTCTTCAAGAAATTAGCGTCTCGATTGCAGGGACGATGAAACAGGTTTATGAGGTCATTTGGGCCGAAATTGCGGAAACTGACTTGTAGGCGATTGTTGCTTACATCGCAGAGGACAGCGTTCCCCGGGCCTTGCAGATTCTCCGAAAACTTACCAAATCTGCTTCAAGACTCTATCAGGCGCCAATGCGAGGCCGAATTATCCCAGAACTCCATGCCCAAGGGGTGTTGCAATATCGTGAACTGATCGTGTCTCCATGGAGAATCATCTATCGAATTTCAGGGCACAAGGTTTTTGTTCTCTCTGTCCTTGACTCACGCCAGAATATCGAAGACATCCTGCTCAAGCGGCTCCTTTCTATATGATGGCGCCAGTTCAGGCCATTTGCCCATTATTGGGCTCTTTCCCCATTCTTAAGACCAGTTCCCAAAAATAGCAAAGTTCAACTGAGGGATAAGTTGGGGATGGTTGCCGGCTCAAGGTGGAGATGGGAAAGTTTTATAGATGCCGGGGGTCGGCCCGGTAGCCGAGGTCCTTTTGTTTCGGCAAAAGGGGCCAAAACCATTGACGCCCCGTCTGGCTTTTTTTGAGGGGAGGGACGCTAAACTTTAGAAGAGCGGCCCAACTCGCCGGGCTCAGACA
>JBATLR010000167.1:0-14710 GCA_049289415.1 Nitrospirales bacterium
GGCCAAACACTGCTTGATGATGTCGGGAAGATAGCTCTGGTCAATCTCGAACTCCATCTGGTGCGACTGCACAAGATGGGCTGGTGTGATTTTCACTTTGGCCTGGACATGACCAAGACGATCCAAGGCCTGCAACGAAACCTTGAGCTCGGGCTCGAGTGGATCCAGCGCCGCCGTGTTTGACGTTCCACGGAGTATCGCGGCGCACTGGTCTCCGAAACCTGCGATGTCCGTGACCATCAAGATTGCCCCCTGGGCCCAGACACTCGCGCCAGATGCGCCGCAGTGTGCCGTCACACGAAGCCAGTTGCCATCGTCATAATCCTCAGCCTCCGGGAACTGACGCCCATGGACCCAGAGCTGAAAACCGGCGATCTTCAGGGCGGGAGGCCCAAGATTCTCTGACGTCAGATTTTGGTTCATGGCCCTGTGCGTCTAAACAATGTATAGGCGGATCCGCATCCTAGCCGGATCTGCCCATTTCTGTCCGTATCACACAACATCGAATTTTCTGAAAATACCGACATGATCGTTGCCAGCTCAATGAGATCACCCAATTGGCATCCGGTAGCATCTTCTTCCGTCAATTTTTTATCCAGTTTCCTGGCATTTTCGGTCACTCATGTGTGCTCTCAACCCATAATGGCCATATAAGTTCACTCAACGTGCGGCACGGAGCATGGGGATAATCGGTAGTGAACTGCCAGCCTGAATTTCTCCCACAACCTCGAACCCGAAACGCCTATAGAGAGGAATATTGGCCGGGTTGGTCGCCTCAAGATAAGCGGCAACGTGAGCGCCATCACACACTTCAAGGCCCTGCGCCAGCAACGCACTGGCGTACCCTTTTCCTTGAAACATAGGCTCAACCCCAATAGCAGGCAGGTACCAGTGTGCCACCGGCGGATGCGACGCGCCCGCCTGCTCGAGTATGGCAAATACCTCCCCTTGCAGTTCAGTGGCCACGCCTTCTTGCAAGACCTTGACGAGCGATTCTTCGTCAGGACCGACGCCGGGAGGTAGCCAGAGTGCGGCGGCTTTAAAATCTTCCGAACGATATGCCGATTCGTGGTCGAAGGCGCGTCCAGCAAAGTACTTCAGTACTTGTGGGAAGTAATGCAGATACTGCTTCGCATCGGGCAACATCCAGCGAATGAACGGATCGGAGATAAACGCGGTCACGAGAGTGGCGATTGACCTATCGTAGTCGGATAGGGATGCGCGTGTTGCTGACGGTGCGGACATTGTGCCTCTTGGGATGATGGCGAGGTGATAAGGTATGTACTACGGCCATGGGAACTGCGAGCAATCGTGACTGCGGCCTAAGGCCGCGTTCAACGGAAAAAATTTTGGCGGAGCGTAAAATTTGTCCGTGTGCCGTGCTTTGTTAAACTCTTTTGTTTTCGCTTAATCTTTTCCCCTGTTCATACAGTTCCATGCCATTTTCGGTCACTCCTGTGTGCTCTCGAAACACAAGAGTCACACGATTCAGCCAGTCTCGATGCGACGGATTTTTGTATAATGTTGTAAATATGTCAAGGAATCTGATCTTGATTCATACCGCTTTCGTAGATCTTTCTTCGCTCACTGCCAGTAAAATATTTGCTCCCGTCCGGATGGAAATCCCAGGATTGTTTCGCCCAATAGCGTTTCATGCCAGAAAGAGATTGAAGCGATGGGCCTTCTTAAGAAAGATTATTCCCAATGGCTTTCATCACACTCGGGGCTTCCCCCCCACGAGACACCTACTTGATCGCTATGATGTCTTTCATCGTCACGATTTCTTTCCCTTCTTACTATGGGCGGACGATCCAGTCATGCCGGCCCTCTTGACCTTGGCGATTTCTCGGTGATCTATGGGAATTTGGCGGGAAATCTGATGCCTGCAAGATTGGGGTTCATCTTGCCGGCATTGTTTACTGAATTGTGGACACTCGTGGCCACTCTTATGCCACGCACGGGTCATGAGAGGAAATGTCTCCACATGTTGTAGTAATATAGGAAACCTGTTTCCACTAAGACTATGCCGCATAACATAAGGAGACCCTGACATGCTTCCAGCCAAAGAAGAGGTGAAACGCATTCTGGAATTACTCCCTGACGATGCATCATTGGAGGACATTCAATACCACATTTATGTGCGCCAAAAGGTTGAAGGTGGGTTAAAAGATGTTGCAGAAGGTCATACGATCTCAGAAGTGGAATTAGAAGCAAGGATGGCGAAGTGGCTCGAACCATAAGATGGACTGAAAGTGCCACCAGCGATCTTGAAGAAGCAGCAGAGTTTATAGCGAGAGATTCCCGATTCTACGCTGCAGCTCTTGTTCGAGAGACTCAGGAGGCAGCCCTATCACTAAGATCCCTTGCCGAGCGTGGCCGTATGGTGCCGGAAATCAATGCCGCGGACATACGGGAGCTTTTCATCAGAAACTACCGACTCATCTATCATCCGATGGGTGATCACATTTTCATTCTCGCTTTTGTACACAGTGCCCGTGACCTCACAGCGCTATGGAAGCGTCGTGGTAACCCACAGGAGATGAGCCCTTGATCAGAGCACAATGCGAGGTAACTCATCCAGGACCTAAAGAGGTATAGGCAAAAAATTGGCTGAGGCTGCTACCACTTTACATCCGGCTGACACAAAAGTCAGACTTCTTTGCTGTCCACAAAATCCATACGAAAATCAGAAGGGAATTTTCAGGAATATCAATGGCTGATTGTTGCAATGACAAAGCGTGTGAGATAGAGGCGCTTCGTGATCGCCAAAGCTCGACGCTGAAGATCGTCCTGGGTATCAATGCGGTCATGTTCTTCGTCGAACTCACGGCAGGACTGCTCGCTGGCTCTGTTTCCTTGATCGCTGATTCGCTGGATATGCTGGGCGATGCTTTGGTGTATGGTTTCAGCATTTACGTCGTCGCGCGAGGCGTAAGAATGAAAGCTAAAGCCGCCCTCCTCAAAGGGGGAGTCATGGCGGCCTTCGGTCTGTTCGTGTTTGGGCAAGCGATGTACAAGATGATTATTCCCCATGTTCCCGTGTTCGAGACCATTGGCGTGATTGGCGTGCTCGCGCTTGCCGCGAATAGCCTGTGCCTTGTGCTGCTCTGGCGCCATCGAGCCGATGACATCAATATGAGTTCCGTATGGTTATGCTCTCGCAATGATATTATTGCGAATGTGTCGGTGCTGTGTGCCGCCGTGGGGGTATGGCTCACCGGTTCAGGCTGGCCTGATATTCTTGTGGGTTTGGGACTCGCGGCTCTTTTTCTACGGTCGGCGGTATTCGTCTTGAGGGGGGCGATGACGGAACTTCACGCAGTCCATAGCTCACATTAGCCATAACACTGGCAGGCAAAAGCCCATTTGGATCTCGCTGAATCCTGGCTTTTTCACCTGGGCACAGATCCTTCACCGTTGCTTGTCCTGAGCGAAGTCGAAGGGGCTCATCATGACGGTCTGTTGATAGCACTCTCTTCTCATGTTTCCCAACCTGTGCTGGCCCCGCACTGCGCATGTTCTCACTGTCACCTCCACGGAAATCAGGGCGCTATTTGGTCAGGTTGTCAAGTACAAAACCTCCTGTAAGTTTTCTCCGGCCTTACGTCAGGGATTGTTCACCCAAAAAGACAACTTTCAAATTCTTGGCTTAATCCGCTCGCAGATCATTGACCTCACTTTGTTCTCAATCCCTTCAGTGCCACATCTCCATTTAAAGATGAGAATAATTGTCGTGCATTGGATCAATTTGTCCTTACGGCTTGGCCACGACGTTCACCTCACTCCAATCAAAGGACCACCAAAAGTTCCTTCGCAGGAGGACGGCATAAGGGTTTGCTGGAAATTTCTCTTCTGAATCAGTTTCCCACTCTGAGAAGCTCACCGGGTGCCTGAAGAGGTATTTTACTGGCACACATTATGCCTCTTATTAAGGACTTGTCAGAAACTGAAGGAAGTTGAGCCGGGCCATTCCAAACATGAGGGGACATATTTTATGAAAACACTATCCGTCTTGGCACTCACCACAACGCTGTGTCTCTCAGCGATCGCCTACGGTTGGGCGGGGGAAAACATCGGGACTGTCCGTCAGCCCCTGGTGGGCGGGGCCGTCATTGATGAGGCACGGCAGGAAGAGTTCGGCCTGCTGGGTTATACCGATGGCAGCGGCACTTGCAGCGCCTCGTTGTTGCGCAACGACTGGGTCATTACCGCCGCACATTGCGTGGATGCCAAAAACGCAAAGGGCGACTTCATTCCCGATCCGACTCGACCCGGACAAAACATGATGAAGCCGATAGCCGGCATGACCCTGACGGCCACATGGAAAAATCCTCAGTCGCAAAAGGCCGTGCAGGTGGTCACCTTCCGGCCTTACGATGTCGCGCTCATCAAAGTCGCCGCGCCTTTTAAGGTGTACGGCTCGACAAACGGGTACTCGCGCCTGATTTTCCAGGATGGACAATTTCCGTATTTCGGGGAACCGGTCGGTGCCGATTTATTGGTATTCGGGCAAGGCATCAACGTATTCGCATCGGGCCAAGGCGGTTCCGCCATCCCATCCATCAACGACGGAAAATACCGTATGAGTTATGCCAAAGCGACGCGTAACGAAGACAATCGCTTCTGGTATCCCAGCGTGAACGGACAAATGATCGCAGGCGGCGACAGCGGTGGACCGTCCTTTGCCTGGGTATTGTCCGGGTACGCATTGGTCGGCGTCCATTCACTAACCCATGCGACTTATGTACCGGGCAAACCAACGACCGGCTGGATGTGGGTGACTTCCACACCCGAAGCCGCCGACGCACCAATTATGCCGGTTTGGAGCCAAATTTCCCGAATTATGGGTCCTGCTCCCGCAGGGGCTGCAGTGGGCGAAGCGTTTCCGCCGACCGGCAACGTCGGTGTGTTCGCCAAATCGCCGCCAGACAATCAGCCGCTGTTGATCTATGGCATTCAACCCAATGGTGATTTACTCTGGTATCGCAAAGATTCTCAGGCCTCGGCCTGGCAGGGGCCGAAAAAAGTCGGCACGGGCTGGGCCAATTTCAAAGACGTGATCGCGGCGGGCGGCAACCGGTTTTATGCGCTCACCCAGGACGGCAAGTTGTTGTGGTATCAGCATGATGGGTTCAATGACGGCAGCTTCCAGTGGCAGGGCGGGAAAGAAGTCGGCAGCGGTTGGACGTTCAAGCGGATCTTTTCCGGTGGCGATGGCGTCGTCTATGCGATCCGGCAAGACGGGAAATTATTTTGGTACCGCCACCTCGGGTTCAAGGATGGGGCCCGCAATTGGGTGGAAGCCAAAGAAGTCGGCTCAGGCTGGGGCAATTTCAAAGACGTGTTTTCGCTGGGGCAGGGGGCAGTGTATGCTATCCAGCCCGATGGAACCTTGCTACTCTATCAGCAAAAAGGCTTTGAAACCGGAGAGAAAAATTGGTATCCGGCCCGCACCGTCGGATCGGCCTGGAACCAGTTTCAACAAATCGTGCCAGCCGGGAACGGCGTGATTCTGGCCATTCGGCCCGACGGAACTCTCATTTGGTATAAGCACCTCGGCCTGACCAGTCCGGTGAAATTCGGGCGCCTCAAAGACACCTGGGCCCCCGCCGTCAACATCGGTTCGGGCTGGCAAGGCTTTGGAAAAGTTTTTGCCATGATGCCCGCCACCCCGGATGTCGTTCGATAGTCCGTCTGGTTTCAGGAAGTAGTGGGGAGGGTCGAATACCTGTGGCCCTCCCCCATAGACACACTGGCTCAAGGCTGTGCCCTTAGCCGTTCCCTTGAGGCGGCGCCGATGGCTAAGCCCTCTCTCTCAACTCAATTGAAGGTGGGAATCTCCTGGAGGAATCTATGCATCACCCCGACAATCTGAACGGTTTTTTCAGGCCAGGATTCACCGAGGATGCGCTAGGGTAAAGACGATCGTCTTTTTCATCATGCGCTGCTCCTTAACTATACTCTACAATGAACAGAATGGACATGAAGCGTACATTCAGAAAAATGCAGCGTTTCGCTTCCGCAAGAATTTCCAAACAGACTCTCAGCCGTCTAGCGGGCACCAAAATGTGTCACTCCCTACCCTGGCACATCTCGCTATGACCTTCCACCCTTTGACGCTTCTGATTCAACCCTCAATTGCTTATACCATGAACAGGATCACCGCATGAGTGCCTTGCAGTTTCTTATCGATTATGGGGCCTTGGTTTTATTCTGGGTCGTGTTTGCCGAGCAGGTCGGTCTGCCCATTCCCGCCATTCCGATGTTGATCGCCGCCGGCGCTCTGGTTGGGGCCGGCCAGATGAGCGTGGTGACCGCCTTGCTGGTTCCGGTTGCCGCATCGCTGCTCCCTGACCTGGCCTGGTACTACCTGGGGCGAGTGAAGGGCGGGAAGGTGTTGGGCTTCTTATGTCGGATGTCTCTTGAACCGGAATCCTGCGTGAGGGACACACAGAATCTCTTTCATCATAATGGACCGCGCTCGCTCCTCGTGGCCAAGTTCATCCCGGGATTGAGCACAGTAGCCCCTCCAATGGCTGGAATGGTGGGCATGAGTACTTCGACGTTTCTCCTTTACGACACGATTGGAGTGCTCATTTGGGTGGGCCTCTGTGCGGGCGTCGGGGCGCTCTTCAGCAATCAACTCGAGCAACTCGCCTTGCTCGGGCATCAAACCGGAGGCTGGGTCCTGACGATCATCATGGCTGGTCTGGCAGGATTCATCGGGTACAAGTTCTTCCGTCGGCAGAAGTTTCTGCGCGATCTCCGAATGGCGAAGATCACCGTGGACGAACTGAAACAGCGTATGGATTCCGGAGAGGCCATCACGGTGCTGGACGTCCGGCATCCCCTCGGCCTGGAATTCGATGCCGAGACGATTCCCGGCGCCTTGAATTTCCTGATTGAAGACATCGAACATCGCCACCACGAAATTCCCCGGGATCGGGATATTATTCTCTATTGCACCTGCCCGAACGAAGTGTCCAGCGCCCGCACGGCATTTTTGTTGAAGAAAAAAGGCGTCCATCGCGTTCGCCCCCTCGAAGGAGGTCTTGATGCCTGGCGGGAACGAAAGTTTCCTCTGGAGCGACGCACACATCAGAAGGTCAGTTGACTGTATGTTGGGCCGCTTCAAAGATAAGGACTCATGTTGGTGCCCATATCGCCAATATTTGATTTTAGGGGAACCGAAAAATGGAAGAATTGTGTATGGCATCCAACCCGATTACCCAGAACCATTCGGAGTGAGTATGACACAAGGCAGATCAGGATCCACCATCATTTGACAGCCGAGCCATCTATGGGATTCACACTCAATAATGTCGTGCCGTGGGGACGGTCTTATGAGGAATACGTCAGCATGTTTGGCCTGACGGAGGGCGATTTGCAACTTCGCCTTCTCGGCTGTGGGGACGGTCCCGCTGGATTTAATTCCGTGTTGACCAAACAAGGCGGAAAGGTCGTCTCAATCGATCCAATTTATGCCTTTGACGCTGCGCAGATCCGAACCCGCATTGCCGAAACCTACGAAACCGTCTTAACCCAAATGCGCAAAAACCAACAGGACTACGTGTGGAGCCTTATCTCATCTGTTGAAGATCTGGGACGTGTTCGCCTCTCAGCAATGGCCATGTTTCTATCAGATTTCGATGCCGGAAAGTCGGCGGACCGATACGTCGTAGGGGAACTCCCTTCGCTGCCTTTTGAAAACGGACAGTTCGACATCGCGTTATCGTCTCATTTTTTATTTCTGTACAGCGCCCACTTGTCGGATGAGTTTCATCTTCACTCCCTTCGAGAAATGTTACGTGTGGCCCACGAAGTGCGGGTTTTCCCTCTACTGACCCTTGAGGGCTCGCCTTCCCCACACCCGCGTCTGGTCACGACCCATCTCTCCAGCCATGGCTTCAGGGTTGAGTGCAGGCGGGTACCTTACGAGTTCCAGAGGGGCGGAAATGAAATGTTATGTATTACTCCTGTCTAGTCAGTCGATAGTTTAGCAGGAGCTAACACCACGAATTTTTGTTCCAGGCACTCTCTTCTCATGTTTCCCTACCTGTGCTAGGGTCTTTCGCTCATGATGGAAATAGCCCTTTATTAATTATGCGCATTTTAATTTTGAACAGCGGAAGTTCCTCTTTGAAGTTCCGACTGGTTGATTACCCCACATCCTCGTCCGAGGCCGACGCCAATCCGACCACGTTACTGCAGGGGATCGTGACAGGTATCGGGAAAGAGGCATCCCTGAAGATCAGTGCTCCCGAGCGCGCCCCGTTTACTTCCACCCGGCAAGACATCATGAACCATGGGCAGGCGGTGGGTTGGGTGTGGGAAAGCCTTCAAAGTCTGACTAAACAAAACGAAGAACCCTTAAGAGGACCCGGTATCACCATTGATGCAGTCGGCGTTCGCGTCGTGCATGGCGGACACCGGTTTACCCAATCCGTGCTGATCGATGAGACGGTCTTGGGCCAAATTGAAGAATTAAGCCCATTGGCTCCCCTCCATAATCCACCCTGTTTGGAAGGCATTTATCAGATTCGTACCCTACTGGGTCCACAGATACCCATCGTGGCGGTATTCGATACCAGCTTTCATCGCACGCTTCCCGAACATGCCCGCACCTATGCCATTCCCCGGGATTGGACGATACAGCATGGCATTGAGCGTTTCGGCTTCCATGGAATTGCCCATGCGTCCCTAGCCCACAGCTATGCCCGCTATTCCGGTCAATCGTTGGAGGCAACCCGTCTCATCACGTTTCAATTGGGGCAAGGATGCTCAGTTACGGCCATTAAGAATGGAGCCGTGGTTGACACGTCAATGGGATTCACACCGTTAGAAGGCCTCGTGATGGGCACACGATGTGGAGATATCGATCCCGCCATTATCGGATATATTGCCCAACATGCACAGCATTCGCTTGAAGAGATCGATCATCAATTGAATACACAATCCGGCCTGTTGGGCTTGTCCAGCCAGACCTCCGATATGCGTCAACTCTTGAAGGCCGTCCACGAACGACAGGATCCTCACGCGACTCTGGCCATTGAGGTGTTCTGTCATCGGGCACGAAAATATTTGGGAGCCTATCTGGCTACCTTGGGTGGAGCTGATGCGGTCGTCTTTGGGGGCGGTATTGGTGAACGGGCTCCTGACATCCGCTCTCGAATCTGCCAGGGAATGGACTGGTGCGGTCTCTCACTGGATTGCCCTCGAAATTTCGAGGCCTCTGATGTGCAGGCAGGAGAGGCCATTCCCATTCATAGCAAGGATTCCGCTATTAAATTGATGGTGATTGGAACCAACGAAGAGTCGTGGGTTGCCCGTGAAACATTTCAATGTCTGAGAAATGCCCGATGAACACAAGCGAAAACGTATTGACCAGACGAAAATGCCCTACAGGAGCTGACAAAACCATTCTCATTTAGTTGATTATCAACAAGGCAAAATCCATTCTGTGGATAAAGTATTTTTAGATGATCATGATGAGGGTTTGGAGAAACTATCGAGGATCAACTAAATCAAAAAAGTCAAGATATAATCGGCAATCTACCTTTACGACTACGCCAAAAATTTATCACCCCTATATGTAGTGCCGAAAAATAATTTTCATACAATGCCCAAATTATGGGCATTCCGCTCATTTCTTTATCAATCCTTCCGAAAAAGGCCTGTCATTGCCATTAACCACCAAGTTATCCACAAAATTTGTGGACGGCATTTTTCTCTCCTGGTCTGTAATTTGCCAATTATAAAAATGTAATATTTTTTAATACCTCCGATCATTATCTCGTCATGATATGGTCTCTATAGCAATCGCCGCTCCCTGATTTCAAAGGATTTTTCATTCACCCATGGCCCGGGCACTTGAACAGGTTCCCCAACCACCGACTTCCCTCGACATTCGGATCGTGACCTATAACGTTCACCGGTGTTGCGGGATGGATCGTCGAATCATGCCCAGACGGATTGCGGAGGTTCTGTCGGACCTGCATCCGGATGTCATTGCTCTCCAGGAAGTCCTGGGGCTTGGTCCAAAGGGCCGTGGACAGGATGAACTGCTTGGTGCGTTGATGGGTATGGGCTGGGTCATGGCATCTGCCAGGCTGCGTCACGGATATCCTTTTGGAAACATGATTTTGAGCCGGTTCCCGATTGTCGATGATGCGCAACATGACCTGACCTGGAGAACCCGGCGCGGCCGATGTTGTCAACGCGCTGATCTCAA
The DNA here is from genome assembly GCA_049289415.1 of Nitrospirales bacterium. Lineage (GTDB taxonomy): Bacteria > Nitrospirota > Nitrospiria > Nitrospirales > UBA8639 > Nitrospira_E. The sequence continues at coordinate 10,232 of JBATLR010000167.1, forward strand.
ACTGGGTAATCAGACCTTACATGTCTATAACGTGCATATGGGCACCGGATTGCGGGAACGCAAGTATCAGGCGGAACGCCTGGCTATGATTCTGGACCAGCATCGAGGCGCCGGTCCGAAAATCATTCTCGGGGATTTCAACGAATGGGGGCGCGGTGTGACCACCGATATCCTGACCCCACGATTTCAGAGCCTGGACATTCGCCCCTTTGTGAAACGACGCCGGACCTATCCTGGATTTTTGCCCCTGTTGCATCTCGACCATATTTTTTATGAGGGCCGAATTGACGTAGACCATGTGCATCTTCCGAAATCTCGTGCTGCACTGATCGCCTCAGATCACCTTCCCCTCGTCGCCGATCTTCGCATACGCTTTTAACTTTCATTCTTCCTTGAGAGCACCGCGCAATCCGTTCAGATTGTCGTTCGGAGGTTCTCATTCCGATTTCTCTTGGACCTCGCCCCTCTTTCTTTTTACCAGATAGACCATTCACACAAATTTCCATCGGTTTCCGTTTCGGGAAACACCTGCCTCAATTCCTTATAAAACTCTTCTGGAATAGATCACATTACTTTCGATGTTGTTGAAACAACACAGTCAATTCGAAGATAAGAAAAATTGTCGTGTTTTGGATCAATTTGTCTTTCACCCAAAAATATTAAAAAAAAATGTTCTGGTGGACATCGAAGGATGCAGGAGATTTCTAAACCAAAAAAATGTCAGGAGATTTGAGGGAATCTCCCATTTGCATCAATTCATCAGGTGGCATTAGCCACGAGCGGATAAAATGGTTTTTATTTGGCACGCCTTATGCTTTTTAGTTCCTGGCAGGAAAATCGGAAGCATAGGGTTTTAGATGACCGGATTGATGTGAATATGACCATGACCAAACCTATTGACAGGCTTTCCATGGAGAACGCTATTAATACCGCAATAAAAATGCTCAGCGGATTCTCCCATTCCAATCAATTTTTATCGGGAAGCCAGAAGAACGATTCGTCCTGTGAAATGACGCTCGTCGATTCCGCCATTCAAGGCCCTGACGTCCGTATTACGACCAAATCTGAGGAGGTTATTCACGCCACTCCTCATCCCGTATCAGTCACGCCCCCTGCCGACATTCAACAATAGGGAAGGCCGGACCGGAAAACCTGGGAACTTTACAACCACTCGGCTAACCTCACCATTCATTTTTAGGGAACACCTCTTTACTGCTTGCCCATTTATTCTCCCCACATTTCTTCCCTCAATCATTTTCTGTGCCTCATATGATCTGGATGAAATGAGTTGTCCTGCGTTATCAAGATCTTCCCTTTCATGACTCACAGAAGAATGAAATCCTTTTTTATATCCACGCATTCTGGAACAGACTTCAAAGCCCTCACGACCTCCTTCATTTAATCATCCCCACTTTATTTTTAAATGTATGAAGTTTCAAAACATGGTTTGGCTTTACCATTCTTTTTCAATTCGGAATCACCACCGTAAGGCCATATCGGGATCGGGACATTTCGGTAACGGCTTACAAATGAACGCCAAAATATAAATGTTCTTGTCGGGAACGTCGGGCGGGGGCGATGCCGGCGTTGCAGGACGTGGCGCCGGCTTCCGCACCGGCGTCGTCGGCAACCGGGTATAGGCCGACGCCTCCAGGGTCACCATGGACCGGGAGTAAGGCGGGCGAGCGACCATTGGAGTCGTGACCGCGGGTTTTAACAAGACATTCCCTCTCGTTGACTGAGTTGGCACCCTGATGGCGGTTGACTTGAACGAGGCCATCGCCTGGGGCCGCATTTTCATGATTAAGGGTTGTACCGGTTGGGCTTTGATTTGTTGTGGTGGTATTGGTGGCCTTTTCATCAATTGCGGTTGCACGGCTTGCAGGACAGCAGGGTTTATCCTTTTTATCGAATTTTGATCGCTCACCGCATAGTTAAAACGCAAATCTACAGAAATTTTCGGGTTGGAAGAGGTTGATTGGGTTTGGTGTTCCTCGACGACCACCTTCCGGGCAAAGACGATAGCCGTAACATAGGCCGGACAATCTCCGGAAGGCGGGCTGCCACCGTCAGAAAAAACCTTAGTCGAATCTGACAGCCGCCAGAACCGCGACCGGAATATTTCAGAATCAAACCAGGACCGCTTGATCGCGGCAGAACTGAATTCCAAGGTCACAGATTTCATTGTGGACACGGTTCCATCAACCGAGAACCGCTTACGAAGATCTGCCGGCGCTTCATTCACCAATGTTTTGATTTCCGCCTCGCTGAGAGAAAAAGGATTCCACGAACCTTCCTCCAAGGCATTTGACGGGGTAAAGCTGCTTGGGAAAACCGTAAAATTATCCTGCGCAGTGGTCTCACTATCGAGATCCTGATTAAAACATCCCTTCCACTCCTCCCAGGTCATTGTGGGAGATTTAGCTCCAAGATTCTGATACTGACTCCTGGCAATATTGACTTCATTCTTGTAACCCTCCAGGATCCACTGATTATCCAGATCCTTCAGTTTTGCGCGAAACGCAGGCTCATCGACCTCCCGCCAGTGGTTTTTCTCGGATTCGTCCACTGCGGCCTCACCCGTACTTCTGGCCTCCATGAATTCCTGCTCAGCCATAATGTAGGCATCTTTATACTGGTTATAGACCCTGACCTTCGGGCTGTCCTGCAAAAGGCCGCCCTCACCCGGGACTTTCAATAAACTCAATGCCTCCTGATACGCCACTTCTTCCTCCGGTGTACGAGTCGAAGAAGCAAGCGTGCCTTCTCTCAGAACATATTCCAACTCATTCCACAAAAAGCGTGCATCAGTGGGTAACCAGGCCTCATCATGAGGAATCAGATTCACGAGCGTTGAAAACGCGGCCAGATTGGCCTTGCTCTTGAGAAGATCACTCCCGGTTTCCTGTGAAAAGAAATCCAAATCCTCTTTTGTATAGGCCAACGGTGTCACAGGAAAACTCAGAAACGTTCCTTCCTTTTCAAAGACCTTTTTGGCCTTGGACATCAAGGCCAATTGCACGATGGAGTCGATAGCCATGTATTACCTCATCAAGTAGTTATGTTGGTCGAATGTCCTATTCCCCTGGAAGCCCCGCCCCACTTTCAATTTTGAGGCGGGGCTCCTTCGAGCGTTAAATCCAATCAGTGATTTCGCTTAACGGATCAGGGCTCTTTGGGAACACATGGCATTTGAATCCAATAATTTGATGACCCGGCACTCTCATTTCTTGTTTTTCCGAATCGTAGTGGAATTTTGAGGAACGTTCTCCACTGGCAGAACTACGGCCATGTGAGCCACCGAAATGAAATGGCCCAAAATGCACGGCGCCACCACCACTCGCGGACGATCGTTCCCAACTTTGTGCGGCCTCTGAAAATCCACTGCTATTCCGAAAGCCAATCACGAGATCTTTGATGAAAATGATTGCAGTGGGATAGGCTGGGCAGAGTCCTGTGGCAGGTTTGCCGCCGTCACTGACTATGTGCTTTGATGATTCGGGATTATTTTGGTCAAAGCGCCACAACTTACTATTAATAAAACTTGTTTTAAACCAAGGCCGAACAATTTGGCATTGGGTAATCGAAAAATTCATATAAAATTGGTTGCTGTCAAACGTGACTTTCGATTCCGATTGTCCACTGGCATTGCTGGCAGACCCGCCACCGCCGAAAATGCCTAACCATCCCCCTCCGGCACTTGTCTTAGACCGTTTCATTTGGTAACTGGAATTGGAGGAATTATTATAATCCGAAGATTGGAAACTAAAGTTCGTCCATCCTGCCGCCTGCATGGGGTTGCTGGGCACGAGCGAGGTATAGAAAAAATCGCTGCCGGATGACATCCCGGTGATTCTGGCCTTTTCCAAATCATCCTGATATTGGGCTTTCAGCAGTGCCATATCCCGTCTCATAACCTGGTCAATAAAGGCATTAATGCCTTCATAATCATTTTTGTACCCATTGCTGACCCAATCTCCCATAGCTGCTTTGACCCTATTGCGCAGAATGTTGGCGTTCATCCCCCAATAATGAACCGCTTTGACATTGTCGGCCGTCAGGGCATCGATGCGGGCACCGTTATATGCCAATGCGGCCGCCTCATATTCAGTCAGCTTCTGGTTATACAGATTCACTAAGGCACTGGGTTCTGAGACCTCGACCTCTTCATCAGTCACAAGATTCTTTTTGACCCTCGTCGTCGAGAGCAGCCCTCTGAATTTTTCAATTTTTTCTTTTGTTTTTTCATCTAATTTGGTTTCCATGATCTGGCTCATGCGTAAAATGTACTCGAAACGCTCTGAAAGCGATCCTTCATTGTTCATGATACTCATGGCCGCGATTTGATTATTCGTTGTTGCCGCCAGGTCGGGGACAAAATCGACGAGCCGCGCAAAGCTTTCGGCATTCATATACTGTTTGCTGGCATCTTGGGCACGCAATCCTTCTAATACTGCCGGTGTCAACTCTGGCTGATTT
>JBATLR010000168.1:0-11213 GCA_049289415.1 Nitrospirales bacterium
CCCTGGAACCGACTATGTCAGCTACCTGGAAATGTTTGAAAAGGATCCGCAAACCAAAGCGGTGGTCATTGTCGGGGAAATGGGTGGAGATTTGGAAGAACGGGCCGCCGAATGGTACGGGGCCAAGAAACGACGGATTAAATTACTCGCGGTCGTATCAGGGTTCTGTCAAGAGAGTCTTCCAAAGGGTATGAAATTCGGGCATGCCGGGGCGAAAGAAGGATTGAAGGGAGAGGGGTCTGCGCGAGCAAAGTCTGAAGCCCTGAAAAAGGCCGGCGCGATTGTGCCGGATACCTTTGGAGCTCTGGGGCCGGCTATCAAGGCCACCCACGAAGAGTTACTTAAGAGCGGACAGGTCAAGCCCATACCCGAATTGTCTCCAGCCGACATGCCAAGGCTTCCCAAAACGGTTCAAGAGAGCATGAAGGAAGGGGAAGTGCTGGTGACGCCGCTGATTCGTTCCACAATCAGTGACGACCGGGGTGACGAACCGCTTTATCAAGGTTATCCGGCTTCTGAACTGATCAATAACGGATATGACATCCCCCATATTATCGGCTTGCTCTGGGACAATCGCCTTGTCTCCAAACAAGAAGCCGAAATCATCAAACGAATTATCATGCTGTCGGCCGATCATGGCCCGTGTGTGAGTGGAGCCTTGACGACGATTATCGCCGCGTGTGCTGGAATCGGATTATCTCAAGCGGTCGCGGCCGGTATGATTATGATCGGTCCGCGCTTTGGTGGAGCGGTGACGGACGCGGGGCGATGGTTTAAATACGCGATCGACAACAAGCTTACGGTCGATGATTTCCTTGTCTACATGAAGAAAAATGTGGGACCGGTTCCGGGAATCGGTCATAGAGTCAAAAGCTTAAAAAATCCGGATAAGCGGGTGAAGGAGTTGGTTGGGTATGTGAAAAGTTTGAACATGGCCACTCCGCACTTGGATTTTGCATTGGAAGTCGAAAAAATTACCGCTGTCAAAAAAGATAATCTCATTCTCAACGTCGATGGAACCATGGCGGCGGTGTTAGTCGATATCGGTTTTCCCGTTGATAGCCTCAATGGCTTCTTCATTTTGTCGCGAACCATCGGAATGATTGGACATTGGACGGATCAAAAGCGGCAAGGGAGTCGGCTCATCCGATTATTTGACTATCTGGTAAATTATGCATCCCCGAAGCGTCGCGAGGTGCCACCGTTAAAGTAATGAGGGTGTGAGTGGACTTTTTTGGTTGAATCTTATCAATCTTATCCATGTTGAACTGAACCCAGGAGATAGTGCTATGTCCCTAGAAATGGTCGAAAAACTGTATGCTTCAATGCCGGGAATTGTGGACAAAGCTCGCAAAAAATTTGGGCGACCTCTCACGCTGACAGAAAAAATCCTGGTCAGCCATGCCGATGATTTCGATACACAAGTCTGGGAACGTGGAAAGGCCATGTTGGCTCTTCGTCCCGATAGGGTCGCGATGCAGGATGCGACGGCCCAAATGGCCATGTTGCAGTTTATGCAAGCGGGGAAAGATAAAGTCGCTGTTCCGAGTACTATCCATTGCGATCACTTGATCAGGGCTGAAGTCGGATCGGAAAAGGATCTTCTGCGCGCATGTGATGAAAACAGGGAAGTCTATAATTTTCTCGCCTCGGCCGCGAAAAAATATGGGATCGGATTCTGGAAGCCTGGGGCTGGGATCATCCATCAGGTGGTGTTGGAAAATTATGCATTTCCTGGCGGATTGATCATCGGAACCGATTCACACACGCCAAACGGCGGCGGGTTGGGAATGTTGGCGATCGGTGTCGGTGGAGCCGATGCGGGTGAAGTGATGGCGGGTCTCCCATGGGAGGTCCTCCATCCTAAACTAATCGGCGTGAAGTTAACTGGAAAGCTGAATGGCTGGGCTTCGCCAAAAGATGTCATTTTGTATATTTGTGGCCTTCTGACGGTGAAGGGTGGAACCAATAAGATTGTGGAGTATTTTGGCCCTGGCGCGGAAACCATCAGTGCGACAGGTAAAGGCACGATTACCAATATGGGAGCTGAGCTTGGTGCCACGACTTCTATTTTCCCGTTCGATGAAAAAATGGTGGCATACTTGAATATCACGGAGCGGGCTGACATTGCCAAATTGGCAGCTGCCAATCGGAGCATGTTGGTTGCGGACCCTGAGGTCTATCAGTCTCCGGAAAAATACTTTGATGAAATCGTCGAAATTGATCTGTCCACTCTTGAGCCGCATGTTGTGGGACCGCATACCCCTGATTTGGCGCGGCCAATTTCAAAGATGGCAGCGGAAGCCAAAGAAAAAGGTTATCCCGTTCAATTAAAAGCGACATTAGTCGGAAGCTGTACGAATTCTTCATATGAAGATATCGGTCGCGCGGCGCATATTGCCAAGCAAGGGTTACAAGCTGGGCTTAAAGCCAAAACGGCCTTTCTGGTTAGCCCGGGATCAGAACGGATTTACCACACCATGAAGCGCGAAGGATTTTTGGAGACCTTTGAAAGTATGGGGGCCACCGTCCTCGCAAATGCCTGTGGACCCTGCATTGGTCAATGGAAACGAGCGGATGCCGTGAAAGGCAAAGCCGACTCTATTGTCAGTACGTTTAACCGAAACTTTCCTGGGCGGAATGATGGGGTGAGTGAGACGTTATCCTTCCTGGCCAGCCCTGAAGTGGTCACGGCTTATGCGTTTTCAGGTGATCTGGGCTTTGATCCGATTAAGGGGACCTTGAAAACTGCAGATGGGAAAGACTTCAAATTTGAGGCGCCTCAGGGAGATGAATTGCCGGCCAAGGGTTTTGCTAAAGGGGAAGAAGGCTTGGTCGAACCTGCTGAGGATGGTTCCAAGCTTCAAGTGGACATTCCTCCTACCAGCGAGCGATTGCAATTATTAAAGCCTTTCCCAAAATGGGATGGAAAAGATTTTGAAAAGTTGCCACTATTAATTAAAACCAAAGGAAAAACCACAACGGATCATATCTCTCCAGCCGGTCCGTGGCTCAAGTTCCGGGGACATTTGGACAAGATCAGTGACAACATGTTTCTTGGAGCCAACAATGCCTTTTCAGACGAGGCGGGAAAAGGCAATGATGTCTTAACCGGAGAGTCAGGATTGACTCTTGCGCAAATTGCCCGAAGGTATAAAGAAAAAGGTTTGGGGTCGTTTGTGGTGGGAGATGAAAACTATGGTGAAGGAAGCAGCCGTGAGCATGCGGCGATGTCTCCAAGATTTTTGGGTGTCCAAGCAGTTCTGACAAAAAGTTTTGCTCGTATTCATGAGACCAATCTCAAGAAGCAAGGCATTCTTCCGCTGACGTTTGCGAATCCGAAAGATTATGACCAAATTGAACAAGATGACCGTATCAGTGTGAAAGGGTTAAGTGGACTTGCGCCAGGCAAACCGGTTCAGGTCGTCCTTCACAAGAAAAATGGTCAGGAAGTGGTCATTCAAGCCAATCATAGTATGACCGAACAACAGATCACGTGGTTTAAGGCTGGTTCCGCATTGAATGCGTTAAATTAATACCCATTTAAGTGGGCCGGGTGGTTGAAACGCACGACGAGAAATTTGTGAATCGTATAAGGTACTATCTCTGAGCTATGCCTGACACATTGGATAAAAAAAATACTCTGGATCAAGAAGAGAGTCTCCAACCCAAGATGGTTACCGTGGAGATTGAAGGGAAGCCGTTCCAGGTTCCCGCCGGTATTACCCTGATCAAGGCTTTGTGGTATGCAGGGCAGGATGTGATTCGTGGAGTTGGATGCTTAGGCGGGTTCTGTGGAGCCTGTGCGACCTATTACCGTACGAAAGACGATCCCAAGGTCAAAACCTGTTTGGCCTGTTCGATGGCAGTCGAGGATGGCATGTCCTTTTCGTTTATGCCGGCTTTTCCGGCGAGAAAAGCGACTTACAACCTTCTTGAGCTCAAAGACCCTAAGCAGGATTTGTTTACGCTTTATCCTGAAGCCCCCTTATGTCGGAACTGTAATGCCTGCACAGAAGCCTGCCCGCAACATATTGATGTGCGGGAAGGGGTGTGGAAAGCGGTGTTTGGCGATTTTAAAGCGGTATCTGAAATGTTCATGGATTGTGTTATGTGTGGAATGTGCGCGCCCGTCTGTATCGCTGATATTGCTCCCAATCTTGTCGCGCTCTATGCCAGTCGGGCTCAAGGCGTGCATTTCACCGAAAAACCTGAAGGCCTATCGAAACGTATTCAAGAGATTACCGATGGACATTTTCAGCAGGAATGGGATCGTATCCTCAAGTTGTCCGATGAGGAATTACAAAATACCTCCGCCGCCACAACCTAACCAGTTTTTCTTGCTTTTCTCATGGAACTTACCGATCAGAGAAATTTAGTTCATCAAACCCGAGACGCCCGTCGGTCTAAAAGTTTTCCCAAGCTTTCTCCAGCCGAACGGGATAGCCTTATCAAGAAATACCATCCTGATCATCGGGCTCATGCCTACCGGCCGATTATTTTTGGGCCGAATGCCGGTCAATCAACCGTGACCGAAGTGGCGACTCTGTTGGAAGGGGAGAGCCCGGTTCCGGCCGATCTTAGTCTCACTCCGGATTACACCGTGGATGTCCTGGTCGTTGGTGGAGGAGGGGCAGGGTGCGCGTCGGCGCTCCATGCCCATGCCCAGGGAGCCAATGTGTTACTGGCCACCAAGTTGCGCCTGGGGGATTCCAACTCGGTCATGGCCCAAGGGGGGATGCAAATTGCCGTTGGCTCGGACGATTCGCCTGTCCAGCATTTCTTGGACACCTTAAAGGGCGGGCACATGAAAAATGACCACCAGTTGTTAAAGGTCATGGTGGAAGAGGGACCGTCTATTGCGAAATGGCTGTTGGAATTGGGTGTCTTATTCGATCGGGATGCTGATGGAAATCTGCATGTGAAAAAAGGGGGAGGAAGCTCAAAGGCCAGGCTGTTAACCTGCTCCGATTACACCGGTTTGGAAATCATGCGAGTGTTGAAAGACGAAGTGCTGAACCAGAAGGTTCCGTTGTTGGAATTTGTCGCTGCGGTGGAATTGTTAAGCGATGCCGATGGGGCCTGCACGGGAGCGGTGCTGAAAGACTTAGACAACAATCGGTTCATTGTCGTTGCCGCTAAAACAGTGATCCTGGCAACAGGCGGAATTGGCCGGTTGCACATTCAGGGATTTCCAACCAGCAATCATTTCGGGGCGACAGGTGATGCCCTGGTTCTGGCCTATCGCCTCGGGGTGCCTCTCGTTCAAATCGATACCTTTCAATATCATCCTTCAGGTGGGGTGTATCCTGAGCAATTAGTCGGTGCGCTGGTGACAGAAGGCATTCGCTCTGAAGGCGGCCATTTGGTGAATGGGAAGGGCGAGCGCTTTGTGAATGAATTGGATACCCGTGATGTTGTGTCCTCGTCGATCATTCGGGAATGTGAAGAGGGGCGAGGCGTTCGAACACCATCAGGAAGGGTAGGCGTCTGGCTGGATACGCCGTTGTTAGATGTGGAGCATGGACCGGGAACTTTGGACAAACATTTTCCCGCGATGGTTCGGCAGTATGAGCGCTATCAGGTCGATATCCGGAAAGATCCGGTTCTGATCTACCCCACGCTGCATTACCAAAACGGGGGCGTCAAGATTGATGTGAATGGAGAAACGCCTGTGGCCAATTTATTCGTGGCGGGAGAGGCCTCCGGCGGATTACATGGGCGAAACCGGCTCATGGGGAATTCTTTGTTGGACTTAATGGTGTTTGGCAAGCGAACAGGTATTCTGGCTGCAGAGCGGTCCAAGTCTCTGCCGAAAAGCTCGTTGACCTTAGACCATCTGAAGCGATTTCGAGCCGAAGCCAAACGGCATCATGTGTCCGGTGGCATCATTTCACCTATGGTCTTGCCGGCTTACACCAACAAGTAATTATCAAGTCGATTGATCACCAAACGGGATATTGTCATCGCCGAATATTCCGATTTGAGCTGTAGAACCTACGAAGAGGATTTATGAATATTCACGAGTTTCAAGCCAAACAGCTCTTTGCGCAGTTTGGGATTCCTGTACCCAAAGGCAAGGAAATTAAAAACGTCAAAGCAGCTGAAAAGTGGGCTTCAGTTCTTGATACCCCCGTATTTGTGGTGAAAGCGCAGATTCATGCGGGTGGGCGTGGCAAAGCCGGCGGGGTCAAATTAACCAAAAATAAAATTGAAGTGCCGGAACTGGCTAAGGAAATTCTCGGGAAAACTCTGGTCACCCATCAGACAGGTCCCAAGGGCCGAAAAGTTCGGCGCCTACTGATTGAAGAAGGTGCAGGGATTGCTAAGGAATTGTATTTGAGTTTATTGGTAGACCGTGAGTCAGGCTTTCCGACGTTTATTGCCAGTACGGAAGGTGGCATGGACATTGAGGAAGTGGCCGAACATACACCGGACAAATTGCTGAAAGAGTCCATTGATCCGGCGGTGGGATTCCAAGGGTACAATGGAAGAAATCTGGCCTTCGGCTTGGGACTTCCAGAGCTTGAGCCCGCGGTGGTGAAGCCGTTTTTTCAAATGTTGGAAAACCTGTACCGCCTGTTCATGGAAAAAAACGCATCGCTCGTGGAAATAAATCCATTGGTCATTACCACGGATAAGCGTCTGGTCGCGTTGGATGGAAAAGTCTCAATTGATGACAGTGCCCTATTTAAACATCCTGATATTCAAAAGTTCAGAGATCTGCACGAAGAAGAACCGTTGGAGATTGAAGCCGGTAGCAATAATCTGAATTATGTCAAACTGGATGGAGACATCGGTTGCATGGTCAATGGGGCGGGTTTGGCAATGGCAACCATGGACGTCATTAAATTGGCGGGGTCCGAACCTGCGAATTTTTTAGATGTTGGCGGTGGGGCGACTAAAGAGACGGTCGCAGCCGGATTTCGCATTCTGTTGAAAGATAAAAAGGTCAAGGGCATATTCATTAATATATTCGGCGGGATTGTGCGTTGCGAGCGTATTGCCCATGGAGTGATTGATGCGGCGAAAGAAGTCGGCATCAAGCTTCCTGTTGTTGTTCGACTTCAAGGAACCAATGCGGAAGAAGGCCGAAAGCTTCTAGCCGAATCAGGTTTGAAGGTGGAAGGGGTCGCTGACCTCTGGGAAGCCGCTCAACGTATTGTCGCTCTCAGAAAAAAGAAATAGTTAACCTGGTCGTGGAAATATTCTCCTTGATTGGTGAAAGGTGATGTGGCATGAGCATTTTGGTCAATAAGAATACCCGGGTTGTCGTTCAAGGAATCACCGGCAAAGAAGGGTCATTTCACGCGACCCAGTGCAAGGCGTACGGAACGCAGGTCGTGGCCGGCGTGACGCCTGGGAAAGCCGGTCAGGAAGTAGAAGGCATCCCGGTGTTTCATACCGTTCGCGAAGCCGTCAAGAAGACTGAAGCCACCACCTCATTGATCTTTGTGCCACCTCCCTTTGCCGCCGATGCAATTTTAGAAGCCGCCGATGCCGGCATATGGCTGATCATCTGCATTACAGAGGGGATTCCTGTCAATGATATGGTTCGGGTCCAGCGGGCGCTTTATGGGAAGACCACGCGTCTGATTGGCCCAAATTGTCCAGGAATTATAACGGCCGAGGAGTGCAAGATCGGGATCATGCCAGGATTCATTCATAAAAAAGGGCGGGTCGGCGTGATTTCAAGAAGTGGCACCTTAACCTACGAAGCCGTCAATCAGCTGACGAATTTAGGTCTTGGCGAAACGACCTGCGTCGGCATCGGTGGCGATCCCCTCATCGGAACCGGGTATATCGATTTGTTGCACATGTTCCAGGAAGACGACGAAACGGAAGCAGTCGTGATGATTGGGGAAATTGGTGGCGATGCCGAGGAACGGGCTGCGGCCTATATTAAAAAAGAGATGACCAAGCCGGTCGTGAGTTTCATTGCCGGAATTACGGCACCTCCCGGAAGACGGATGGGTCATGCCGGCGCCATTATCACCGGAGGAAAAGGTACCGCGGCTGATAAAATGGCTGCCTTAGAAGCTGCCGGTGTGACTGTTGTCAAAAATCCAGCAGAAATAGGGGAAGCCGTCAGAAACGTTCTACATGCCTAGCCCTATTCATTCTTAACGACGCCTCATTTTCTTAATTAGTGTAATCGCTTTCCATGAACTGAGTGGATAGGTGTGTCCTGAATAGAACATGGAATTGCCGGAGTTTCAGCAACTTCTTCCCAAAATCCCCCCAAACCAACATTTCCCTTACTTTCCCAAGAATTTGCGTGCTGCTTTAGCGGGGAATCACTAGAACTATTAGGTGAAGGCCCTGAAAAGGCAGGGAAATATCTGAACGTATTAAGTAGTGGGGCACCAATTATACCCAATATCTTCAGCCATTTCATTCAATGTCTCATAGGGTTCCATTATTTTTGCAGTATTCTTTATTTTATTTAAAAAGAGTAGTAAGGTTTCTCACTTGAAAGTGAGGACCTATGTCAAAACTACACAATAATTCCACGAGATATTTCACTTGGCGGATGGGTGGAGGGTTATTAGGATCCATTCTGGTCTTGCCCATCCTGCTCTTTGCTCAGGAACCTCCGATTCCTTCCTCTGATGACACAACAGATGTTTTTATTCTACGGCAACTCATCGAAATTCAAAACGAACTGAGGGATGTTCGGAAAGAACTTGCAGAATTTCGTAAATTGGTGAGCGAATTAAAGGAAAACTCCAATCTTCCCCGTGCTGCTGATCCACTTCCTTCTGTCATTGGCAATGTTGAACTCAAGAAAGATGATCCTACCCTTGGTAGTCAGCAAGCGAAAGTTGCCATTGTCGAGTTTACAGATTATCAATGTCCCTATTGTGCTAAATATCATTCAGAAACATTTGAAAACCTGAAAAAAGAATATATCGACACAGGAAAAGTGCAATACGTCCTTCGAGATTTCCCGTTAGACTTTCATGCCTATGCAAAAGGGGCGGCTATTGCTGCGAATTGTGCAGGTGAACAGGATGCGTATTGGCAGATGAACCATCAGCTTTTTTCCAATCAATCCGAGCTTGGGGATGGCTTATATCAAAAATTGGCCCAGTCTTTGGGACTCAACATGGATCAGTTTGAATCATGTGTAAACAGCCAAGAACAAGTACAAAAAGTTGATGCCGACGTGGTTTACGGTCAAGAGATTGGGGTGAACGGAACCCCGACGTTTTTTATTGGACGAGTAGAAAACGGGCAACTCACAGATGCCAAAGAAGTGAGTGGGACTAAACCTCTGTCAGCCTTCTCAAGAATCATTGAGCCGCTACTCGCAAGTGACGGGAATGTACGCGAATAGAAAAATGTTTCTAAAGGGCAAAAAGTAAAATTTTCGGGATTGTGATGGGCTGCACAGTTTTACGGTTGCGTGACTCTTAAGATCTGCAAGTAAAAAAGCTGTACCGAGCCTCTGCATAAGGCCCGGAAATGATCGAATAAAAATGGGAGATGCATGAAATACATGAATGCCTTGTTGACTCTTATTGGTCTACTCCTCGTCATGAGTGCCAACGTGGCCGCCTACGAAGTGGTTCCAAATGACGAGGCGGATGTCCTCTTCAAACAAATGGAAAAATCCATCTTTTTGTATGAAAAAGATCCCTACACAATTAGCAAGGCCGTGGAGAAAAACGATGTGGCAGGCATGTCGCTTGCCATTATCTATAAGGGTAAGCCAGTCATTCATAAATGGTATGGAGACCGTAACCAGAAAAAGAAGGAAAAGACTACTGCAGATACGATCTACCAATGTGCCTCGACGAGCAAGATGGTGTCATCCCTGGGCTTTGCTGCAGCTTCGCGGCGAGGGGAACTTAGCCTCGATGAGAGCGTCACGGATTTCAATAAGAAACATCCTGACACCATTATCACAAAATGGGTCGACAAGGTTTTCAAAGATCACAAGTCCTGGCCTGATGACATTACGCCCCGACGTTTGCTGAGCCATACGGCAGGTTTGGACACACATGGAATCGGGAATAAGCCATGGCTTCCCTCCAGCGATCCTCTTCAGGGTGTCATTCTTGGTCGAAACCTTGCGCATGATGCTGTCAAACCCATCTATGAACCAGGAACGAAATATGACTATTCTGGAGGTGGGTATACGGTGGCAGAAGCCATACTCGAGATCGCCACCGATAAACGTTTCGAGACCTATCTTCACCAGAATGTTCTTGAGCCCTATGGCATGAATGACAGCACTTTTGAGGATGGCAGTTCCGACATGGTTCATTTGGCTCGTGGGTGTAGCCGAGGTGTATGTCTGTATGATGTCCAGGTTTCTGAACTCAAAGCTGCAGGTGGATTGCTGTGCCATCCTGTAGATTACGCGCGATTAGTCTCGCTGATGCTTAATGGTGGAGCAGAGTATCTTGAGGGAAGAGCGGGTATGCAGATCATACCGAAGGCTGATATTGATGAGGTTCTGACAAAGGTGCCTCCTGCTGAGTATGGACTCGGAGTGGGTCTAAATGGTGCGGAGTTTTCCCACGGAGGCAAACACCAAGGGTTTGCTACTAATTTTTATGCGCATAGGGATAAGCAGGTGGGCATTGTCGTGCTCGTCAACGGCAAGTATACATGGGCAAGAAATAAGGAAGTCTACGGAGCAGGCACTCTCAATAGTGCGGTGGTCAAAGCGTTTAAAATTGCTTTTGGGGTTAGCAACGAATCAGGGCAACCCCTTAAACCAACATGTAGCGAAGACGAGGATTGTGCTGAGAGTCAATACTGTGACAAAGGCCCTGTCGCGACAATTGGGATTAACAAGTGTAAGTCAGGCAAGAAACGTAATGAAACCTGTAGCCGGAACGATGTCTGTGCCTCCGACCTCACGTGTTACGGTGAGCCGATCGGGAAATGTGGTTTCCTGGGAACAGTCGTCGTCGGCGATCAGTGCTTTAAAGACAAGGAATGCACATCCGGCAAGTGCGAAAAAGATACATGTGTGTGTAAGAGTGACGGCGACTGTCCCAATGGGCAAGCCTGTTATACCCCAATCGGGAAAGCCAACTATTGCGCAAGTACGAGTAAGCCTCTCGGAGCCACTTGTTCCAAGAACAGTCAATGTGCCTCGGACAAGTGTCAACAAGACCAATGTGTGTGTAAGGGGGACGGCGACTGTCCGAATGGGCAGGCCTGCTATACCCCAATCGGGAAGGCCAACTATTGCG
>JBATLR010000169.1:0-2237 GCA_049289415.1 Nitrospirales bacterium
TGATATGGGAGGCATCCGGGACTTGATCGGTGTCATAGGCCCACCCCTCGCCGAGCGATGGGACCTTGGCTGTGGGTTGTCCTGGAATGTAGCGGGGACCAACCACCATCGGAAACACCACCGAATAGATTCCATCGTCATAGGACAGCGTCTCCACGTAACTGATCGTCACCGTAATCTTCTCCCCCGGCAGAATATTCGCGACCGACTGTGTGAAAATATTTGGCCGTTCCTGATCCAAGAGCCCCGCCACATTGCCTCGCCGTTTCGCCGCTTCATAAATGGCTCTCGCCTCTTCTCGCCTTTTTATCGTCCCTTTCACCACCCGGTCTCCAACCGTAAGCGTCATCGCATCCACCGCCGCATACTGTGGGAGGGGAAAGGTGTAGACAGCTTCAATCTTATCGGGATAGGGATTTTCGAACTGCTGGGTGACCTGAGCCCGAGCGAGCGGCCCGCTGACCTGTATGGACACATCCGTATGCTTGAGGGGAAAGGCTTGGGTGAACTTTCCTTCCGGATCCAGCCCCACCAGGCTTCCGGATTGATCTCCACTAACCCATCCATCATTGCGATTCGTCTCAGCATAGGCTACCGGGGCAGGAATGGTAGCTCCCGTACCGAAAAATCCCACTCCTACTAGAAGAGCCAGCAACACGGCCAGCCCTCCTCCAACCACCAAGCCCCACCATCGTTTCCTCGCATGTACAGCTTGCATGTTCTACCTCCTTATGTGCAACGGCCCCATGCCGCTACACAGGAGGGTATGGCAGGACTTTTAGAATCCTTTCAGGAAACTCAAGAAATACCGAAAGTAGAGGAACCATGGGAGAAATTTCCAAATATATGACCACGGCAATAACCTTGCTCTGTCAGTTGCGCCATTTCCTTATTCTCACTTTTGGAATTTCTGCAATATTGGCGTTCGTTTTTCTTTTTAGCGGGAAAAACCATCTATTCCTGGGTTGTGGTTCTCTCGCACATATTTCAATATTCCTATGGCTCAGAACTGAGGCCTTTGGGCCAATTGCCAAACATCAGACCTCTTTAAATCGGATTTTTGCCCGTACATTTTTATTTATATCCACCTTAGTAGTTCTGGGAATTCTTCTTTCACTATTTAAAATGCCCTTTGTTTAAAGTATATAACGTATTGTCTCAAGGAAAAGCTGGGAACAACCCGGTTTATAAGATGGACGGCATTGCAGGCAAATATCAGATACCGAAGTACCAAAGTTCCATTCGTATCATTACGGTTTCACTAAGGAAATCCACACATAAAGCGGATTTTCTTTTACTAATGCAGGCTGTATGACAAAAACTGCGCTTTCATCCCATTCAATGAGGACCTCAGATATGTCAGCTTTATCCCCAAGCCATTGGCCAAGATCATCGAGCGGTTTGGGTGAAACCAACACTGTTATTGCAGTAACAACAGGCTTTCCTAGCGCGTTAGTCAACTGACCAAGTGGAAATTCCACTCGGTGGAATGATTGCACTTTGATCCCCTCTTTAGTCTGTCCCGTCTTGTCGGATTCCATGGGCATCAGATTCTGCCACTTGCCATTACCCAACGGGGCCAGCACATAAAGATAGCCGGACACGTTCGATTCCAGGGCCAACCGAATTTCCGACCAATTTCCGGTGACCTGCCGGATTTCCACCTCCTCATCTTTGCCCTCTTTCGTTTGCTGAACAAAGCTGTATCGGAGTCCTCTGACAGTTGAAATAGCTGCACCCCCTGCCACATCTCGCTCCAACGGGAAGGACAAGGGCTTCTCCTTGGAAGAGGGTTTCATGGTTCTGGAGAGCGTCCCGCGAAGCGCTTGGCCAGATCCCTGCTCCACCTTATCGTTATCGCTTTTATCGCCAATCACTTCATCGACTAACGATCCACTCGCGGCATAAAACAGTTCCTGGGCGCTTGGAGGTAATTGAGTTGCCTCATCCATAGCTTGGTCGGCTATTCTGCCAGGGGCTGTGGCGTGCGGGACCTTATCCGCCATCGGCACGTCAGGCGACGCAGGAACCGAAAAGGGCTGACCGGAGCGCCCGACCTTAGGCTGGATCAATGCTGAAGGTGCTGGTGGGGATTGAGTTACTTGTTCATGTGCTCTTTGGCGCCTTATTACTTGACCGCTTTCTCTCGCGCCGCTTTCCGTTTTGGCTCTAACTTGACGATCCCCCTCAATTGCCTCCGTCTGAGTCGTTTTGGTTTCCAGGGCCTCCTTCTGTAC
>JBATLR010000170.1:0-7455 GCA_049289415.1 Nitrospirales bacterium
CGTTGGACCTCTCCCTCAACCAACATCACACCGCCCACAAAGCTTTTGTGCGTCCTGGCAATTATTTGGTGCTTCGTTTACTGACTTCTTTAAAGAAATTCACGGACAAAGTTTCTTTTCTCAGACATGATGTCCATGGGTACTCACGCATGGTTCAGACTTTTTCCTGATTTTGCATGCAAAAATAGGTCTTTTAGCTGTTCATACTTCTCATCCTCGTCTTTTGTGGTCACAATCCTTTGGCATCTTCTTTGCTCATTAAATCTATACTTAAAGAAAAAGCCGCTCAGGAAACAGGAAGGGAACGAAAGAACTCACGCCTCTTGTATCTGAAATGTCTTACCCAAACATTCCGCAGATAAACCAACGCTGTACTTTCCAGACAAGTCAGTGGGATTCGTAAACGAGGGCAGAGAATTCACCCCTTTCACCAACCGTGGGCCAGGCTCGTACAACCATAACCAACGGGGAGGGAATCTTCTCTCTCAATTATAAAGGAGGAAATTGACAAACATGGGAAACGTGATTCAATCATTAAAAACGGGGACTCTCGTATTGCTATTCGGCACCATGCTTATGGCCTGCGCCGAAAAACCCATTCAAGGGACTGACTCGGCCTTGCAAGCCCTTCAGGCTGCCAAGCAAGCCGATGCGGAGAAATATGCTCCTGAATCCTTGCGTGTTGCGGAGGACGAATATCAAAAAGCCCAGGAAGAAATTGCAGCGCAAGACGATACATTTGTCATGACGCGCAACTATGATGCGGCAAATGCCATCTTAGTGAAGGTCGTAGCGGATGCCGAAAAAGCCAAAACCGAAGCCATCGCAAGCAGGCAATTGGTGAAAACCGAGGCGGAAGGAGCCGTGGTACTAGCCAAAACCTCATTAGAGGAAGCCAAAAATCAGTTGGCCCAAGCGCCAACGGGCAAGGGAACCCAGGCCGATCTGCAAGCCTTACGTGGCGACCTTCAAGCCGCAGAAACCACATTTGCTGAAATTGACGCCATTATGGCCATGGAAGACTTTATAGGTGTCAAGGCTAAAGCCGAATCCGTTCAAGCCTTAGCAGCCCGCGTGAATGAACAGGTCGCGCAGGCCATTCAGAAGACAGGAAAACACAAGAAGGCCTAACTCATGCGAGGATGGGGCTCTGGCCGACAACCAGTCAAACGACCAGCAGTTTGGCTGGCGGCTGGAGCTCTCATCATGCTTTCTTTCCTGATCGTTGCCTGGTGGAAGGCAGATCGCCTTCCCGAAATCTTCCCATCTCAGCTTGAATCGCTCGACCGCCAGGCTTGGAGCCACGGGGCGGAAGCCTATTTCCCGGAACGATATCGCGCATTTCACCAGGACATCATCGATCTTCGATCGCAATGGCGGAGAGAACAAGCACGTTGGTGGCCAACCACCGACACCTATACGCTTCAAGCAACCTACCAAAACCTGCTGCAAGAGGGCTCGACCCTTCTTAAGGCCTCCACACACCAAAAATTTACCCGGCACCAGCAACTGACAACCGCCCTGGAGTCGGAACGTCGCCAAGTCACCCGTCTACGTGCATTAACCAGTATATTTGATCTTCGACGAAACCTACGGACTCTATCGGTAACGGAGGGATTACTGAATCAGGCAGTCTCTCGACTCGCACAAGACAACGGCAAGCAAGCTCATCTTCTCCTCAGACAGGCAAGAGAATCTCTTGTACCCGTCGAGTCTCAAGCCATTTCCCAAATGGAACGGTATGGGACCGTCTCACAACTGGCCAAGTGGAACCATTGGGTCACCAACACCCTGGATTGGTCTTCAAGAACAGGTGACACAGCTATCGTTGTCATTAAAGCCTCCCGCCACCTCGTAGTCTATCGGAATGGAAAACCGCTGCGCCGTTTTTCTATTGATCTCGGCTTTTCAGGACTTCAGGACAAGTTGCAGGAAGGAGATGGCGCGACACCGGAGGGCCAGTTTCGTATCCTGCAAAAGAAAGGACCGGGATCCACCAAATTCCATAAAGCCCTCTTACTCAATTATCCAACCAATGCACATCGTCGACGCTTCCAGGAAGCCAAGAGCAAGGGAGGCTTGTCGGCCCTCCGCGGCATCGGAGGCCTCATTGAAATTCATGGCCAACAACCTGATGGCAACAGCACGACGAATGGCTGCGTCGCCCTCCATAATGCAGATATGGATGCCGTCTTTCATCTTGCTGAAGAAGGGACTCCGGTGACAATCGTCGGAGCTCTACAATCGAACAATTGGGTGGTAAAAGCGCTCGGCGACATCACCAACCATGCCCGCCAACGAATCGCTCTCACTAAAGATTCCCTTACCGTCCGATACCAAAACGATCATTCGAAGGAAACCCTTTAAGGTGGTGCATTCGACGAGGGACCGTCGGATGACCGCCGCACCCGCCTCATCAACATCTGCGGTTCGACCAGTTCCACATCGTTTAGATCACGCAACTTTGCAATACCATTAAGCGCCGTGGCAATATTTCCATCCTGACTCCGAAGCCATGCGGCATGAGGTGCATAGGAAAGTGATTCACGAATTGAGAAGCCGCACGCCTCTAATTCTTGCCGCCGACCCTCGACGGAAACCCGGGACCGGAAACGAATAAACACATTGCCGGACGGCACTCCTTGCGGACCATTGGGCTCAAGACGATAGACCGGTGTCACTATCAAGTTGAAAGGAAGCTCCGACAAGGCCGGGACCTCACCTCGGCACACGTTGATGACCGGATCATCAAAAGAGTACAACACCGACGTAGTAAAATCAGGAGGGACCGGGCCATGGACCGCAAAGCAGTCAGATTCACGAACATAGACACGGGATACCGCTTGGGCCTCTACCCTCATCCTTAGAGGAAAGTGCGAAAAGGGATCGTTCAAAGCCATGAGCCATTCTACGAAGGAATGCGAAGCAAGTCCAAGCATCATTGTGTAGTCAAACAGAAGGAGAACACCCATGCTGTCATTTCGTTATGGAGGACAAAACGGGAAATCGTTCAGGCTGAAAACCGATGAAGAGCTCGTCGTCGTGCGAACTCAGAGTCGTCGACCGTTGGAAGCTGCAGCGCAGTCGCTTCGAGCTCGGCAAGCCCTGGACGATCTTGAGCCGGTCCACCGGTTTCAACATGCCGGCGTAGAAATTTTTCGCTATCCCCAAACCGTTCGACGCGCGAGTGCGCGAGGAGCCATCCGCACCACCATACAATCCGTAAAAGACGTACAATTTGCCGGACGAGTACTAGTCGATCCTCAATCAAAACAACCTGTTCTGTACACCGAAAATCTTTTTGCTAAATTTGATGATGACCTGGCCGAATCCACTTGTCGAAAAATCTTAAAAGCCTCCGGACTCGGAATCAAACGGGTGTTGGAATATGCTCGCAATGCCTTTTTTGTCGAAGCACCAGAGGGCACA
The DNA here is from genome assembly GCA_049289415.1 of Nitrospirales bacterium. Lineage (GTDB taxonomy): Bacteria > Nitrospirota > Nitrospiria > Nitrospirales > UBA8639 > Nitrospira_E. Next base: position 3,430 of record JBATLR010000170.1, read on the forward strand.
GGGCAAGAGGTATTTACCATGGCGGAAAATCTCTTGCTGCATAAACATGTAGAGCTCTGCCACCCCGAACTTGTCAGACAAATGGGATGGCGCACAGCATTTCCACAACAGTGGCACCTGAAAAAGACCACGATTGATGGAACGGTCTATGATGCCCATGCCAACGTGGAGGCCGCCTGGGCACTCAGTGAGGGAGAAAATATCACGGTTGCGATCATTGATGACGGGATGGATCTTGATCACGAAGAGTTTGCCAGTTCCGGAAAACTTATCGCTCCTCGCGACGTGACAGGGGCCACTGACGACCCTCGACCCGGCAGCCGGGATAATCATGGAACCGCCTGTGCAGGCGTCGCCACCGGCAACGGTTTTCACGGTGCCTCCGGGGTCGCTCCCAAAGCCCGATTGATGGCCATCCGTTATGTATCCCCGTTAGGTTCACAGGCCGAGGCTGATGCCTTTATCTGGGCCGCCCAACATGGCGCGGATGTTATTTCCTGTAGCTGGGGGCCGGAGGATGGCGCCTGGTGGGATCCACGCGACCCACTCCACCACACCGTCGTGCCCCTGCCGGATTCCACCCGACTTGCCATAGATTGGGCCGTCGCGAATGGACGAAACGGAAAAGGCTGTGTGATTACCTGGGCCGCCGGAAACGGCAACGAAAGTGTCGATAACGATGGTTATGCCAGTTATGAAAAAGTGATTGCCGTGGCCGCCTGCCACGCCAAAGGGAAAAGGAGTGCCTATAGTGATTTCGGCAAGGCTATTTGGTGTACCTTTCCCAGCAACGATACCATTCTCCCCATCCCGGGAATCTGGACCACCGATCGCTCAGCATCAGCAGGATATAATCCCGGACAGGTCAGTCGAGGCGATGCGGCAGGCAATTATGTCAACGATTTTGGCGGCACCTCAAGCGCATGTCCCGGTGTCGCAGGGGTGGCCGCCCTCATTCTCGCTCGCAACCCCTCCCTGCGATGGGATGAAGTCAAAGATCTACTCAAGCGCTCGTGTGATCAAATCGATCCAAGTGCTGGCAAATATGACACCAACGGCCATAGCACCTTATATGGATATGGAAGGATCAATGCCAAACGCGCGGTAGAATTGGCTGCACCGGCCATTCCGACTCCCACCACCGTTCATACCTCCACCGCCATCATTCCCATTCGCGATCTTCAAACTTCACGACTCGATGTTCAAGTGGCCGAGACCACCCCGCTCACCTCTATCAAGATCGGAGTGGATATTGAGCATTCGTATATCGGTGATTTGATCATTAAGCTGGTCCCCCCCAATTCAACAGGGGTATCGCCCATTCTGCTCCACAATCGCATTGGAGGCGGTACAGACAATATCCACACCACCTATGATGTCACCACGACACCGGACCTCCTGGCATTCGTCGGCAAAAATCCAAAGGGAAAATGGTCACTGACGGTTCAGGATAAAGAGAAACTTGATACCGGGCGCATCTTACAGTTCTCGATAACGCTGGTTTTCTAAGGAAGTTAACCGGCATGGCGTTTGGGAGAGCGTATACGTGCATCGGCCACCGTCTAATATGTCGGTGGCCGATGCCATCTGAGATGAAAGTAGGACTCCTCACCGTGGACCATTTTAGAAAAACTTGATCTGATTTAAACGCTCCCAGTATATTTGCCAAACTGACCACCATATTCAAGAACACAATTTCATGCCTTAGTTCCAATTTCGTGCACACCCACCCCTCGCACTAATGTTGACCATTCCTCCTCACTCATAAAATTTCTTCCCTACCAACAGTCATTGATCAACTTGGAAAGATGTGCCTTCCTTTTTCTCACATCAAATTCTGCGCCAACGATCACTCTTTTAAGGTTTAAAGAGCATTATTCGCGTGCGTTCCGAACACGGTCATGCTCCCAGATAAACTGGAGAGCCTTAAGCGTTGATTCATCATTTTTTCAAAGGAGGTTTTTATGGCCCAATCCCCGACTTCACCGGATTCTCCTATCGGTTCCCCACCGGAAGACATTCCCCATTGGATCGAACACGTATTCGAAATGGGCATTTTTGCCAGCCGGTGGATACAAGCACCCTTATATGGAGGATTGATCCTCGCTGAAGTGCTCTATGCATGGAAATTCCTGACCGAACTATGGCACATGGTGCACGACATTGGGGACCTCACCGAAACCGTGTTTATGTTAGGAATCCTCACCCTGGTGGATATCACCATGGTGGCCAATCTGCTCACCATGGTCGTCATCGGAGGTTATGCGACATTTGTCAGTAAAATAAGTCTGGAGAGTCATCCTGATCGACCCGATTGGCTCAGCCATATTGACCCGGGCACGATCAAAGTGAAACTCGCAGCCTCGTTGATTGGCATCTCCAGCATTCATTTACTCAAAGCCTTCGTCAACATTGCCAATGTGCCCATTGAACACATTCAATGGCAACTCATTATCCATCTGACCTTTTTAGGCTCGGCCATCTTGTTAGCCTGGACCGATAAAATCATGACCAGGGTGAAGCCCCATTAGCTTCCCCGTTAAGCACGGGCTGAAATAACAGGCAGTCCTCTCTGCCTTCTCTGGTGATTGCCGGAGAAGGCAGAACCCACGGGTCGGATAAACGCCCAGACCCAAAACAATCCAGTACCTCCATTCGAGGCTGGAAGCTCAGGAGTACTCAGGCCAGGGTAGATGGGCTCGAGCATGCCGCTCACCGGAACCTGTTCATTCAGGCCACGGTTGTCCAGGAACGATCAGCATTTCTTTTTGCCACGATTTCTTCTACAATTTCTGCGTAATCCGGTCTCCTGAGAATGTCGAAACCGGTGCCGAACAACGTTTCGTCTCATTTGTTTAACAGAGTGTCGTTCCGAGAGATTGCCTCATGGAATCTTCTAGCCCTCACGAATCGTACAACCTGGACATTCACACTCCTGCCGGAGATCTGACGGCGTCAGTGTCGGTTCCTACGGGATTCATTCCCATTACCGACATTATCCCCCTCATGCGATCCCTTGGAGAACAAGCTCACCAGCTGGCCATTGACAACACCTCACAGACCGGTGCCACCATTTCCTGCCACAAAGGCTGTGCGGCCTGCTGTCGCATGATGATTCCCCTCGCTCCACCGGAAGCCTTTGCCCTTATGTCGGTGGTTGATGCACTCCCACCTCCAACACAAGAACGGCTACGCAACCGGTTCGAGACGGCTCGAAAAGCCTTGCGGGAAGCCGGCCTTGAGGAAGGCTTGGAAAGATTAGGGTTGACAGACCATCAAGTGACTGATGAAGAACTGGAACCCCTCAATCGCGCCTACTATGCCCTGCGGATGCCCTGTCCATTTCTGGAGGACGACGTCTGCTCCATCTATGAGCAGCGACCCTCTGCCTGCCGGGAATTGCTCGTCACGTCTCCTGCCGAATTGTGCCAAGACATGATCGGCAATCCCATTCACTTGATTCCCGCTCCCTTTCGAATCGGAACCGTGCTAAGCAAAATTTGGGCGGATTCTTGCCAAGGCCCGGTCCGACTGATTCCTCTCCCCTTCGCACTAGACTGGGCACAAGCCCATCAAAGTCGGAATACCCGAACCTGGGCCGGGCCTGAACTCTTCAGCCGGGCCTTGGATGCCGCCGCGCAATACTTACAACACCAGACATCGGAAGAAGTGTAGAGCTTCTGCTCTCTCTCAGACATCAAGCACGACAACCGCTCGACCCGCTTACTTGGTGTCAACCGGCCCTTGCACCCGAATGGCAAAGCCAGGTTCAAGCCATCTGGAATCCAAGCGGAAATTATTCCCTCCCATCCGAACGCCTGAAACTAATTAAAAGAATATCGCTCAATCCTCACCAGGCTTTCGAAAAAATTTTGGACAAGTTTTCTTTCGTTGGACAGGATGTCTCTTCGCATAAATGGTATTTCGATAATTTTGGCGGTCCTATCCCTGAAAATCGAAGAAATTACCCTTGGGAGGCAGATCAAAAACTGGCATTACCTTTGCTGATATATCTAAGAGTAGTAA
>JBATLR010000171.1:0-5328 GCA_049289415.1 Nitrospirales bacterium
TTCGGCATCACCTGGTAAAGACAGAGCTACGGGGGTGTCCAGAGCTCCATCATTTGTGTCTTGTTGAGCTTCCAAAATGAGGCCCTCCTCGTTTTCAGGAGTCATTAACCGAATCCCTTCTCCCGCAGTCTCCACGGTGTAGGTTCCAGTCGGCACCTCAAGGCCGTTCCCATCAGGACTAACAAAATGTACCGGTTGCTCCAGATAGATTTTCATGGGATCCGTAATCAGGGATTGTGGGTCAATTGCGCGGGAGCGGATGCCGCTATAGGTGCCTTCAGTTTCATAGGCAAGCCCGCCGGGTAGGAACAGTGCCAGCACATGGCGGTCAGAGGAATCTCCCCCCGGTATGCCGGGAACTGAGACCGCCACGGGTTCAAGCAAGTCCTGATCATGTGTGTCCAAGGTGATGGCCAATTGGATGGGTGGTTTTGCATCTTGGGAACTCACTTGCAGGCTGTCAGCCAAGGGAAGGATCTCATAGTTTCCTGGCTGGAGTAGAGCCTCGTCTCCAATGACCGTCGTAAAGTAAACCGGCTTTTCTAATAGGATCGTTTGGTGGTTCAGGAAATCACTAGCCTGCGCACTGGTGTAGCAGAATATCGTCGCCGCCAGGCCTATCATTTGGGCTGTAGATCGTCGCATTTGAGGGAATCGCATGATGGTTCCTTCCGTGACATGAATGAGTGAATATCGGTGTGCTTTTGTCTATTTGTCGAAAGAAACAAGGAAATGGTTCATCTCTGATGAACGCTCATCACAGTAGCCATTCCTCGCGCCCGGTTGTAAGGGAATGGGGGATCTTATCGGAAAAGTGTAGGGCAATCCAGTCTGATGCGTGGAGGAAGAATTTGGGCCATGCAAGGTGGAGACGAAAAAGAAAAGAAATTGAGACTAGACGGAAATGGTTAGTGGGGGATCGACTCAGTGCTGAGGTAGGCAAATGCCCTGGTGGTGGATAGTCCAGAGGTGGTGAGGTGCTGGTCAAATCTGTTCAGTGTTGAAAATGATGCTGAAGGGCTTTGCCCCAATAGGAATCAGGCGGAGCCTGCCAGGCCTGCTCATGCAGCCATTGCAAACTGGCCCGGTCGCGTACCAGGTGACAGAGTTCTTTTTGCGTGAGGGCGTGCGGGCCATGTTCAAAGCATCGTTTGCGGAGCGCAAGAATCATTTCCTGTTTTTTGCCCCCTCGATGCGCATGAGCCATGGCTTGATGTACCTGGTTTAGCACCGGATCCAGGATAGCCTGTATGGCGGAAGAAGAACGTTCAGTGTACGTCTCCAATTGAGGATAGGTCCTGGCATAGACATCATCCAACAACGGTGAGCCATGACGTTCCTCAGGAACTTGCAAGAATCCCCAGCGCTTCAGTCGTTCACCTGGTCCCACCCGACTGAGAAAGACGGAGGTGGGTGCGGCAAACACGAGTGGTGCTGCGACCGGGAGAGACCAGAAAAAAAACATCTGATCAAGCCAGAAAGCGAATGCGGCCCAGGATCCGGCAATCAGCGTTCCGGGTGCCTGATTTAAAATGGCAGCAGACCACCCGGTTTCATCTGTCCGATTCTGGCCGGCCCACCGCAATGTTGTGTTAAGCAGTGCTTCCAACACAAAACGGCTATGGGCTAGCATGCGAATGGGCGCCAGGAGGGTGGACACCACTATTTCCAAGAATATACTGATCAACAGTCGAATGATGCCACCGTGCTGTTTGCCCCGTCGACATCGGATGACATCGATCACGGACAGAATTTTTGGCAGAAAGAGCAGAAACAATGTGCTGCTGGCCAAAATGATGGCCCATTCCGGATTCCATTCGGGCCAATGGGGAAACAGACTATGAGGTTCCGGAAAGTAATTGATGGGATATAGGACCAGACGTGCGGCTTCGATCGTGGTTAACACCAAAAAGATCAACCACAACGGGGAGGCCAGGTAGGACATAATCCCGTTCAAAAAGGCCATGCGATGCGCAGGCCGCAGGCCGGGTTCAAACAGCATAAGCCAGATGTGCTGTAAATTTCCTTTGGCCCAGCGTTTATCGCGTTGCAGGTCATCCACAAGGGTGGGAGGGGATTCTTCATAACTGTGAGAGAGTTCCGGTTCCAGCCAGACTTCATACCCGCCCCGTCCCATAAATGACGCTTCCACAAAATCGTGACTGAGAATAGGGCCATGAAAAAGTCCTGGTCCGGGAAGCCGCTTCAGGCCGGCATGTTTCATAAACGCTTGGGTGCGAAGAATGGCGTTATGGCCCCAGTAGACTGCTTCCCCAAGCTGCAGGGAGGCAAGGCCTGTCGTAAACAGTGGGCCATAGATATGATTGGCGAATTGCTGGACCCGTGCAAACATTGAACGGGCATTGATTAAGGTGGGGCTGGTTTGCAGGATGCCTGTTTGAGGTTCAGCCTGCATGAGTTGCACCATCGTGACCAGGGTGGATCCACCCATGAGACTATCTGCATCAAGGACGATCATATACTCATAGCCGGAACCCCAGCGGCGAAGAAAGTCGGCAATATTGCCACTTTTATAATGTTGATTCAGAGACCGGCGACGATAAAACAGATGTTCGCCCGCTCCCAATTCGGTACATAACCGATGCCAGGCGGCTTGTTCAGCCAACCACACATCCGGATTGCGGCTGTCGGAAAGAATGAAAAAATCAAAATGGTCAATCTGCCCGGTCTGTTCCAATGAGCGATACATTGCGCGGATCCCGCCGAACGTCCGCTGAATGGGTTCGTGGTAGATCGGCATGACCACGGCTGTCCGTGCTAGAGGTTGAGTGCTTAACTCTGCAGCGGTATGGCGTCCCAGTGGGGAAAATCGATCACCGCCGAAACACCGGAGGACAAATCCGAACATGCCAATCCAAAATCCAACGGAAATCCAGACGAATAGCACAAAAAACAGGGCAATAATCGCCAACTCCAGGAAATTCCCCCCATGATAGGGAAGGATGGCCGTCATATACGAAGCGGCCACTAATGATTGAATGAGGACTAATATGGTCAGCAGGGCACGCCGGAGTCCTGCGGCAATTCTCCAGCTTATTCGTCTGGGGGTGGCGAGTGAATGCTGGGCTTCGGCTATTGTGGCTTCACGAATTTTCATGGTTTAAAACTCATGCTGCCGCGTGTGATCGGTGGAGCGGTGGTTGGAAGAGGAGGATTCTGCAGGGCAAAGTGGTCATGGATTCTTGTCATCACAAATTGCAGTGGATCTTCCTGCGTTGAAGCCAGTCCGGCCTCAACCAGGGTGAGAGCCCGCAGTGTGACCTCGCGGGTTAATTCTACTCCCATTGCCGACAGGTAATCACAAGCTCGTGAGAGAGTATGTTCGGCAATCGATCGGGCCATTATTCTTTTTCTTGTGACAGAATGTGGTTATTCATTGGCAGGCGGTACGTCCAGGTTTCGGTTAAGGTTGCCGAATCTGTTTTGAGAAATGCCCGCAAATGAAGCGGCTTTTTGTCTTGAGGTTTGGCCAGGATGGACAATCGCCATCCTTGTATCTGTTCATGATATTCCACAAAATGCTCCAGGATGTCGCTATTGTCCAACACCGTGACCTGGCCGCTGATGGGAGCATCGGGCGGCATTTTACTCAGTGGGCCACCTGCAAAATCAATAATGATACGATACGCCTGCGGAACATTTCCTCCCCCGATACGATTGCCGTCCCCGATAAAGGTATTGACCACGGTCCCCAACGGATTTTGTGAGAGAGTGGCCTTCCCAAAATTCACATCATAGGCCATTTCTAAAGGGGTCTCACGGGTCACGGGCGCTACGGGTGTCCAAAACGCGACGATGTTGTCATGCGTTTCATTGGGGGTAGGCAGTTGGACGAGCACCACTTTTCCTTGTCCCCAGTCACCCTGTGGTTCGATCCAGGCGCTTGGACGTTGTTCATAATGCGCCCCTAGATCTTCGTAGCCGGAAAATTTTTCCTCACGTTGCAGTAAACCGAATCCTTGGACATTGTCCGTGCTGAAAAAATCCATTTCCAGGTTCGCAGGATTCATCAGGGGGCGCCATAACCACTCACGGGTGAGGCCATCATGAATCTGCAATCCGTCCGAATCATGGACTTCCCGTCGCCATTCACCGATTGGTCGTGGGGTATTCTCTCCATACAAGAACATGCTGGTTAGCGGGGCAACACCCAATAACTGAATAGGTTTTCTGGGGAAGAGTTTGGTGCGTACCTTCATCTTCGTCTGGCTGCCGGGAATAATGGTAAATTGATACGCTCCAGTGAGACTGATGCTGTCCAGTAACCCATAAACCACCATCTCTTTGGCATCTGGAGACGGGCGTACCAACCAGAATTCCGTGAATGAAGGAAATACCTCACCGCTGGGGAGTCCCGTATCAATGGCCAGGCCTCGTCCTGCTAACCCGAACACGTTTTCCTTTCCGACGCCCCGAAAATAACTCGCCCCTGCGAAGACCAAAAATTGATTTTGCTCATTTTTGTTTTTCAAGGGAAAGGTCAGCTTGAATCCGGCAAACCCTACGTCGGCCGGCACCCGTTTTTCGATTTCGGGGTCGGCAAAAACAAAGTCGGTTTTCTTAAAAACCAGCGGGCGTAGACCTTCGGCGTCGATGACGTTGAGGGTCACCGGGTGGGTGTAATGCAACCCCGGAGTAAGAAACATGACTTGAAAATTCGATTGGCTCTCTTTCCATAGACTGTGGTCAGGATTAAACCGGATCCCTTTGTACGCCTCATAGGAAATTTCCCGCATAATTTTTGGGACAAGTTGAGGGGCCTCATAGGGTTTATCCGCTAAGTTTTTCGCTTTCTGAACCACCTGATCGAATGTGAAGCCCGCTGCTGCATGCAGGGGGAACATCAAGAACATCGCGACCATTCCAGCTAACAAGATTCTCATCACTGACGCTCCCGTTTATAAAGATTATGAAACTGAAACTGCCCATATAAAATATCCCATTGAGGAAAAAACCTAAGAAGGAATGATCAATGGGGAAGGTTATTCTGCGTTGACATAGAGGGAGATGGTCCCCCTGCTTGATCTGGGTTCCATCGTGAATTGTACTATATGGGGGTATGAAAAACTGAGGGAATGGGAGGAATTTATCGTAGGACAATCCAGAAATGAGAGACCTTGATCGCTTTCTATCATTGGACTTTGTAGACAGGGAAGCCATTGGTGATGGTCGCACGCAAAAATATGGTCATGGAAAGTTTGAGTCATTGAGGTAATTCACCGCTTAGCTGACTAAGTGAGAATATTTTCGTACTCAAGGACATTTTGGGGCGGATTATAGCACATTTTTATTGGGTATCTATCCGGC
>JBATLR010000172.1:0-9082 GCA_049289415.1 Nitrospirales bacterium
GGGTGGTCGTGTGGGGAGGGTCGTTGGCGTTGATTTTGTTGCTGGTGCCTCTTCATCTCATTGCGCGGTCCATTACAGGACCCTTAACGACCTTGGTCAAGGCCGTGGAAAATGTTTCCGGGGGGAACATTCCGAATATTCCCGTTTTCCAACGGGACGATGAAATTGGCGAATTGACGAAAGTCATGCAGACAATGGGCACCCAAATCCGGAATCATATCCGGCGTATTGAACAATCCGAACAGGAACTCCGGACGTTGAACCAGGATTTAACCTCTTCTGAGGCCAAATATCGAGGGATTGTGGATTATGCGCCCATAGGAATATTCACGGCAAAAAAAGATCATCTGATTTTTAGCAACCGACAGAATTGGGTTCTGGCCGGGAGGAATCCCGATGAGGTATTAGATCCTGAACATATGTGGGAAGCGATTCATCCGGACGATCGAGAGGGGGTGCGCGAAACTTTTCAAGATGCCTGCCACCAGAGTGAGCCTTTTGAGCGGGTCCTTCGCTTTCTACATCCGGACGGAGCTGTTCGGAAGGTCTTATGTCGTGCGGTTCCGATTCAAGACCACGGTGGGCAGACCATGGTGTACCAGGGATTCAATGTGGATATCACGGCTTTAGAGCATATGCGTGCACAATTGAACCGATCTGACCGATTGGCCACATTGGGACAAATGGCTGCAGGTATTGCCCATGAGATTCGAAATCCACTTGTGGGGATCGGGTCAACCACGACGTTGTTGATGGAAGATTTTCCTGATGGTGATTCCCGCCATGAGGACCTTGTGACCATTCTCAAGGAAACCCGGCGACTGGATCGCATTGTGAACCAAATCGTTGACTTTGCGCGACCAAGAGACTTGCTTCCGGTGACCTTTCAATTGCAAGATCTGGTAATGGAATCTTTGCAGGTCCTCAATGAACCCATAAAACAAAAGGCCATTCAGATCGAATTTCATCCCCCTGCCAATCTGAATTCCATCCAAGCTGATCGAGATCAACTGAAGCAAGTGTTGCTAAATGTAATCCAAAATGCCGTTGAGGCGATGTCGGAGGGAGGATGTCTTCGTCTGTCTGTTGAAGAGGAAACCATTGAACGAATACCGGGACTGCGTATTAAAGTCAAAGATAATGGAAAGGGAATCAGTCCAAGTGCTCTCCCTCGGATTTTTGAGCCGTTTTTTACCACTGGCAAGCATCGTGGAACCGGACTGGGACTGCCTATTTGTCGAAATATCATTGAAGCCCATGGTGGAGAGATTCATGCGGAAAGTCAGTCAGGTATTGGGACCACCATGACATGGTGGCTGCCCTGCGTTTGCCAACCCCAACTTCCAACGGTGTAACCGATGCGCGCTAACATTTTTGTTACGGATGATGATGATGTGGTTCGCCAAGCCATCAGCCGACGGATTGCAAAACGACACCATCATGTTCGAAGCTTTGCTTCAGGGGAGGCCTTATTGGAAGCCCTTGATCATGATGTGCCAGATCTCATTCTGTTAGATTTGAAAATGGCCGGGTTAAGCGGACTGGAGACTCTCAAGCATATTCGTGCGAAATCTCAACAGTCCCTTGTCATTCTCCTTACGGCCTATGGCACGGTGGAAGATGCCGTGGAAGCCATTAAACTCGGGGCCTATGATTTTCTGATTAAAAGCGTCGATTTCTCTAGTGTGGAGCCTGTGATCGATCGCGCACTGGACTATCTGACCCTTCGGCGCCGTATCGACTTTGAAACGCAGGATAGGCCCGGTCGGTATGCCTTCAACAGTTTGATTGCCAATAGTCCCAGTATGAAAGAATTGGTTGGGCAAATTCAGGAAATGGCAAAAAATTTGAAAACGACGGTTCTCCTATTTGGAGAAACGGGAACAGGAAAAGAATTTGTCGCGCGAGTACTTCATCATAACGGTCCTCGGGACAAAGGTCCGTTTGTGGGAGTGAATTGCACAGCCATTCCTCAGGAATTATTTGAAAGTGAATTATTTGGCTATGAGCGCGGGGCTTTCACGGGGGCGAACCAGCGCAAACCCGGTCTCTGTGAACAGGCGGAAGGCGGGACGCTATTTTTAGATGAGATTGGAGACCTCAATCCTTCCATGCAGGCGAAATTGCTTCGAGTGTTACAGGAGCGTTCGTTTAAACGGTTGGGTGGGCAAGAGGATATTGATGTAGATTTTCGTCTGATTGCGGCCACCAATCGAGATCTGCGCAAAGATGTGGCGCAAGGCAGATTCCGGGAGGACTTGTTTTTTCGGCTGAATGTGGTGTCATTGAATCTCCCACCATTACGGAATCGGATAGAGGATATTATCCCTCTGGCTCTTGCGACGTTGATTCGACAAAGCAGCGACCTTGGTAAAGAGGTTACGGCTATTGAGCCGGAGGCCCAACGGCTGTTGGAGCGCTATCCCTATCCGGGAAATATTCGTGAACTGGAAAATATTATGGAGCGTGCGGCTATTTTTTGTCGTGGGAAAAGCTTGACGGAAGGGGATCTGCCTCGTGAAGTCCATGAAGAGGCACGGTCCTCAGTAAATGCGGTCACTCGAGGGGATCAACAGGTGGTGCGCATGGAAATGATTCTCGGAGAGCAAACCCTTGCGGGCATTGAAAGCGATTTGATTGAAGAAGTCATGCGGTTATCTGATTATAATAAAAGTCTCGCTGCCAAATACCTTGGCATTACTCGCTTTGCTTTGGACCGCCGTCTCAAAAAAATTCCCGAGTCTTGATCCTATCTGTTGGTGCCTGCAATAACCGCCTAATGAAGGTGTTCGTATGTTCGTCTCCTCAGAACATGTTGATGCCTTGAGGTGGTCCTTCAAAACAATTAAAAGCCATCGTGTGCACAGAGGGAATTGTCCGGTCTTTATTGGGAGTTTTTTCGACTTTTTAGAAGAACAACGATGCCAATGATTCCAATCAAGAGAGCCAAGATTCCAAGTATTTCCAAGCCTCCCATTTTCCTATCCTCCTCCTCCGATTATGTGGAATCGGTGTTTATCTCTCTAGCTGTGTGTTTTACGGGCAAAAGACTGTGAGCCGACCGATTCTTGCCTAACCGGCTGGATAGGCTTTCAACCGGTCGTTTCTATCTTTCCTGTTTTTATCGAAATCGTCAAGGTGCCGAAACAAACAGGAAAGTTTGAAACTTCAGTGATGGAACATGGCACCCTGATTTTTCTCTAACTCGCATGCTACGCATTGACTAAGAGGATGGACAGGCAAGGGAGGGTGGAAATTTTTATAGACTCAGTGCTTGCTTGCTCGTGGCTCACAATATATTTGTTAATCTGAGGGATGAGGTTGAATAGCGTTGTAGGCAGAACCACTCGCTGGTAGAATTGTGTGCTCATGAAAACCCTAATCACTCATGCTTGCTGACGTTGTCCTGCCGGCCAGACGGTTCCAGATCTTTACCTATCAAGTCCCCCCCCATCTATTTTCCCTGTTGCATGTAGGAAGTCCCGTGGTGGTGCCGTTAGGCTCTACTGTCGTCTCTGGAGTGGTCGTGACGCTCTTTGAAGCACAAAACTCTTCTCCCCTGCAAACGCAGTTCCGTCAAAAACCGTTACGTGCCATTCTTTCGTTGGAGGCCGATGCCGGGAACCGTCCGTTGGAACACAACCTTCTTCGGCTGGTTGAAAAAATTTCAGATTATTATCTGGCTCCTTTCTCCGCATGCTTGCGGTTGATTGTCCCCCCATATTCGATACCGGTATTAAGGCGAATATCCTTAACGGAGGACGGTCGACAGGCCTTATCGGATCGCTCGCTGTCATCTGACGTCCAGTTGATGCTTCGCAAGTTAGAACAGGCTCCCAGGGGATTGCTCCGATCCTCTCTTATGCGAACGATGAACAATGTTTCAGATATTTTGACTCGTGCGAAAAAGAAGGGATGGATTATTGAACAGACGACCCGGCCTTCAGGATCCAAAGGTCAAAGTCCGGTTCGTGGAATCAGAGTTGGACGAAATCCGGTGCATTCAGTTCCTCGAGGGTTATTTGATTCTCCAGAAGAATCAAGGGAACTCCCGGAGGCTGTTCAACGAATGGCGTTCAGCTTTAAAGACAACCGGATATGGAACCTTTTGTTCACGGCCGTCCAAGCCGGCGGTTTTCAGGAGGTGCCTGTTGTGGGATCGGAATCAGTTCAACTGGATCTGTTGTTCAAGATGATTAAGACCATTCTGGAAAAAGGCCGTCGCGTCCTCATCCTTGCTCCAGAAGTGCAGCAAGCCGAAATCCTTGGCAAACAGATACGACTTCTCGGCAATATTCAGGTGGAGGTCTATCATGGCCATCTTTCGACAATAGTTCGTGCTGCTCGATGGGAACGAATTCGACAGGGCGACGTGCAGGTCGTGGTGGGGACTCGATCAGCACTATTTCTGCCGGTTCCAAATTTAGGGCTCGTTTGGATCAATCAGGAGGAGGATCCGTCCTACAAAGATGAGCACCTTCCGTATTTTCACGCTCGGGAAGTCGCGCGAATGCGGGGAGAATGTGACCAGGCTCTCGTAGTATATGGTTCGACGTCGTCTTCCTTGGAACTCTATGGACGTTTTACAGAGCAGATCCGGCAGGCATTGGAACGCCCATCACAGCAGATTCCCCATGTGAATACTGTCGATTTACGAACCTTACCGTATGAGACCATCCTGTCCCCGGCTTTAATCGCCAGGATCATGCGGTCATTGGACGAGGGGGAGCAAGTAATTTTACTTCTCAATCGTAAAGGGTTTTCCGGTGCGCTGGTGTGTCGGGATTGTGGAAAGGCTCCGAGCTGTCCCACCTGTGGAGTTCCATTGAAACTCTATCAGCGACCTTCCCGTTTGGTGTGCACCTACTGTGAGGGAATTCAACCAACTCCTGAAACCTGTCCCACGTGTCAAGGCAGGGTGTTTCGATTTTCCGGCACGGGAACGCAGCGACTGGAAGAAGAGGTGACCCGTCTTTTTCCGGCGGTTACGGTGGCTCGGTTCGATCGGGAGAATGTGAAAACCCCCGAAGCGGCTGATACGATGTTACGCCAATTCCGGCACAAAGACATTGGGGTAATGATTGGGACGGAATTTTTAGTTCATCAATCAGAGCCACCTACGGCTCCGGTAATCGGGTTTCCTCAAGCAGATCTTGGGCTCCATATTCCTGAATTCCGATCAGCCGAACGAACGTTTCAGATGTTGTCGAGGGCTCTCGGGTTGGCCCGGAATGGACAGGAGTCCGGGGAGGTGATTCTCCAAACCCGAATTCCTGATCATCATGTACTCACGGCCATTGGGCATCAGTGTCCCCGAATGTTTTATGACCAGGAACTGGAGTTGCGTAACCTCTTAGGGTATCCCCCGACCACCCACCTAATTTTATTGGTTGTGACGGGGGAGCAGGCGCCACGCGTGCAAAAAGTCGTGGACTTTCTCCATCAACGATTGAAGGAGTTTGAAGGGAGAATACCTCCTGGTGCAGCGGGAAAAGGGGTCATGGGAACCCCAATGGTCCTGGGTCCGATGGCATCCAAAAAACCAGGGCGGATCAAGAAAAATCGTGTAATTTTTTTGATGAAAACGGCTGATTTATCGGAAGCACAGCGAGGTCTTCGAAGCCTTCAGCTGGAGTATGAAGCAAAATTTCCCAAAGATCCTGTAGTCGTTGAATTTAATGTGGACCCTATGGACATTCAATAGCAGGGGGTTGGCCTTATCACGGGATTAGCCTGATCGCCTTCTTGACTGTTTCTTCTGGTTTTTTGTTTTGGGAAGGGTGGTTGAAGGGGAGGTCGTGGCGTTCTTCTCTCGAGTGCGTTTAAAAATGCCATAGGCAAAGGTGATCCAGAACACGCCGGAAAAGAGGCCAAACAACACGGCGGTGAAAATCCGTTCCAATTCTTCTAATGGAGGTTCTGGTCCCAGCTTTTGAAGATCGGCCATTTGCATGATGGGCCACGCAAAACTTTCCACTCCTAAGAGGAGTGTGGAAGTCGCCCAGATCGATCCAATAGACGGACATTTCCAGGCCAACAGGATGGCCAGCCCGATGGCCAGAGCCATTCCCATAGGCACCGGTAAGGCTCCCGCTAATAACCAGAGTCCCACCGTCACGGTGAGGCTACCCAGTACAGCGTTCAGTTGATGCCACAAATGATCATTCATCTCGAATCGTCCTGGACAGTCCTGTCAACGTTGCCCACCTTATCATAGACCTTCGTTCCCCGGCATCCTGTATGGTCTTGTTGAATGATCAGCCGCGCGGTGATTTGATCTCTAGCGACCAATATCAGCCAAAGGTTCGGTGGTGAGGGTATAGGCTCCGCGAGGGTTATGTGCCAAATGATTTGACTGGGGGAGGTCTTCAGATTTTGGGGTGGTTTCACAATCTGGAGTGAGCACAATTCCCCAATGCGAATTTTCTTCACAAGAATTTTCGAGGATAAGCGCCTTGGCGAGGTGAAAGAGGAGAATGCCGCTTAGCATATTTTCCCGACAGATGTTTTTAATCATATCGGGTCGAGTGCCCTGGTCCCGTGCAGCCATTCCAAAATGATGATTCCCAAAACATGTATTTTCACGCAGGTACGGTTGAGCTCCGGCAAACGAAAAAATACCGGACTCCCGATTATGAGTGATCTCGTTGTCGAGCAAGGTCGGGCGGCAATCCGGTCCATAAATAACGACTCCGGATAAAAGCCCTTCTGTGGCCCTGCAGTGAGATATGGTGCACACCGAATCTAAAATATTCAGGGCGGAATGTTGGTCGCTGCCCACATAACGAAACGTGATACCACTGATGTGTCCGCCGGAAACTCGCTGAAGATAGCAAGGACCGCTCCGCCGATTGAATATTGTGACCTGGTCCCGTCCGGCGCCGACCAAATGGATGGTTCGCTCAGTCAGTACCAACCGATCTTCATAAACCCCCGGTCGAATGAATATTTGATCATCTTCTTGAGCTTGAGCGAGAGCTTCGCTGGGTAGGGTGAAGCAACCTTGGCGCTCGGCGTCCACAATTAACGTTTTTCCCCCGAAAGGATTTGGTGGCGGTTCGTGAAGAGGTGATTGTTCAGCAGACAAGGCCATCTCCTCTTTCAAAATTGTTCTGGCAAACGGGGTTCCTGCAATCTACTGTGACCCCAAATGTAAGGAACGTTCATCAACCATACGAATACAAACCGAAGGGTGAACCATACAGAATTTCGTAGAATGATGTTTTGCAATCCTAAAATCCAATACGTCCTAAAGGAAAAAAGACCTGTAATTTTGCCATTCCATTTTCTGGCATATAAATTGCCTATGCCATTACCTTTGTACAAAAAATAAATCCAAAAGTCTTTTTTGTCTAAATTTATTTCTTAATGATCGAAAAAAAATTTCACATTAGGAGAGAAGTCCGTCCTTCCCCCCATTAATTTCAGCTGGTTTTTTCCGAGAAGTCTGACTCCCCCTCATTCATTTCAACCGTTTCACCCTCAGGTAAGGGAGGTCTGTCATGCAAGAGTATGAGCGAAGAGGTTTGCCTCTGTTCTTTTTGTTTCTAGTGCTGAGCACGATGTCGTTTATAACAGGTTTACCTGGAGCGCAGGCACAGGAAACGGATATTACGCAAAGCCCGAATAATGAACAAGCGGGAATTCAGAAAACGTTAGAGCAGCAAATTGGGGCGGGCAGGGGAGATATCAACACTCCCGATTCCTCGCTCTATATTATTAATCGGGATCCGTTTCGTTCTATTCGGCGTGGTCGAAGCATTTTCCAGCGAAAGTTTACAGTCGAACAGGGCTTTGGTCCGCGGACGGGGGATGGCCATGGGGATATTGCGGCTGAGGGGTCGATCGGTGCCGGGCTTGTCGATAGTTGTGCGGGTTGCCACGGACGACCACGTGGAGCTGCAGGGTTTGGTGGAGACGTGTTTACCAGACCAGATAGCCGGGATGCCCCGCATTTATTCGGGTTAGGGATTATTGAGATGCTTGCCGATGAAATCACTCAGGATCTACGGCAAGCCCGAGATCGGGCCATTGTCCAAGCAAAACAAAGAGGGCGATCGGTGGAGGTGTCGTTAAAGAGCAAAGACATTTCCTATGGAAGCATTAGAGTGAATCCTGACGGTTCGGTGGATCCATCACGATTAGAAGGCGTCGATTCGGATCTCCGGGTACGGCCGTTTTTTCACCATGGCGGAACCATATCCATCAGGGAATTTGTGGTAGGAGCGTTGAATGCAGAAATGGGCCTTGAAGCCTTTGATCCTGATCTTGCCAAAGCTGTTGGCGGTGAGGAGGTGGTGACGCCAGCGGGAATGGTATTAAATGGAAAGATCGATAAGATCGAAGCGCCACCGGCTTCCAGCGTAAGTGATGATCCTGATCGAGATGGGGTTGCCAATGAAATTCCCGTGAGTCTGGTGGACCACCTCGAGTTCTATTTGTTGAATTATTTTAAACCTGCCACTGGGCGCCAGACGCATGATACCGAAAAAGGTGAAAAAGTCTTCCAGGATATTCAATGCACCGGCTGTCATATCCAAAATTTGGTCATTGAGAGAGATCGGCGGGTGGCTGATGTGGAAACTTCGTTTAACGAACAGAAAGGGATATTTAATGACCTGTTTGCCGTGGCGACTCCCCAATTCCAAGAAGTTCGAGGTTCAGGTTCGCCATCGGTAAAGAAACCCAATGGGAAGCGGTTTGTCGTCAAGAATATTTATGCGGATTTCAAACGCCATGATTTGGGCTCAAACTATTGGGAACGCAATTTTGATGGTTCCTTGACCAAGGAGTTTATGACCGAACCGCTCTGGGGAGTGGGCACAACTGCTCCTTACGGGCATGACGGGCGGAGTATCGATCTATGGTCGGTCATCATGCGGCACGGCGGTGAAGCGAAGGAGGCGCGAGATCGGTTTGCCCGGTTACCGGATGTAAAGCAAGGGCAGGTTATCGATTTTCTACAGACCTTGGTCTTGTTTCCGCCGGACGATACGGCTTCCAATTTGAATCCGGGGGATCCCCAAGCCCCGAATTTCCCCCAGTACGGCCATGGCAATATTAAGTTGCCTGCGTTATTTAA
>JBATLR010000173.1:0-3156 GCA_049289415.1 Nitrospirales bacterium
GTGATGGGCTTGCCGTTCAAATTGAACGAAGTAGGCCTGTCGCATAATGGTGGCATACGCATCGTCGAGTTGATCGACAAGAAGTCCCGCCTTGACCTTAGGGTCCTTTTCCTGTTGGAGAAGTAAATCCGAAAGCAGGTGCTCGCCAAACACAGAGGCCGTTTCCGCAAGAGGGAGCGACGAATGAAACGTGAGGACTGAATGTTCCGCTGCCATCATCGCGTGGACGGCATGACCCAGTTCATGTGCTAAGGTCGAGACATCACGGGGCTCTCCCGTGAAATTCACCAGGACATAAGGAGTCTGCGTGGGGAGCACGCTATAGCAAAAAGCCCCGCCCATTTTGCCGGGTCGAATCGCGGCATCAAGGTGATTCTCTTCAAGAACCCGCTTCGCCCGTTGGGCCAATTCCGGTGAAAAGGCTTGATACGCTTCCATCACCAGCTCTTTCGCCCTGGCAAAAGAAAATTTGGATTTCTTCGCGGCGAAGGGCGCATACAGATCGTAACGTTGAAACTGTTTTATCTTCAGGAGCCGTGCCTTTAAGCGAAAATATTCCTGGAAAATGCCGGCATTCTTTCGGCAGGTTTTGAGCAGAGCATCAACGGCTTTTTCGGGGACATCATTGGTGACATTGCGCACGGCCATAGGAGAAGCGTAATGCCGCAAGGTGAGGCCTTCATTTCCCCAATCCTGAACCAGGCTTTTATACATTTCTCCAAGGACATCCCGGTGTTCACCATAGACTTTGAAGAGCGCGTGGTAGGCTTCTCGACGAACAGATTCCAAGGGATGCCGGACATATCCCATGAGTTGTTCGCGAGTCAGACGGGTGGTCCGGCCCTTCATTTTCATTGGAAATGTCAAGCTATTCGTGGTGACGCCATACAATGTTTCGAGCGCCTGGCGGCCGGTCGTATTCTTAATGGTTAAAATCCGTTCTTCAGATTCACTCAAGGTATGCGGTGTGAAACGAGTCAGAGTCTCCAGGTGATACCGAAATCGCTCGGCTTTTGCGGTCAGCCGGGCCGCGTTGGTGGGATCGAGGCTTTGCCACCAGAGGTCAAGAAACACCAGTCGATTGGAACAGTCTGTCAGTCGGTTTCGTACCTGGGTGTCAAATGCCCGGGCTTCTTGATTTTTTGTATTTTCTGAAAACCATAAAAACGAAAAGGCTCGCAATGTCGTCATGTGCTCGGTGACGGTTTCGTATTGCTCCCAGATTTTCTTGAAACGCATGGCAGAAATATCCGGGGATAAATGCGGTCGGATGGCCTCGAGTTCGGAAATAAGGGAGTCAAGTTTTTTGCTGATTCGCTTGAAGTCTTTGGTCGGATGGCGCAAGAGACCTTGAAGATCCCAGGATGGAAGAGTCTTCGACATGATTGCTCCTTTTTGAGGATATAGTGAAAAGTATATTGTATTTGGAAGAGTGGTTGTGTCCTCCTTCGCTAAAGCTTCGGCGGAGAGCCTCCGGTTCCTTTTCTGTGCTGAGCTGCCAGCCGCAGCTCTTGCGAAGGCTGGCGGAGGGGGTGGGATTCGAACCCACGGTCGCTTTCACGACGCCGGTTTTCAAGACCGGTCTATTCGACCACTCTAGCACCCCTCCGAATTATTTAGAGTCAAAAGCCTGAGGATTGTTTGGTAGGACTGATTCTCACCCAATTGCGGCCCTAACTCCAATGACCTGACAAGACGTTCCTTTTGACACGGGATGCAATGAATCTCACAAGGCTTATCTCCATGCAAGCGTATAGTAGCCGACTGTGGCAGGAAAGTGAACTCTCTAGCCTTATGAAATTTGGTGGGAGGCTATGGAATTTTTGTGACATCCACGAGCTCGAAGATCCCTCATGGGGATAGGGTTCATCAATATATCCCTTATGGAAAAGCAACCGGACGGATGACGTTGACTCCCTTCATATAGGGTTGCAAGGCTTCAGGAATATGCACGGTTCCATCGGCTTGCTGATAGTTTTCTAAAATGGCGACCACCGTTCGTCCAATGGCCAGGCCTGAGCCATTGAGTGTATGGAGGAATTGAGGCTTGTCCTTTTTGGAGCGAAATCGAATATTGGCTCGACGGGCTTGAAACGCTTCAAAGTTACTGCAGGATGAAATCTCTCGATACCGTTGTTGCGAAGGAAGCCAGACTTCAAGATCATATGTCTTCGCGGCGGAAAATCCCAGGTCACCGGAGCATAATGCGACGACACGATAGGGGAGTCCCAATTTTTGGAGAATGGATTCAGCGGCTTGTGTCAGTTGTTCCAGCTGGTCATAGGAGTCCTCCGGACGAACAAAGTTGACCAGTTCTACTTTTTGGAATTGGTGCATGCGAATCAGGCCTTGTGTGTCCTTACCATAGGATCCGGCTTCCCGTCGAAAACAGGAAGTATAGGCCACAAGGCGTAACGGGAGTTGCTCTGCGTCAAGGATTTCCTCTCGAAACAGGTTGGTGACGGGAACTTCAGCCGTGGGAATGAGAAAGAAATCTTCTTCAGGAAGATGAAAGAGATCCTCAGCAAACTTGGGTAACTGGCCGGTTCCTGTCATGGAGGGCCGGTTGACGAGCATAGGTGGAAGCACTTCCGTGTAGCCATGTTCTTGGATATGACAATCAAGCATGAAATTGGCCAGCGCTCTTTCTAATAGCGCGCCCAGGCCCATCGACACGCAAAATCTGGCTCCGGCAATTTTCGTGGCCCGTTTGAAATCGAGAATGCCGAGGGCTTCTCCCAGGTCCTGATGGGATCTAGCTGGAAAGGAGAATTCCGGAGGGGTGCCCCATTGTCGCACTTCAACGTTCTCGTGTTCGTCCTTCCCTGGCGGGACCGATTCGTGAGGAATATTGGGGATCCTGAGGGCGTGGTCTTGTAAACGTTCTTCGGTGGTGCGCAATTCCACGTCCATGGTCTGGATGCGGTCGCGGATTTCCCGAAGAGCGGCTGTGGCATCCTCGCACGGTTGTTTGTTACGCTTTAGTTCGGCAATCTGATCCGATCCTTTTTTGAGCTGGTGGCGAAACTCTTCGGTTTGGGTAATGAGTACACGTCGTTGGGCCGCTAGGGTCTGAACGACTTCCCAGGAAATATCGCCAGCCCGGGCACCGAGTTGGGAGCGGAGAGAGTCGAGTTGGTCACTAAGGATTCGGAT
>JBATLR010000174.1:0-5723 GCA_049289415.1 Nitrospirales bacterium
GATTTGCTCTTTCCGTCATAGCTTTTGCTCCTCATCACGCATTTGGCGAGTCGTTTGGAGATGAATCGAAATACTAATCCTCCGAGTTATTCAGTTTTTCCCTCCCACTTCTCCGCAGTATCTTTAGGTTTCCCATACAATAATTGAAGGTGTCCCACTTCCCTCATATTCTGAGGTGTGATGGGGCATGTGGTTCTTTCCTTAGGCACGCCTGTGCGTCTAAGATATCGACTGAATCTCCCTACAGAGATTTTCATAATTTACGACGGCAAGGCAGGCCATGGTTTGGCATTTGCCAATAAACAAAGGCGTGAGATGGATAAAGAGCAGGAAGCATTGACACCGTATGTGAATTCCGATGGGGAGGATCAGGCCCAACGCATGCTTGGAACAGCCAGACGGGCTGCGGCTTTTTATCGGAATCAGATGACAAACGAATTAAACGACAAAATGCAGTCGTTTATTGCCAGACAGGAGATGGTTTTTCTATCGACCGCCAATGCCAACGGCAAATGTGATTGCTCGTATCGTGCGGGGACTGTCGGGTTCGTCAGAGTGCTCAATGCCAAAATGTTAGCCTATCCCGAATATCGCGGGAATGGGGTCATGGCGAGTGTCGGCAACATTCTTGAAAATCCACAGATCGGCCTGATGTTCATCGATTTTTTTCAAAGTACGGTCGGTCTGCATGTTAATGGAAAGGCACGTGTGGTGACCAATGAAGAAGTGGTTGCCATGCCAGAAACTCCCCAGGCCATGGTTGACGCTTCCCACATGAAAGGGGGACAACATCCCGAATGCTGGGTGATCGTAGAAGTCGAAGAAGCCTATATTCATTGTTCCAAGCATGTTCCTCTGTTGAAAAAAGTTGAGAAGGAACTGCATTGGGGAACGGATGACGAATGGCATAAAGGCGGGGATTTTTTTCAGGTTCAATCCAAACAATCCAATGCCCTTTCATCTGAAGAATAGAAAAAGCCCGATTGGATTGAGAGGGTTTAAGGCTCCCTTCAAGGACGTATAGGAATCTGTTGGTTCGTGAAGGGGTAAGGCACGGAACGCTTCTCGAAAAATAACCAGGCGAGAAGGGTGTTGGGTGGTCATTGTAGACCGGGCTCGGGGCCAGTCCTTGTTCTTAAAGTCCCGTCTTGATGAATAGCCCCTCTTTCGGCAAGACTGAGAGGACCTGCTTTCCCCATATTTCCATTATGGAAGGGTCGCAGAGGACTGCTTTAATTCATCTTGCAGAGCGGCTTGCACCCGCTCGAATTCAGATTGCAGTGATATGAAAATGGTTCGAGCTTTTTCAAGATTTTGGGTTTGTCCCATCTGCTCAAGTTGGAAGGCTAATTCGGCAAGTGGGTTGGCGCCAATGGTTCGTGAGCAACCTTTGAACGCATGCGCCACCTTGCTGAGGGAATCACTCTTGTTTTCCTGTATCGCCAGATTGATTCTATCCATGTGTGTAACGGAATCCTGACAAAATTGCTCGATGACGGACATGAAAAATGCAGGATCCTCCTCTCCTCCTAATCGGCGTAGATCTGTGAGAGTCGCCGAATCCAAGGGTGGCGAAGGGTCCGGTGCGGATGTTCCGGATTGGAGTGAAGCCTCCTGAGTGTCTGGTTGATAAGATTCTGTTGCATCCTCATGATTTCGCGTTGAAGAAGCTTGGAAGAGCCATTTCTCCAAGACACATCTCAGATCTTCTAATTTCACCGGTTTGGATAAAAAATCGTTCATGCCGGCTTCCAAACATTTTTCTCGATCACCAACCATGGCGGTGGCCGTCATGGCAATGATAGGCAGCTGTGAGGAGGTACGTTCACGTTTTCGTATTTCTCTGGTGGCCTCAAATCCGTCCATCTCCGGCATTTGACAGTCCATGAGTACACCGGCATAGGCAGCCCGTGTCACGGCTTCAACCGCTTCACGTCCATTTGCTGCCATATCCACCTGATATCCGAGTGTGGTCAGCATGCGAACGCCGACTTGTTGGTTGACGAGATTGTCATCGACCAGGAGAAGTCGCTGCCCTGAGCCTTTGTTCATCTTATTCGTGGGCGTTTGATTGGTGCGGGGCGAAGGGGCGACGTCAGACCTTCTCATAACATTTAACAGACATTGGTGCAATTGCCTGTACCGAACCGGTTTGTTGACAAAGGCCGCAAAATATTTTTGATTGAGTCCGTGGATATTTTCGACCCGGTTGACCAAAGGATTGAGTAAGATCAAACGCATGGAGGCCAACTGCGGGTCGGCTTTGATGGCTTTTGCCAGTTGGAGACCATCCATGCCAGGCATGTTCATATCTATGAGAGCAAGATGACAAATTTCTCCATTCAAGGCGCGTTCCTGGAATGCGGCCAGAGCCTTCTCGCCATTTTCCGCCTGGATACTTTGCATGCCCCAATAGCTCGTGTATTTTTGGAGTAGCATTCGATTTGTGGCGTTATCATCGATGAGACCAATACGAACACCCTCAAGTTCGCGAGGCAAAATCTTATCGAGTATTTGGTGAGACGGTTGAGTGCCTAGTCGGATGGTGAACCAGAAGCAACTCCCTTGGCCCAAATCGCTGTGGACTCCGATCGTTCCACCCATGAGTTCAGCCAGCATTTTGGATATGGAGAGGCCTAACCCTGTTCCTCCGTATTTCCGGGTTGTGGAACTGTCTTCCTGGCTAAAGGCCTGAAACAGTCGACCCTGGCCTTCAGGGGTTATTCCAATACCCGTGTCGGTAATCATGAATCGTAAGAGGACGGTTCCCGAGATTTCTTCTTCGGGGACAACCTGAATCACAATTTCACCCTGAGCGGTGAACTTAATCGCATTGCCAATGAGGTTCATCAAAATCTGGCGAAGTCTTACGGGATCACCTTGGACGGTGGTGGGAATTTCCGGATTGATTAAGCTAATCAAATCTATCCCCTTTTCCTGAGCCTTAAGGCCTAACAGATCGACCACGGCATCCACCGTTTCTCGAAAGTCAAATTCTATCGTCTCGAGTGTCAGCTTGCCCGCTTCAATTTTTGAGAAATCGAGAATGTCATTGATGATTGTGAGGAGCGCATCACCCGAATCCTTGATCGTGAGCAGACAGTCTTGCTGATCCTCGTTGAGATGTGTGCCGAGCAAAATATCCGACATGCCGATGATGCCATTCAACGGCGTTCGGATTTCATGACTCATCGTGGCCAGAAAATCGGCCTTCGTTTTCGTCGCGGCCTCGGCTTCAGCTTTGGCCTGAATCAAAATGGCTTCTCCTCGTTTGCGTTCCACCACGCGGCCCAGCTGTGCTCCAACATACCCCATGACCTGTAATAATTTGGCATCCGGCTCCATTGCCTCTGTCGAAAAAAACTCCAACACGCCTACCACCTGTTCCCCGATGATAATTGGAAATCCAAATCCAGCCTTCACGCCAATATCTTTTGCCTGTTGGGGTCTGAGAAAATTGGGATCTTGAGCCACATCCCGAATCCAACAGGGCTTTCCACCGGCCAACACCCGACCGGGAAGACCTTCGCCCGGTTGAAAATCGGTTTGTTCGGTAATGGAACGAAAGGTCTCAAAGCGTTCGGGGTATTCCAAATGCCAGATGGTGGTGGGAATGAGTGTGTGGGTGGTATTTTCAGAGAGGAGGTACAAGTGTCCGACTGGCCACCCGGTATTCCGGCAGATCAAATCCATAGTGAGTTGCATCGCATCTTCAATGGTCGAGGATTCGTTTGTGGCCTTTGCGATCTCCTGAAAGAGGGCATCAAGTCTGGCCCCATAGGCCAGGGCGGCATCCATTTCCTGGCGTCGCTGTTGCTCCGTATTGATCGTGTCTAATACCCGGTTATATTCCTCCGCGATCTGGCCAACCTCCGTATGAGGCTCTGAGAGGACATGACGGGTAAAGTCATGACTGTTTCGTTGCTCTTCCATTTGGACCAGGAGATCCAAAATGGCCGTGCCGGCGCCATGTTCTGCCATGTTGAGCCCGATTCGTTCCTCCCCGGCTGTGACACGCAGGGGAACCCATCGATTGATCAGCCGGAGAATGGCGAAGCCTATACCAAATGCCCAAAAGAAACAGACGGTGCTTCCTAGGATTTGAATGCCCACTTGTTCCCAGACGGTGAGTCCTGTGCCCCAGGAGTCCGGAGTACTCAAGAAAGGAAAGACAATGGTGCCCCATACCCCTACGCAGGCATGGACGGGTACGACGCCGATTGCGTCGTCAATGTGCAAATGTTCGAGAATGATGGTTGCGCCGACACAGATAATCCCGGCTCCGACGGCGATGAGGATCGTGCCTTCAGGCGACATGATATTGGCCGAAGCGGTAATGCTGACCAGACCGGCCAGGACACCGTTAAGGGCATGACCGACATCGGGCCGTTTCAGGCGATACCAGCTTAAGCCAAGAGCCGTCAGAGCACCGGTGCCTCCGGCAAGGGTGGTATTCACCAGAATTTGTGAGGCTTTCTGGGTAAACTCGAGACTACTCCCTCCGTTAAAACCGTACCATCCGAACCACAGCAGCAAGACTCCAAGCGTGGCTAATGGAAGATTCTGCCCCTGGATAGGCGTCCCCTTGTCGGAAAAACGACCATGGCGGGATCCGATGACGAGGATGGCCGCCAACGCCACCCAACCTCCCGTCGAATGGACGACGGTTGAGCCCGCAAAGTCAATAAATCCGAGTTGGTTCAACCATCCGGTGTTCTGCCCTGTGGCTAATCCTCCCCACATCCAATGGCCAAGAATGGGATAGATGAGAAGAGACACAATGAGGCTGGTGACCAGATATCCTATAAATCGCATCCGCTCGGCAACGGCACCTGAGACGAGGGTTGTGGCGGTCCCACAAAATACCATCTGAAAGAAAAAAAACGCCCACAACCATCCCTGCTCGTGGGCATTAAAAAGAAACCCCTCTGTGCCGATGAGGCCGGCTGTCGTTGGTCCGTGCATGAAGGCAAATCCTGCCACCCAAAAGGCGAGTGAAGAGGTACAAAAGTCAACCAGGTTTTTGATCGCGACATTGATGCTATTTTTGGCTCGAACAAGACCTGTTTCCAAGCAGGTAAATCCCCCTTGCATGAGCATGACGAGGGCCGCACAGATCAGCAGCCATAAAACATCAATGTTTGAAGCATTGCCAGACATACGATTGGCTAACCCATCATGGGATCAATCCGGTGGCGATGGTGAGAAAAGATGTGCAGGGGGGACGGTATGGTTTCATATAAACAGTGCAGGGTCCCCCTCAGATTGCTGAGCGGAGGAATGCGCATATGAGAGATATCCCATTTAAATGATGCTCCCCGGTTTGCCGGGGGAGTTTTACTGATATAAAAAGGGCATGCCTGTGCGTTGCGAAAGGTTGCCTTTCATTTTTTCGGCATTTCATTGTTTGAAATGAAGGAGTTTCCGCAGAACTCCAGTTCAATTGCGTAAAAATTATTCATTTACTCACTGCGGGTGAGAATCCTATACTTTGGCATACTAGAAAAATCTTGAGGAGTCAGGAGGGTAGGTCGGTGAGTCAGGGCATTCCTCAAAAAATGTGACGGGCGAAGGGAAGATGCCATCAATGACCCCCAAGGATTGGTGATGAGACAGAGGGTGTGGAATGGTTGAAAAGAAGATTCCAGCCATAGCATATTCAACCCAGGGGGAAGTGCAATGATGAACAAACTCGGGATGTATGGCATGCTTGTGGGGTTGGT
>JBATLR010000175.1:0-3934 GCA_049289415.1 Nitrospirales bacterium
AGCTTCGACAGCGTGAAGGCAATGACATTGAGGATTCGCGGTTGAGAGGAGAGTGGAATTGCGCAGCTTCATGCCCGAGTATGAGGGGCGAAGACACTATCGTTTGTTACCGGATTCCTAAAATCCAGGATCTGTCCTGGAAGGTTTTCAAGTCTTCCACTGTCTGAATTCCAACACGCAATGCATCATGAAGCAGATCACGAAGTTCCGTGGTCAATTCCAGTAAGGCAGGTCTGTCAATGTCCTTTGAGTCTGTTGTTATTTCGTCCCGCATCTCCTCAAGGGCATGGATGTCCTCAATAATGGATTTTGCTTTGGTGTAAAAATCTGCAACGGTGTCACTCCGGCCAACCAGCAAGCCGACTTTATTAGCCAAGCTATTAAACACCGGGAAATAATTTTCGCGAATTCTTGGTGCAAAAAAATCGTTGCCGGTCAGCTGATGGGCCGGGTCGGAAAGTTTCTGAATAATTTTTTCAAGGTGTTGCAGGTACCGTCGTTTTAAGACAATTTCGATGATGGCAGTGACCTCTCCCTGTATAGCAAGGGCGATGCCTTTGCCTTCTTTAAAGGTGGCGTATCGCCTGACGGCTGCATTGATGACGCCCCCAAGCAGCGCACCGAGAAGAAGCCAGGTAACAACATTGTCTCTCATGCAGTCCTTTTTTCAAGCGAAGATGAGTTATCCCGGAGGGTTTTCCTCCCGAGCCTTCTTAAATTAGAACTTTACGGTGATTTTTGCAAGACCCTGCCGGGAATGGTCAGATGCCTCTCGTCCTTTCCCATCCTTCCAGATCCACAACTGACCTTATTCCCTCAATTGAGGAAGAATTCGAATTTTGGGATTTTGACATGGGCACAGATCATTTACTACCCTCTGTTCAGGAAGACCATCCCATCGCAGAGAAACCCTTTCACACATTGTTCGTGAAGGGAAAATTGGGTTGAGTGAATTCTTATTGACCAAGATCAAGGAATTCGTTTTCTGAAACAGGTTTCACGTTGATCAAGTATAAGAGGTTGCCTAGACAAACCAGGAGATCGTTAGACCAGGTTTGTCTTGAATTCTCCTAACGCGACTTCGACATTCTACTCGGAAAGCAGCCGTAAAAACTTTCTCGCTCCGGTCAGCGCAGAGAAGGCGTATGGCTATACATGCGATCTGGGGTGCTCAGGCGGTGTATAGGAATAAGTGCAAACGGCGGGGAGTGTAAGTAGTGGGGCTCTGAGTGAGTCAGAAGCCGCCATATTAGGGCGTACTGTGAGGATACAACTCCAATGGCAGGTTAAAAATGAAATCGAATTCCAACCATTCCGGTTAGGCCACTCAAATTCTCCACGTCAATTTTATTATTCCCGGAACTATTCTTATACCGCGTGACCAGAAAGTCGGCACTCACTCGACCCTCCACAAATACGGCTATACCCTGTCCCACGGGGGCCTCGACACCCAATAGTCCCATGATGCCGTATCCGAATCCTTTGTCTCCTTTTACGTTGATCGAATCTCTCTTTTTTTCAATATCCTTTTCATCAAACACATTGAGTGCAATATTCACTCCCAGGCCGATATACGGTGAAATGCCGTGGGAACGGAAAAAGTACTGCCCTATTCCCCTGAGAATATAGGATTGCATGTCGATATTTTTCGCATGAAAAAGCTCGTTTTTGTAATTGCGATATTCCAATTCCACACCCATTCGTTCTTGAGGAGAGATGATGCCCATGGCTTGAATGGCACCGCTTGCTCCGGTTTTGCCTTGAAACGGATGAAAGATGCCTCCACCACCCGAAATTATGACCGTATCCGATTCCTCGGGTTCTATGACTTTGGCTTGTGCGTAATCCGATAGTCCGTTAAACCCGATCAATCCTATTAGAACGGGCAACCAATACATTAAAACTAATCGGTTCATGTTCCCTCGATGGGTTTTGGGTTTGCTGGTTGCCAGTGGCAAAGGAACATCCATATCTCTGGGTCAGGCCACAAGAACCTTCTGGTTACACTCGGGAGGAGGACTTGTCATGCGATGTCAGGAGGAAGGGAAATTGTTGAGATGGTCATTGACCTCCCTGATGAGCAGGGAAAAAAACGCTAAGTTCTCTATCGGCAAGGAGGATGTCCAAACTTAAATCCCATAAAGGGGGTAAAGTTCGTTGAATCCTTCGCTTTGCCCCTGTCTGGAAAAATTTTCCTTATCACGGACAACCACTTGACCGCTTTTGGCAATGAACCGGGAATCCCCCCGCGTGTATTTTTAACCAATTGATGGGAGAAGTGAGGTAGGCGGGTTCTGATGCCGTTTGTCGAAAGATGATGCTGTAATCAATGGCAGTAGGGACCGCAATTAAAATGAAATCAGACCGATGATCGCGTATTGTCCGGAGAAATGGATGGTCTATAATACAGCCGGAAAATCCGAGGTCTGCACCTGATGCGGATATATGTATTCATTTTGCGGCGCCAAAGAAACACGAGGAGGTCTTAGCGGAAAACATGACAATTCGCGAGTTAACAGCGACGGATGTGAGTGTCTATCAAGCCCTCATGCTTTGCGGTTTACAAGAACATCCCGAATCGTTTCGCATCAGTGCGAAAGATGCCGGAGAACCCATGGTTCCGTTTGCGTTGAGCCGTGTCGATGCCTTTACGCTGGGAGCCTGGTTACATGAAGGACAATTGGCTGGAGTGGTGAGTTTTGCACGAGAGACCCAGGAGAAGCTGAGACATAAAGCATTGTTGTATCGCATGTATGTGCGCGCGGAGTCATCCGGCAGAGGAATTGGCCGAAAACTTGTCCAGGAAGTGGTGAAACGTGCCAGAGGTATCGAAGGTCTGGAGCACATCAACTTGACGGTGGTTTCACTCAACTTACGAGCGAAGCGCCTCTATGCATCAGAAGGCTTCACAGTATTCGCACGCGAAGAACGCGGCTTAAAAATGGGTGAAGCATACTTCGACGAAGAACAAATGGCCTTGCGCTTGTTCAAGCCTTGAGCCTCATCCGCCACTGGTCAGTTCAGGCATGCCCCTGAACTTGGCATGAGACCGGTATTTTTAGGATAGAAAGGTACCATGGAACACCACGACACGATCATTTCCCAATTTTCGTTACAGGCCGTGCCTTTCGCGGAGCTGCCCGGCCATTCCGCATCGATGGATATGCTGGTGCAATTCAGTGGGGTATGTGCCAAGGATACGGTTCTCGATGTTGCCTGTGGGCCCGGCATTGTGGCCTGCGAATTGGCCAAGCATGCGGCTCATGTGACTGGTCTTGACCTCACTCCTACCATGATTGAGGAAGCGGGGAAACGGCAGAAGGAACAGAATCTCACCAATGTGTCCTGGCACATTGGGGACGTATTACCACTCCCATTTCCTAGTGCCCATTTTTCATGTGTGGTGACGCGCTATAGTTTTCATCACTTCCTCGACCCTATGGCCGTGTTGTTGGAAATGGTTCGGGTTTGCAAGCCTGATGGGAGCGTCATGGTGGTTGACGCGGTCCTTCCATCGGATAAAATCGAGGCGTACAATCGGATGGAACAACTCCGGGACCCTTCCCATACCAAAGCTCTCAGTTTTGCCGAGATGGCGACAGCTATTGAGACGTCGGGTCTGACCAATATCAAAACCGGACGCTATAAGGTCGAGATGGAGTTGGAACGCCAACTGGCTGCTTCCTTCCCACGCCCTGGGGACAAAGACAAGCTTCGCCGGATGTTTCAATCTGATATTGGTAAAGATGCCCTGGGTGTTGGGGTGCATCGCATGGGTAGTGAGATTCATTTCGCCTACCCGATCCTTATCACCGTTGGACAAAAGGTTGCCTGAGCCGGGCCCCTGAGAGGGGAAAAGGCGAAGGATCATACATGAGTCATGGGTTTGCAGGAATATTTTTTGAAATTTAAAACGTTTGTCAAAGTATGAACC
>JBATLR010000176.1:0-1791 GCA_049289415.1 Nitrospirales bacterium
CTGCTTTCGCTGGTTGGCCTCTCGGCACCACCGCCCCACCATCGCCGCATTGATGCCTAAATCCTTCGCCACTTGGGTAATGGCACCCCCAGCCTGCTTGGTCAGCTGGACGGCTTCCTGCTTAAACGCTTGGCTGTACTTTCTCCGTGGTTCCATGACACACCTCCTTGCCTAGTATGAGGCTTTTCGGATGTGTCCGTAAAATCAGGGGAAGACCAAACCTTACAAAAAAAAGCTCCTACCTTTAGGATACAGAGAATCAGTCCTTGACAGTTCTCGAAGGCAGTATGGTAATACTACCTTTCCCTAAACAGACAGGACTTAACCCATGCGATTTTTCATTTATGCGGACAATTTGAATCCCACACAGCTCAAACGACGTGCTCCTGAAGCACAATTTTTATTTATGGCATACGTGCCAGACCACACCATCAAATTCGGGCGGTGGTCCAACCAATGGCGTTGTGGATTAGCCACCATTGCCCCTTCTGCTGGTGAGCGAGTGTGGGGAGGGGTTTTTGAGCTCACCCAGGAGGATGTCCAAGAAATGGACAAGTTCGAGGGCGATCTTCCAGAAGGAGCATTTCGTCATGTTGAGGTCCATGTGTTCACTCAAGAAGGAGAAAAAGAGTTCGTAAGCACCCACGTAGCCCAAAGCATTGGAAAGTTTAAAGCCAAAGATCATTATTTAGATTGGATTCTTGCGGGAGTTAAGCATTGGAAGTTACCGGATGAATGCATGGACATGTGGAATCTGTTTCGCTCTCAATGAGCCTTTCGTTCATTTTTTCGATTGAATTTTTCTCTCTTTTACCTATTCGTTGAGAAGGAGTATCTATGCCAAAACCGAAGTATCATATTCTGGTATGCACGAATTCCCGTCCTCCTGGACATCCCAAGCCTTCTTGTGGAGCTGCGGGCGCTCAAAATTTATTGATGGCACTCAATATGGGCTTGATTGAACGTGGCGTTCAACCTGGCGAGGTATTAGTCACTGGGACAACTTGCCTCGGGCCCTGCGAAAGTGGCCCTAACGTTGTCGTCTATCCAACAGGAACCTGGTACTCTCAGGTCAAAGACTCCGATGTGGCGGTAATCTTGGATGAGCACATCAAAAAAGGAGAGCCTGCTGCCCAGCTCAAACCGGATTCCGTTTGGTCTTAATTGCCAGCTTTTGCCTACTATATATAGGTTAAGCATGGATGAACATCAACATCATGAAAGGCATGG
This sequence comes from Nitrospirales bacterium, assembly GCA_049289415.1. Classification (GTDB taxonomy): domain Bacteria; phylum Nitrospirota; class Nitrospiria; order Nitrospirales; family UBA8639; genus Nitrospira_E. Next base: position 1,231 of record JBATLR010000176.1, read on the forward strand.
ATCATATACCGACCATTCTCAACCGTCTCATCTCACACACAAAGCACAGAAGGCATCCTCTTTGGTCTGCATGGTGCTCACATGTAGTGATACCCGAACGCCAGATACCGATACCAGTGGAAAGCTAATCTGCCATCTTTTAAAAGAGCAGGGACACTCCATCTCAGAGTACCGAATCATTAAAGATGAACCGGCCGATATCAAAGCCCTCCTCCTCCAAGCCAGCGGTCAAGAGGCGCTCCAGGTCATCATTATTAATGGCGGGACAGGTATTTCCCGGCGAGACTCCACATTTGAAGCCGTTGATGATTTTTTGGAAAAACGACTTAATGGATTTGGAGAGCTATTTCGGTATTTGAGCTATCAGGATATTGGATCGTCCGCCATGTTGAGTCGGGCTACCGCGGGCACCTACGGGAAACTGGTGATTTTTTCTATTCCAGGGTCTCAGGGGGCTGTCCGCCTAGCTATGGAGAAACTTATTCTACCTGAAATGGGGCACATAGCTGGATAACTCACCAAATAGGCATCTTCCGGAAATTACCCTTCCATTCCCATTCA
>JBATLR010000177.1:0-3098 GCA_049289415.1 Nitrospirales bacterium
ATGTAGCGGGGGGGAATTTTCACGTTATCGTGAGCAATTTTTCCGTTAAAACCCCCCTCTGGCAGGATACGCAGAGATCGAGTTATGACGTAGACGCGCTTCGCACGAATTCTCTTGAACAATTAAAACCCCAGCCCGGTGTGCTGGTCTTTGAGCCGCGGGAGTTTTTGGTGGAGTCTCCCGAGGGAGAAATCGGTAGCTTTTTAAAAGGCAAGCCCTGGCAAGCCGCCATTCGGTATCGGGAGTTTTTAAGCCATTCCATCGCTCCACAGACACAAAAGAATTAACGGAAACCCGATTAAGGTCTTCCCTCACACATGACTGCGGCATAGGTGAGGGAAGACTTTTGGCTAATTTTGGGGCTGAGAGAGTGCTTGGGTATGGTGTGCGCTCCCGTTCATGAAGACAGTTCACTGATTTTTGGGCGGGGGGCTTGCAAAGGAAATCCAGTGACCATCAAATATATTTCCTCCGCAATGTCGGTCACATGATCGCCGGCACGTTCCAACCCCTTCGCGATAAATAATCGTTGAGTCCCGTCTGCAATGTTCCTGGTTTCCTTGCTCATCGTGCGGAGCAGATGCTGAAACAGATTGGCATAGACTGTGGCCAATTCGGCGTCATCCGCCCAACCGTATGGGTCAGAGTAAGAAATGTAATTGGTGCAGATAGAAAAAGCTTGAATGATTCACCTTTCGACTATCTGAGGATGAGATGCCAAGCTCATAATACTCTCGTTTCCACCAGGTTAAATGCTACTGGGGCATACATGACCAGGTCATTTTATATTTCTTGTATGCTTGGAGTCTGGTCGTAGGAGATCGCGCACGGGTTTCATTTCATCGATAGATACAACGGAAGAACAGGCCTCTCCCGGATGAGAACCGACAGAGGCCTGTTTGTGGGACGAGAGGAGGAGTGCCTTTGCGTCCCGGTGAATTTAGAACGAGACGTCCCATTGCAGGCGGACCCTCTGTTCATGTTGGTTTTGACCTGCCGGCTGGGCCAGTGTAAGCCAGGAGCCATCAATTGTGATCTTGTTTCTATGCCCGGCAAAAAACCAATTGATGGCGGTGGTGTATTCCTGCCGCCGGTCATTGGGTGCGGAAATGTTGGGGTCGACGAAGGCATAGCGAAAGGCCACTTCCAACGGTTTGGGAACTGCCGGAATGAGGTAGTGGGGGAAATACCCGATCTGCGAATAACTCCCCATCATGTTGGTCTTATAGCCCGGCGCACCTTCCGGATAGCTGTTATCCTTGACTTCCTTCCAATGGTATTCATGTTGAATAGACAGCCCCCGCCATTTGAAGGCGAATTCCTCCATCATGCCTTGCACCCGATATTGTCCCGCTTTAGCGGACGAATCAGAGGTGTAGGGTACACCGGCCGAATTGTCTTCGGGTAACGTGCCGCAACCACTGGATGACCATCGGGTACATTTGCCGATCGTGGTATAGGCCCCGAAGGCCACACTTCCTGTGGGGAGTTCATGAAATTCTACATCACTTTGTGACCATTTCAGATCGCGTCCAAGGAAGTTCCATTGGTACCGTCCGAAATACATCATGTTGGCGTCGTCGTTGGCTTCTCCCCGGCCGGATCCGGTAAAGACGCCGGCATAATACCGGGAGTCAAAGGCCGTCCCAGGGGCCACATGGCCATACAGCATGGCTCCGACTTGTCGGTCGATGGTAAAGATTTCATTGACGATCGATCGTTCGACGAACTGCTGAGCACCGGACGAGTCTCTCCGTTCCCGGTTATAATCGACTTTCCATTGGCCGAGTTGTAGCGACAGAAATTTAAACTTTTCCAAGCTAATCCGCCAGTCGATTAATCGTGTCGCTCCGGGTGATCCACCGGAGTTGGAAGTGGATTGCAAGTCCAACTCGAAATAGTACTTGATCCAGGGTTGATAGCCATGCCCGCCGATTTTCATTCGAACCCGGCGAAGTTCTAGTGTACTTTGGGGACCCGCATTGAAATCTGCGGCAGATATCGGATCTCCGTTTGTGGGATACGTAAAGCGACCCTGGAACCGCCACTGAATTTGTGTCGCAAATTTGCCATCTTTCGTTCTAAATTCAAACCCTTTATTGCCCCAACCGACCTCGACAGGAAATTTATCGTCAAACGCTTTCTGCTGCTCCACAGCTTTTTTCTCTTCTGCAGCCTCAATCTTGATCCAATCTTCTTTCGTGAGTACCTCTTTTTCGCGCAACACATCGACCAGTGCATCACTTGCCTGGACATCCGGCTGAAGAAACAAGCTTAGGCACGCCATCGTCGTGAACAACCAAAAAACTTTCATGCAAACGACCTCCCCTTAAAAAGTAAGCCCCTATGGTTTGTAATCGAGTGGAAAATTGCATTCATCCTGGAGGGGAGAGTACCCCGAGGTTGTTACGAAAGCGTTAAGTTGAGGTCAAGGAGAGGTAAAAAGGAGTGTGATCAGTTTTCCGTTCTATTGAGTGGGATCGACTTCAATGAGCCGGTTTGGGGAGGAACGGGTTCAGCAGAAAAAATCAGGAGGACAGAGAAAGCGTGAAAGCAAAGAAATGAAAGGAGGAGAGGTGAACGAAGAATTTAAAACGAGACGTCCCATTGCAAGCGGACCCGCTGTTCATGCTGGTTTTGACCTGCCGGCTGGGCCAGTGTAAGCCAGGAGCCATCAAGTGTGATCTTGTTTGCGTGACCGGCAAAAAACCAATTGATGGCGGTGGTGTATTCCTGCCGCCGGTCATTGGGTGCGGAAATGTTAGGGTCGACGAAGGCATAGCGAAAGGCCACTTCCAAGGGTTTGGGAACGGCCGGAATGAGATAGTGAGGAAAATACCCGACCTGCGAATAACTTCCCATCATGTTGGTCTTATAGCCCGGCGCACCTTCCGGATAGCTGTCATCCTTGACTTCCTTCCAATGGTATTCATGTTGAATAGACAGCCCCCGCCATTTGAAGGCGAACTCCTCCACCATGCCTTGCACCCGATATTGTCCCGCTTTAGCGGACGAATCTGATGTGTAGGGCACACCCGCCGAATTGTCTTCGGGTAAGGTGCCGCAACCACTGGATGACCATCGGGTACATTTGCCGA
>JBATLR010000178.1:0-4627 GCA_049289415.1 Nitrospirales bacterium
TCCGTGTACCTTCAAGCTTTGGAAAGTCCGGATTCTCTCACTCGACAATCTGCAATTGCCGGGCTCGGTGAATTAGGCGACCCACGGGGACTCCCATTGTTACGCACCCATCTTCTCCAGGATCCAAGCGTGGGTGTGCGATCGGAAGCCGCGTATCGTTTGGGTAAATTGGGAACCACCGAGGATATGCCTGCACTGAAACAAGCCATGGAAACAGACCCGACTCCCAATGTGCATTTTTGGGCCTCCTGGGCCCTTGTCCAAATTGGTCAGAATACCTAATCTCTACCAATTTTCTTCGGTGTCCTATTCACTTTCCTCGCTGATTTTCGTCCAATACCACCCTAGATCAGAATTTTTCCATGCTCAATGCGTTTGATTGAATACTCGAGATAAAATCATTACAATTCGCCTTCTTTTTCTCCATGAGGAAAAAAATGAAGAAAATACCAATAGACGTGATCGTAGGCTTTCTGGCAATTTTTACAGTCGTGAGTTGCGCTTCCACACCCGTGAAATGGTTCAAGCCCGGGACCTCGCAGGCGACCTTTTCCAAGGATAAAGCTGATTGTGAAGAAGCCTTGTTCTCAACAGGAACCACTCAAAGGACCAAAGAAGTTTATTCCTTAGAAGGGTGTTTGGAGGCGAAGGGTTATACAGCCATTCCGCTTTCTTCTCAATAACGAAAAATCCACAATTTGGTTTTGTAGAAATCCTGGGGAGGATAAATTCTGGAGCTTTCGTTAAAAAGAAAAGCGGCTAGTTTCTTAGGGGGGTGGACAATGTGTTGTTCTGATCATTTAAAATGAGAGGCAATCGTTCATGTGTTTGTTAGGAATCGATTGAACAAGCGAACGAGAACATGAAAAAAGTTCTTCTAGTAGATGATGATCTCAATGCTCGTGAAGCCCTTCGCTTAGTCCTGGAATCTCAGAAATTGGAATGTATCGAGGTCGGCAATGGATCAGAAGCTATCGCTTGGCTGTCCAACAACCGGGCGGACCTGATTATCTCCGACAATCAAATGCCCGTTCTGGCAGGTCTAGATTTTATTGACCAAATCAAACTGCAAGCGAAAGATCCCATTCAAATCCCCGTCATCTTACTGAGTGGTCATCTCGACGACCGGGATAAACAGCGTGCACGTCAGGCAGGAGTCTTTGCTATCCTAGATAAACCCTGCAATTTCAGCCAATTCCTATCCATGGTTCAGCTTGCATTGGACCAATAAGTCTTTTCTTAGTCCTCTTGGTCCTCTCATTCAAACAGCGTTCCCCTCAAAGCTTCGTCTCAAAAAAATATTTCCTATCTCTAATTTTTACGACCTAGTGCTCACCTGCTAATCCATTAGCGGTATTTCTTCATTAACCCTTTTCTCGATATCTCTTCACTAGGGTGATGGATCGACCATTCTACAAAAACCCTTTCCCCATATTGGGAAGTGGTCGACCGAAGAAATCGAAAAAATTCTCGTTAAACTTCCTCTTTAACAAAAGGAGTGCTCTCATGCTGAAAATATTCGGAGGAATGATTATTGGTTCCCTCATGACCATGATACTCTTTGGAGGGGTATCTGCTGCAGACAAAGTTCTGGCGAATGCGCAAACCTTATATTTTGACCAGATCCAGCGACCAGACGCCACCACCACACTTCTACTACTTGTCTTTTTAAGTATCTTCCTTGCTTCTCTGACTCTATGGCCTGTCAAGCCTGCTTTGGACACAAAGAAGTTTGCCAAACAATTGCGCCGGCACTGTTAAAAATCAGAATTCTTCAATCCCAAGACAACAAAGCAGTCGGTAGAGGAACTGCAGGAAGGGAAGCATAATGCAGACTGAGACAGTCAAGTCGACTACCAGACATTGATGGCGACAAAATCGTTATTTTGTGAGCGAACGAATCTGTATTGAAATCCATCTATTTCTCAATAGGTATTTCATTTGTCTTCCCAGTGAAACCCAAAAGGGTGGCTGAATGGCCTCGACCCGTTCCTGCTTCAAAATCCTGAGCAGGAACGGGTTGGAGAAGGCTTTTGACCCCGGAAACGATAATTGAAGGAAAACGATGCACGACTACCGTTTCAAGGGTAAAATATCCATGACATTTTTCTGATTTTATCGTTTCTTCACCGCCTCTACATAGAATCTTTCAGTAGAGCTACTTCCATGACTGATCCATTCCGATTGGTCAAAAAAAAGGATTAATTTATATCCAAAAAGTCCGAAGTTGATGAGTCCAGGATTTTCCAAAAATATATCCTCTTCACCCTCACCTTTTTCACTCCATACTTCTCCATTAGGCCTCCAGAGACATTCTGACGGACATGAGGCCAAACAATCATAAGAAACTCCCTCTACGGAAAATGATATCGTGGAACCTCAGAGTCGCGACAGTGAAGTCCGAAATCACGAGCAGTGGCAAATAGCAGCACCCGGAGTCCTAATCAAGGGAGGCGATTTTTTCCTTTTCACGAAGTCTGGTAAAAAACTCTATGCTGTTGGAGGAGAAGTCAGTATTGACACTTCTCCTGTCCCAGGTAAGCCACAAGCCACCTTACAAAAAGCCCAGCAAATTCGGGCGGCACCCCTAGCACCAGCCGATCCTTCAGCCCAGGATGGGGCGGTGGCCTTGTCAGCCAATGCCTTTGAAGCAGCAGCCCGCCAGGAACTGCAACGAAAGACCAACGAAGACAGCTCTCCCTCTGAAAAACCAACCGATGCCTTGCCCTCTCATATTGATCTGTTCGTTTCACACTCCTTCATTCACTCCCTGCTCTAAATCCCACTGGAAAATCAGTTATTTTTTTGTAACCCTGTCAAAAAGCATACTCTATAAAATTTCATACATCGCTTTATCGAAAAGCAACTTTATATAAGTACATTAGTTTAATCACTAAATCTTAAAGCTGGGCATACCTTTCCACTCCCAAGAATCTCTTGCCCATTGTCTTCTCCGCATTGCATAAACTCCTTCGCTCTCCTAAAAACACCTTTCACAAGCCTATCCTGAAAATTGTGACCCCAATATGCTGACGGTACCATTACCAACGAAGTTGGCAACGGACTTGCTCAATCGTATGTTCCAAGACAAAGCATCGAGGACTTATCCTTAACAAAGCAGAGCCAAATAGGGATACAAAAAGATACCCAAGCACACGCTCGAATATATGGAAACAACATCAAACATTGGCCCACGGTCAATATCTCGAACTGATGGAGATGCGGAGACGTATGAACATTGTGGAAAAAATGAAACATGACTGGAACGAACGAGCCCAACACCATGCAAGATTTTGGATTGCCACCGAGGATTACCACACAGAAGAAAAATTCGCTCAATCGGGAAAAGACACTGCCCAGGCTCTGTTGGCAACCATTCCTGTTCCTCCCTTACCATCGTGGAATGTCCTGGACATCGGATGCGGCATTGGCAGAGTCCTCAAAGCCCTCGCCTCCTATTTTCAATATTTAGTTGGAGTCGATGTCTCCTCTGAAATGATTGCCCAGAGCAAACAATGGTTAGCCGACGATCCCCATGTTCATACATATGAAACCTCTGGGGTGGATCTTCGAGAATTTCCTCACTCCTCCTTTGATCTGGTCTATTCCTATGTCACATTTCAGCATATGCCCCGTCCTGTGTTTGAACGTTACCTGGGAGAAATCCACCGCGTCTTGACTCCTAGTGGCTATCTGGTCTTTCAACTGCCCATAGGCCATTTTCATGATGTTCCTCTCGAAGACACCATTGGGATACGGTCGTATTCCCATCAGGAAATTGAAGAAAGCCTTCGGCGGAACGGCTTAGGCTTCCTTCAGCACCCATCATCCAATCCCGAATTCACAGAGACGTCTGAAACGCATAGTCACCGTTTCCGGTTGGCACAAAAGATCGGTCCAATAAGCCCCACTGTCTCAATGGACTGGGACGAATTGGAACAACCGCACTTTGTCTCTGAATTGGATAACCATCTTTATGGCATTTATGCCGACCATTGTGCGAGTGCAGGCAACTATCAAGAAGGAATTCAGACGCTGCAAACCCTGATCAATAAGAATCCCGCAACTCTGGAAGGAAGATTACGGTTAGCAGCATTATTGATCGAGACCGGACAACTCCCACAAGCTTTGGTTACCATGAAAGAAATCATCACCCTCCATCCTGGATATCAAGAAGGCCATCGAACGCTCAGGCAACTTCTCGAGAAACGTCCGAATCTACATCCTTCTCAGATTCCTTCTCTACCCACAACCAGCAAGTACTCTCCTGCCCACGCATCCCGAAATACTCCTACAGTGGCAAACAGGGAATATTCAACCACATAAAGTCTGAACACAATTCACTATCCACCGTACCTCCCGTCAGCCAGCTATAGGGGATCAACATACATGTGTAAATTTTGACTTTCTAATAGCATTTCTTTTGTTATAATCATGCTCACGAGTCGTAAACCAATTCCTTTATCTCTCACCACCAAACTAGGAGGAAAGCATGGCAGAAAAACCATGGGTACTAGTGGCAACATTATTTCTGGTCATGGGAATGTCGGGCATGGCGTTAGGGAGTCCCCCAAACAATGGCCCAGGTTGCGGGTTAGGGAAATTAGCGTGGGAAGAAACCTCTGTC
>JBATLR010000179.1:0-4480 GCA_049289415.1 Nitrospirales bacterium
AACGAAGCCCATGCATTCGCTAGCAACAACAAAATGACTCCGGTTGCATTTGAGAGTACCCCAAGAGTCATATGCACCCACTTCAGCCCCGGGGTTTTGAGGAAATCCCAGGTGTAATAATAGAGGGCCAGGAGGAAGGCTTCACTCACAAACACCATGGCATACACCGGCATGACCGGCTTAAACGTCCCCCCCATGTAACTCATAAACCCCGGGTAAAGAGTCACAAAGATTACCAGCATGAGAGAGCCTAACAATGCCGTAATAGAAAGCGACAACAGTGCCACACGCAAAATATCATGGGCCAATCCATCCAATTTCTGTTGGGATGCCTGTTGTTTTCGTGTGATTCCTAAAAATTCTAATAACAAGCTAAACAAAGGAATAGATAAGACAAAGCCACCGAAATAGGTGTGTTGCTGAGTCACAAACCACACGACCAACCGGTTATCCACCAGAGGGTAAGAGGAATAGCCCTGAGGGCTTTCCGCGACAGACGGACTGGAAATAGACCCTGAAGTTTGGTAGAAAATATCCTGGCTTGCCTGCCCTTCAGTCGAGGGCAAGGCCTGATTATCCATGCCCAATGCCAACCCGGCCTGAAGCAGAACGAAAAGCAGCACACTCACCAATGTTTTGAAAATTGTTCTCAATTTAATTCACCAGATTGCCATGCCCCACTTTGACGTCAGGGATGGAAGTAAGAGTTGCAGAGTCTTTAGAACTTTGGAGCATCCCCATCACAAATGGACAACGTTGTATGGATTCAGGAATGCCCACGAGCTGCTCTTCATAGGATTTCCGCCAGCCCAGAAAGAGGGTATATAGCGCCATCAACATAGCGGTACAGGCGGCTATCCCCATATATCCTACTTGAGAAATCTGCCCTACCCGCAATACAAATGCGGCCATCCCCATGAGAACCAGAAAATACGTCGCTGAAAAGGTCAGATTTGGCCACATCCAGAACCAAAGAGATGACAGCCAGGTTCGTGGCTTGCCTCCCTGTGTATTTTGAGCATATAACGATTCCCCGCTGAAAAACGTCTTCATTCCGATGGAGGCGATCATAACGGGAACGAACAGTGATTGAAGGATGGGTTGCAGTTCAATCGGCCCCACGGTGAACAGGAGCCATGAACCGGCTATCCCTATCATGGTTGCCAACGCTCCCCATTTCACAATACTTCCTATCTCCTGCGGAATCCATTTTCGCAACGCCTCTCCATCAGGAAAGGTTGGGACAACGACCCCTTGTTGCCTCATCCGTTGCACATGACCAATTTCAAAGGCATCCCGCGTCACGGACGTACATGAAATGATGGTTGCCATCATGGCCGGACCTTCCGGATGAAGCAAAAAATCATAGGCCACAAATACTTGAAGAATCGCCAAGACCAAGAGAGATAATTGGATGCCATAGACCAGCCCAATCCATCCCACCAACCATGCCCACTGCTGAGCCCCGTCTTCACGCCAGGATTCCATGAGAGAGGCTCCACGACCCTGTCGATAGGACCAGATGGCGGTAAGCATACAAATACACCCGGTGAATGCCAGAAGCACCAATGGATTGGAAAGCGACAAGACAGGCTTGAGAAAGTGATAGATTCCAAAAGCCACTAAGCCGGGAGCCAGCATCACCAAACGCTTCCGCTTGCGAACGGGTTGATCCGTCACCAAGGCATTCAATTGCGGAAGGACACGAAGGGAAAGTCGATGCAACATATCGTTACTCGCTTCGAAGAGATTTCCAGAGATTGATCGTTTGCGCTAATTCGCTCACAAGGCGCTTCATGCGCGCCCTGCCGCCATACCAAAATAACGGGCTTTCACCTCTTCCATGAGTGCAACCGTAACCGCAGGCATCCCGCGATCCAAAGCCGTTCGCTCCAACTCAATTCTTGCCATTGCCCGAATTCCTGACGGAACATTATTGATACGGCGCTCTGCGTCCGAAGTCCACTCCACCATCCCCTTATTCCGCGCTGACCCAACCCGGGCAACCGTCACAACCCTTTGCCCCCTGGTAGAGGCAAACTCCTCCACCTCTTCCCGAACAAGAGGAAGTAAATAGGGAGGAAGCCGGCTCAACTGATATAAGGCCTCGTCCGTCCATAGGACGCGGGAAACCACCGGATCCAATTCTTTAGCATTCCCTTCTGCCCCAAGGGAAAATCCGCACCGAGCGCAATGAAATTTCGCCAACACAGAATCGGACGGTAACTCCTCAACCTCAACAATTCGTAAAGGATAGTCACAACCGCATTGCATGAACAGCCTACCCAATTTTTCCCGGATAGAGAATATAGAGCATCGTATAGGTAAACGTTCCGGTCACAAACAGCACACAATAGATCACCATGGTAAATCGTCCGAGCACTCGATGCCGTCTGGCCCCATTGGGCCAAATCCGCTGAATAGATATTTCAATGCCAAACACCAGCGCGATGAGAAGAATAAGACCAAGATATACACTGAATTTCCCCATGGAAAATCCAGACGTCATCACCCGTGAGAGAAAAAACAAGAGGACAAGCGTGGTAACCCCTCCGAGGATCATCACAATACGTCTCCCGGACGTTTTTAAAATAGCATCCTTCAAGACCCGCTTCCCTTCCACGAAGGTCTGTGATCTGAACCCCAATACCATCATATAAATGGCCATCACGAGGCCGATCACGACCAGGAGAATATGAAGCGTCAAGACAGGCACAAACACCTGGTCGTATAACCATTGAGGTCCGCCAAAGCCTTCCTTGCCCTCAAATGCCAGGACACCAAGACTACGAAACAGATAATAACTGATAAAGAAGGCAAGCATGGCAACCATCCCACCGAACATTAGCCAATGGTGGCGATCATTTTTATGCTGTCTCGCCTGAATCCATCCGACAATAAACAATGTCGTAAAGAACGTCGCCATGAGTTGGCTCACATCCGCTCCAACCGTGGCATGGGTCCCGAAAAATCCTGGTTCTCTCAGCCATACCGCCATTTCATCCATAATTTCGTGCCATGCCCTTCTGTTATTTCGTGCCTTGAATCATGGCACGCGGTTCTAATTCTTCCACAAGTCGAAAGCCGGCTAGTTCCATCCATTGGCGACTGTCTTGAATCGTAAAGCATTCTCCACATTCTGTGTTTACCAGAATATGAACAGCAAAGGCTGTCGTCCAAGCAGGGCTCGTTTTAGCCGGATCCAAGAACCGGTCTTTAATGATCAGTCGCCCCCCCTCTTTCAAACAGGAAAATACTTTCCTCACCAGTGCCGCATTGGTACTGCCATCCTGATAATGCAGAATATCCGACATGAGGGCAAGGTCATACGACCCCTGAAATGCATCGACATGAAAGTTGCCGCCTTGCAAATGGATACGATCGCCTAATCCCACACGATCTACATGTTCTTTGGTCACCTTCAAGGTTTGCGGGAGATCAAAAACCGTGGCGGACAACCCGGGATGCTCCAGGCAAAAGGCAATGGCATTGGTTCCGGCCCCACCACCAATATCTAGCATCCGTACCGGTCCATGAATGGGGACACGTTTCGCCAATCCCTGCCCGCTTCCTTGCCCGATTCGATCCAAGACAGTAAGCACATGAGCTCCCAGTTCCGGATTCGTTTCAAAGACATGTTGCGTCACAGGTGACCGTCCGGTTTTTACGGTCTGTTCCAACTGCCCCCAATGACTCCACTCAGCATCATGCAACAGTAATAAATGGCCCACATACTCTGAGCTTGATTGCACCAAATGTCGTTCAGCCACAGAAGTATTGGTATACACCTTCCCTTCCTTCGTTAACACACGCATTGCAACTAGTGCGTTCATGACCAACTCTAAGGCCCGTGGATTGAGCTTCAGGGAATCGGCGACCTCATTGACCGTGAGCGACTGTCCCTTGAGTGCGGTAAAGAGATCAAGCTTAACAGCGGTGAGGAGAATTTTGGTTTCCCAGTAGTATCCTATCTGGAATATATCTGCGAGAGATGATTCACGTGTCACACAGGGCCTCAAACTCAAATTACAGCATGAGAAATTATTTTTGATGTCGATCTTAACGGGGTCATTTTGCGAGGTCAAATGTTTAACGCTTAGGATCAATGGCGAAGCGCACAATAAAAAACAAGGGCAACTAGCTCATCGCTAGTTGCCCTTATCTGAGGACTTATTTCCTGACCGAGACGGACTTATTTAATCTCGAAATTAGCTTCGACGGTTCCCCCGTCCTTCACATCCACATCGGCTACCACTTCCCCGGCAATAGGATGCCAGGCTTTTACTTTGTGCTTGCCGGCAGGTACGTCCTTGATTTCAAAGGTTCCATCGGCACCGGCCACACTATAATGCGCATTGGTTACTGGCAAGTACCACCCTTGCATAAATTCATGTTGGTCACATTGCAACCGCAACACAGAACCCTTTTTAGACATTTTCAGCTTGACGCTTTTATCCAACGAATCGCCTTTCTTAGCCAA
>JBATLR010000180.1:0-6582 GCA_049289415.1 Nitrospirales bacterium
ATTAAACTTCTGGCTCAAACGGAAGGAATTTTTGCTGAAACCGCCGGAGGGGTCACCATCGGCGTCCTTCGCAAATTGGTAAAACAAGGGCGCATTCAAAAAAATGATGTGACTGTGGCCTACATTACCGGTAACGGACTGAAAACTCAGGAAGCGGTCGTCGATTCCGTGGGACGCCCATTTCGCATCCCCCCCAGTCTCAGTCACTTTATTAAGACTTTTGCCATAGAGGAGTCAGCATGATTAAGGTCAGAATTCCCACTCCCTTGCGACCCATGACCGGAGGAAAAAGCGAGGTGGAAATTGCAGGGAACACGGTGTCGGAAATTATTGACAACCTGGGGTCTGCCCATCCCGGCATTAAGGAACGAGTCTATGATGAACAGGGAGAAGTTCGGCGATTCATCAATATCTATGTCAACGAGGAAGATATTCGGTTTTTGACGGGAAAAGACACCCCACTGAAGGACGGAGATGAAGTCTCCATCATCCCCGCAATCGCAGGAGGTTCATGATGGCCAAACTACGCTTTCACATTCGCTACCCCGAAGATAAAATTCCTTCTCCCATCCTGTATGAAATCGGGCAGGAATACCAGGTCGTGCCCAGTATTCGACGGGCCGATGTCCGTGAGACGACCGGATGGATGGATGTGGAATTTTTGGGAGAGACTGATGAAATTGACCGGGCTATTCAGGGTCTTCGTCAAAAAGGCTGCATAGTTGATCCGATTGAACTGAACGTCGTTGAATAAGGATTTCGCTTCTCATGGAATTTACTGAATCTCAAATCCAGCGGTACAGCCGTCAGATCATTCTGTCGGAAGTGGGTGGCAAAGGACAGAAAAAGTTACAGGATGCCAAAATCCTAGTGATTGGAGCAGGAGGACTTGGTTCTCCGGCAGCTCTGTATCTGGCTGCGGCCGGAATCGGAACCTTAGGTCTGACTGATGGCGATGTCGTGGACTTATCCAATCTGCAACGGCAAATTCTGCATACAACCGACCGAATCGGAGTTTCAAAGGTTGAATCCGGCGGGACATTATTGTCAGCCCTCAATCCTGAAACCACGCTTAAGCTCTATCCTGAACACGTAAGCGTTACCAATATCCTTTCCTTAATTGAAGCCTATGACATCGTATTGGACGGATCAGACAATTTTTCCACACGGTTTCTCGTCAATGATGCCTGTTTTTTTGCGAAAAGGACACTGATTTCAGGGAGCATTTTTCGCTTTGAAGGACAATTGGCCACCATCAAGCCCCATGAAGGATTTCCCTGTTATCGCTGTTTATATCCAGAGCCTCCACCCGCCGGCCTTGTGCCCAATTGTCAAGAAGCCGGGGTGTTAGGCGCGTTGGCGGGGACCATTGGTGTCTTGCAGGCTAATGAAGCCATTAAAGAAGTCCTTGGTCTTGGAGAAAGTTTGGCCAAACATCTTCTTCTTTACGATGCCCTGGATATGACATTCAGAAAGGTTGGTCGCCCAAAATCTCCAGACTGTCCTCTTTGTGGACCTCATCCCACTATCACTAAACTAGTGGAACAGGAAGTCTCCTGTAGCATCTAGATCCATGCTTGCCATTCCGTCCAGCATCATCAAAAATATGATTGCCCATGCCCGGGAGTTAGCCCCTCATGAATGTTGCGGCATTCTCTCAGGAACCGAAAATACCATCGCCGAAGACTATCGCATTACCAATATTCTGGCTGCGTTATCAGAACAAGATCTTACACGTTTTGACGGAGCCAAATTGACTGACCTGCAACGCTTATCGCCGGAGGAGCGAGCGGATATCGCCTTTCAGATGGATGCCAGAGAAATGGCCATGGCTCAGCGGGACATTCGTTCAAAAAAACTTGATCTCTTAGGTTTTTACCATTCCCACACCTTTAGTCCGGCCAGGCCCTCTCAAACGGACATCACCATCGCCATGGAATTTGAAAGCTACCGGGCCAAACTCCACCTCCCGGAACCATTTCACTTGATTATTTCCTTGGAGCATACGGATCTGCCCGTAGTCCGAGCCTATAAAATCCAGAAATCCAAAGCCACAGAAGTTCCCATCCATACCTTACCCTAAGTCAGGGCCTCCCAATCATGCGTGCAATTTTTATTGGAAAGACCATAGACTTCCAACCAAGAATCTTGAGATAATGAGAAAGGCTTCTCAAAGCAACAAGAGGAGAAATTTATGCTAATCCCCCATCACCTGTTAGGCTTTCTGCTAGGGTTGATTGTTTTTTTTCAGCCTGGATCACAGGTGTTTGCCGAAGCTTCGACCTCGCTCCAGAAGTTCAACAGCCCCATTATGAAAATTGAATCGGACAAAGGGGTATTTTTAATTACGACCGATTCTGGCATTCAATGGGTTCAAGTTGATGAAGCGGCAAAGATCCAACTGAAGACATTGGATGTAGGAGATATCATCGACGTGATCGTCGAAATGCGACCGGATAATACTCCGCCATTGGTTAAATCATGGAAATTAGCCAGAAGTGGTTCTTCCTGTAAAGTATTCAATGGCAAGACCTGCAGTCCTTAAGACTTTCTCAACGGCACAATTTACCCGCCACTTTTCACCGACTTCAGCTGATGCCTATTTCCTCAATGGGCCATAACCCAGGCGATATGTTCCTGGCAGCTTTACGCAAGTAGAACATTTGGCCATTGGCCATGACTCCGGAGATGTAGGGAGAGAAGCAGATTTACCAATGAAGAATTTTTCCGATTTCCGTCACCGTGTATCCCCCCAGTGATTCGATTTCCCGCCTGAATGGTTGACTGACCATCGCATCAAGAAACTGAGACATGACGGGGTGGGAATTAAGAAATTCTCTGCGCATAATCAAGTCATACTGTTCTTCACGAAGCGGAATGAAGCCAAGACCATAATGACGAGCTGCGGCTTCCACTCCAATGCCCACGTCAGCCATGCCATCTCGAATCAGGCGAGCTACTTCGAGATGAGACGGCACTTCATGGTCATATCCCAGCAACTGGTTTCCAGTTAACCCTGATTTTTGAAGCAGGGAATCCAAAAGAAATCTAGCTCCAGCTCCCAATTCCCGATTGACGAGACGAAGTCCCGACTGGCCAAAGTCATCCACACCACCAATGCCTTTGGGATTTCCCGGGTGAACCAACAGGCCTTGAACCCAAGAGGCAAAGCGCACTCCGACAAAATCCTGACCAGGAATATGCCGTTTCAGATAAGGAACGTTACTTTGCCCGGATTTCACATCCACAAGATGCAATCCCGCCATGTGGACTTCATCCCGTTGAAGCGCACGGAGCGCATTCGCGCTTCCCATGGTCCAATTCGTAATTCCCGCCAGGGTATTAATTTTTCGGACATGCTCCCCGGCGAGAAATAACGCCGGGTCACACCCTGCAATAAGAATCCCTTTTTTGATCACGTCCGAAGAATTCAGTAATTGAACCCGCACATAGGGCCTTTTTCCCCTGGAAGATTTCTTCGCCTGTTCCTGAATTACTCCATCAGCCGACATCACAAAATTCAACACATCGCCCAGTTCCGCCATCGGCCTGGCTAGTATCCGGGATCCAACGTATGACAGCTTCACCCTTGTCGGTTGACCCAGTGGCGTTGTCCCACCAATGAACTCAGCTTCAACAATTTCTTCTTGATCTGCAAGGACAAAAAGATCCTCAACTCGGCACTTCAACGCACGAGCGAACCGTAGGGCAATGTGGGTGCTCGGTAAATATTGATTGGCTTCTATGGCATATACGGCTTGTCGGGTCAGACCAACAAGGACCGCTAATTCTGCCTGTGAGATTCCCTGTTTTTTCCGTCTATCTCGTAAGCGATTACACACGGATTCTTGAGGCGAGGCCTTTGCCTCCCCTGAGGTTTTTGGAATTTTAGAAACCATTTTTTTCATGATCGTATTGTTCTAACGGAATATCACGGAGGATGGCCCCTGGTCTCCATAATCTGCTAAAAACATATTAAACATCCTTAGGTCTCTCAATAGTAACCTCATTGCTAAAGGAATCGTAGATGTCATTCCCGCCCCCTTCCATCCCATGCCGGTCAACTTAGGAACTCATCCTTACATTTTCATCATCGACAATCGGGAAAGATCGAGAACAATCTCACCGCTATGTTCGTCTCCAAAAATATCGTCCCAAAAACTTTTCTTTTTCGGCAGCACCGTCTCTTCTGTCTCATAGAGTAAATCTACGTCAAGTGGAGCAAGAGAAAACAGTGGATACCGCCGATCATAGATCAGCCCTGCAGGGGGAATCTCATAGCTTGTACGGTGATTACTGATGATGACATGGAGATACCCATCTCTGACATATATCCCGCCAGAGGTCACTTCCCGCTTCGTAGCATTCACCGGCTGACTAATATAAAACGTGACCAGTTCCTGTGGAACCGCTAATCCTAAACCCTCCAGCAATCGTGGCACCAATAATTCGATTTCTTCTTTATTGAATGCCGGCTCAGGATCCGCGAGGCCACGAATCCAGCGAATGGGGCCGGAACGATACTCACGCACCCGTAATCCGCTCAGGGCCTCGATCATTTGGCGAAGAGACATGGTGGCGGGATGCTCGTTCAATGTCTGAGGAACATCAGGGTCGACCCAGGGGGAGACCTCAAGTCGAACGAACGATGTAGGATTTTCATAGACCAGGTAGGAATAGAATGGAGGAGCGACACAGCCCGCGAATAGCCATCCAATAAGTAGACAACAAGGCCAGACGCGCCGCCACTTCTTAGGCATTCGCTTCAGAGACACTCATGGTCATTTCAATTCGGTCAAGAGGATTATCATTGGCATCCCGCTTGGCACTGACGATTCGATCAACGGTCTCCATACCACTCACCACCTCACCAAACACCGTATATTGACCATCTAAAAAACTCGAATCCGCCACACAAATAAAAAACTGGGAGCCCGCGCTATTGGGATCTTGTGATCTCGCCATCGATAGCGTCCCGCGTTTATGAGGCTTGGAGCTAAATTCCGCATTGACCCGATGACCTGGACCACCCATTCCATGGCGTGACCGATCATGCTCCTTACTATTGGGATCTCCCCCTTGAATCATAAAGTTGGGAATCACCCGATGAAATGTCGTGCCGTCATAAAACTTCTCCTTGGCTAATTTCACCATATTCTGGACATGATTAGGCGCGACATCTGGGAAAAGCTTTAAGTGGATATCCCCCCAGGCCTCGCCGTTCACCTGAATGTGAATAGTGATTGTCTGACATTCATGAGTTGCGTCGCTCATCATACCGTCCTTTCCGTTACACCGATTTATTCATATGGGCCCTTGGGAACCAACTGGACACCCAACCCCTGGCTAATATTCGTCCAATGCGCACCCCCGTCTTGGCTCCGAAATGCTCCGCTACTGGTTCCGGCATATAACTCCCCGGCATTCGATATCGTGAGACTTTGAATAGCCAGATTGGTCAACCCGGTATTCATGCCCATCCATTTTTGCTGATCAGTTTTCCATCGAAAAATTCCGTTTCCGGTCGCTACAATGACATCTTTATGATCGGGGACAATGCTTCTGATTGAATCATTGGGAAGATTCCGACTGAGGGAGGACCAGGATTGGCCACGATCCGTACTGGTGAAAATCCCCCCATCCTGCGTCCCTAAAAAAATGTGTTGCGCCTCATTCACGGCAATGACTCGAAGATAGCGATGCGGCAACCGTTCCCGTGGATCGATAAATATGGATTGGGAGTCGACCCATGTAGAAGGAGAAGAGTGTTGAGTCTCCAGATGAAAGAGGCCTTTGCCTGAAGTCGCCGCTAACAGCTTGCCATCATCCATGATCGCAAGGCCCGGAACCAGAATCCGATCCAATCCGGCTCCGACGGTGACCCACTGTTTTTCGGCTTCAACCCACCGATACACCCCGGTTCCTGTTCCCGCATACACGACATCCTGGTGAACCAAAAATGATTTGACTTCCGACTCGTGTAATCCGGTTCCAATAGATTCCCACGTCGTACCCTTGAGCTCAAGACGATATATTCCACCACGCATTGTCCCGGCATAGATATGTTTCCCGGGAATCACAGCCAGACACAGCAAGAAAGGGTCAGTCAGGCCTCGATTCAACGCCTCCCAGGATTTCCCCTTATCCTGGCTTCGAAAAAGCCCCATTCCAAAGGACCCTGCATAGACCACTCCGTCCGGGGTCACCACGAGGGTTTGAATACTGGGGGAAAATCCTTTTTGGGTATTTTGGGTGTCATCTGGATGAAGAGAGGGAATATTCGAGACGGAATACAGCAACGATATCAGAGAATGACTTTCTCCAATTCCGGAAAATCCCATAAGCCAGAGCGAGGCAACTATGCCCACAAGACAATTCCATAGAGGTCTTGGCATTCGTGTCGATTGGTGAACGGGTCTAATCCGCTTAACCTTTTGCTCCATGGTCGGATGCCTCTCCCTCCTCAGTCGCTTCACACGTCTCCCCTGCCGGCAGAGGAGCACGTCCAAAGACCTTTGCACCCCAAATGCCTATTTCATACAAAATGATCAACGGGACAGCCATTAATAACATGGTGAACAT
>JBATLR010000181.1:0-12952 GCA_049289415.1 Nitrospirales bacterium
CTTCTGTACCGATGATGTACGTTCATCCGAAGGTTTCTGTGCCCGAAATGCGAGCTCCTCTCTTGAGGAGGATTTCGCGGCTTGCTGCTCATGACTGACCATCGATCCCCATTCTTTTTCCATTTGCCAGCCAAAGATCAAAGCCAGACCCACGGCAGCAATGCTCCCCGCCCAGGCAAGTGACGTGTGCTCCCTAAACCAGCTCAACCATTTCCCGTTCTCATCCGAAACACCACCGGTACATTCTGTTGCCGCTAGACTGGCCAGAATGCGCTGTCGGGCATCAGGATCGGCGAGCATGACCTTCAAGGCTTCTTCATCGGCCAGGGCGTCGAAGAGGGTCTGATCGTTGAGGGCGGCCTCAAATAATTGCCGCTTTTCTTCGTCGGTCAGCGTATTAGTGGCATAGCCGCCAAGCAGATGTTCCCAGGATGTGGCCATTATAAATCCTTCTCCACGGTTTTCTTTTTGTCTTCTCCAGCCTGAGGGATAGTGGTCCCCCAACGTCCTCCCATGAGAGCCAGAAGTTGTTTTCGACAGCGGGAGTCCCAGGTATAAATGGTGTTGATGGATCGCTCACCGAATATCCGTTGAATTTCCGGAAAGGTGTGGCCTTGAAGTTTCAACCGGAATAATTCCCGGCAACGCTCACCCAGTTGCTGAAGACCGTCGATCAATTGCCCCACCCGCTCTTTCTGCTCGGCTTGCACGGCTGGATCATCTCCCGGATCTGCAAGCGGCGGGTCATCTATCGATTCCTGATGATATTCCGCGCGTCGGAGGCTTTTTCGATGGAGATCTAGGATTTTATACCTGAGAATTTGAAAGGACAGCGGAACCAGTTCAGTAATTTCAGTGACGTGAGGATATTTCTCGTGCAGGATCATGAGAACCTCTTGAGCCAAATCTTCTGCCACTTCCCGTCTACCACGAGATGTCGCAAACGCGACAATCCTTTCACGGAGTTGGCGGAGGATCTCCTCACGGGTCATCGCCGGGTTACGACCTTTTCCCGTTGTTCATAAAAAGACCATCCAACATCGAGACTCACTTTGCACAAGGATTTTCGCGCACAGGGTAACTTCCCGGAAGTCATAAGGTTGATCCTGGAATGTGGCATTCCCATGATTCCTGAAGCTTCTGGATATTGTACCACTGGATGGGGATGGAGGAGAGAAACCTACAAGGGAGCACACACGAGCCATCAGGCAACCGGCGGAAAACCCGGAAGATGATAACGCCAGAAGGCTCTACACTTTCTGCACTTCGAAATACAGAAGTGCGTGGTCGGAATATTTCCTGGTCCATGCATCTCGTTTCTCCGGAGTCGTTTCTTGCGGCCACCCGCGAATATCAATGTGGGCTGCTCCAAAGGCCTTAAACTGCAAATGGTCCGCCGCCACGACGTGATCAAGGTTGCCCGGTGAGTAGGAGGACTTCGAACCCGGCCAATAGGTCTCCGGATAGGACTTATCGAGTACCTGCATCTTCCGGGTTTTCACACGTTTTTGCAGACGTTGGACTTCCTCGTCCGCACTGACGTCCTTCGTGCTAAACGTCAGATTCATCCCCATCGTGTTGAGATCCCCCAAAAATATATAATTCGCTTGGCCTTCGCCCCCCGATGCTCTATCCAGGACTTTTCGCAATTTGAGCGCCCGTTCGGTCTGATCGTCCCGCAAGCCAAACCCTCGAGGTTCCGTCAGACTTTTTAAATGCAAAAACAACAGGGGATAGGCTTTCCCATCCACTTGAACCGTGAGCAACGCACCCGGGCGCAGAACAGACACACCCGAATTAAATTCCAGCCGTTGGGTAAAAAAGCTGGAGAAGGTTCGCTTCACACCTATCAGAATTTCCTGCGTTTGAGGCCCCTCCGTAATATGGAACTGGTAGTTCGGCATCACCGTCACGATGGTGTCATATACCGTCGAGCCCACGACTTCGTACACCGCGACCACATCGGCATGTTGTTGGGCCAGAAACTCGATAATGGGTTCAACCGGTTTTTTCGGCTTCGCCTTATTTTTGTTCATCGCCCCGAAATGCTCCACATTCCAAGAGGCAACGGAGAATGCTTTGGCCATCATCTCCTCCTTGGTGAGGTGTGATAGGTCATGGATGTACCACGTATCGGCAGACTGTCCCACAGGTTGGGAAGAAAAGAACGTTTCCTTCAGCAGGCCTAAAATCCGCTTACGATCTCTTGAGGATATCTTTCAGCAATGAGATATACAGCAGAAACCGGAAGCACCAGAGGAAACGTTGTGCACGTCAAATGGACGTCAAATAGGCCGCAATGAACAAGACGGCCAGGCTCAGACTCAAGATGGCTCGTTGGACCCACACCACTTTGCCGGAAAACAGGAGTGGCTCAGCCTCATTCTTTTTGCTTTTTGCGGAGACACCATAGGGATCAAGAATAAGATCGTGGACGAAAATCAATCCTCCGACAATCGCAAAGACAAAGAGCTTGAGCATCATGATCAAGCCCCAACTGGTTTCAATACGTGCTGATCCGCTTTCATCCAATAACTGAGACGCTCCGGTAAAGATCAGCGCCATGAGACTCACCCACCCCACCATTTTAAACCGTTGGCCAAATCTTTTGACCATCTCAAGAGCTTCCATCGACAGTACCTTGGCCTTGCCTTCGGTCAGGCTTGGCCTGACCACGAGCTGAACAAACATCCATCCGCCAATGAAGGTGATGGCGGCCAATAAATGAATCCACGTGACAACATAGGCGGGCATATGTTTTCTCCTACAATTTTCATTCATCTCCCAAACGGTGCCATATTACCCACTGAAACAGGGAAAGACCACCAAGAAACGTCCTGGATTCTTTCGTCCCCTGACTGAAATCGGCTATGGTTCTCTCGACAGCTGTGGAGGTCAAATGATGAAGATTCGTTTTCAGCTATTCCCAAATCTTTCCAAAATATTTGTCCTGGGGCTTCTGAGTCCGTTCGCCCTTGTTGGGCTCATGGCCATTGACTCCTCGTGGGGAGCTGAAGCAGACAAGGAGCGATGGAATAAGAAATATGAAACCGAGAGCTATCTATTCGGACGGGACCCCATCCCGTTCTTAACGGACCATGTCGATCTTCTACCCAAGGGGGCTGCCCTTGACCTGGCCATGGGTGAAGGACGCAACGGCGTCTTTTTAGCCACGAAAGGCTTTCAGGTCACCGGGGTCGATATTTCAGAGGCGGGTTTCAAAAAAGCCCGAGCCCTCGCTTCCGAAAAAGGCGTGAAGCTGACCACGGTCGTCGCCGACCTGGAACAATACACGATTCCCCCCAGTTCCTACGATGTGATTATCTGCACCTATTTCCTGCAGCGCGATCTCTTCCCAAAAATTACAGCTGCCCTCAAGCCCGGCGGGGTGGTCCTGATCGAAACCTATACGGTGGATCATTTGCAATACCGCCCAAAATTTAACAGGACCTTCCTCCTGGAGCGAAATGAATTATTAACGTTGCTCCCTGGCCTGCGGGTGTTGCGTTATCAAGAAGTCGATACTGGAGATGCAGCCTTTGCCAGTATCCTGGCACAAAAACCCCTACAGGCCACACGGCAATAAGTGCTAAGACTTTGGTTTATGTCCCTCCTTCTGACAGTAAAGGAATGGTTGCGGCCTTTTGGATCGATGGGGTACCCTGGCAAATTCCTTTTTGTCCGTGCATGCTGACTAGAATCGGAACCAAACCCTCATGACCCAAACCCACGCCTCTCAACCTACTGCCGATACCTGGGCAGGAGTCAGCCCTCAGGTCTTGGAGGGGGATATTCTCAATCAACGGGCATGGCGCATGCCCGATATTGTGATTTACCAGCATGAGCCGGATGAATGGTGGGTGGCCCCGCTTGATGAAGAATTACCCCTGATTCGACTCAATCGCCTGGGCGCAGCCCTGCTCGGCGCGATGGATGGGCGTATGACCATTGGCGCCCTGCTTAATCAGTATGGGAAATGGGTCTGCAGCCCGACCCAACAGAATGGTCGCTGGCATTTAGAACGGTGGGCCCAACCCCGGTTTTCGTTAGCCTATTTTGGAACCGAACCCCCTAGCGGCCACAGCGCAGAGGCGAAATGGGATTTGTTGCTGCAAAAGGTGCGGGAAGGGTGGCATCAAAACGTCCAGGCTGAAACAGAAGATCATCTCTCTAAATTTCACGTCCAAGGGATCCAAGGGCCCCACGGGCATTTTGAAATCATTGAAACGACGGTCTCTCATTTATTTCGCGAACCCTGCGAAGCCATGAACGGGCTTACCTATGGGCGACTTCTCGGCAAAACCCTGCGGCAAATGGGCTGGCTGTCCCCCAAACCCAAACGCATTGTGGAAGTGGGCGCCGGCCTCGGGTATGTCTCAAAGGAACTGGCAGGAGAGCTCTCAGCGGAGGAAAGGAAAGACATCCAGTACACCTTTCTCGATCTCACCGGCCCGTTTCTGGGATCCCAAACGTCGTTGGCGCGCCAAGCAGGGTGGACGGCAACGGCAATTCAAGCCAATGCCGAACGAATGCCGCTGGCGGACCGTTCCGTTGATTTATTGATCGACAATGAAAATCTTGCCGACATGACGCCAATCCAATTTGCCGGGGACGAACTCCTCACGTTTCGAGGCGAGAATCCTTTGCATGAGGAAGCCCTGGACCTTATCCGGCGCATGCGCCTGCCACTCATGCCACCCTTTCCCGACGAAGTGATTTTCAATTACGGCGCCATTCAATTTTTACAAGAAGTCTGGCGCGTGCTGAAGCCGGGCGGACGTGCCATCCTGGTCGAATTCGGGATCGAAGATGATTGGCCCTCTCCCGTCAGATTGCCTGGGCACACCGAATATGAAGTGCAATTCAGTCATCTCCGTCATGCCGCCAAATGGCTGGGTTTCCGCGAGCAGTATTGCACCCTGCCGCAATTGCTCGGCATGAAACGGGACATTAATGTCTTATGTACCGGGGCGGCCTATACCCTACGGCGATTTTGTCGTGAATTGGAAAAACCCTTCTCCGTTCGGGCCTATACCGAAAAAGAATTGGGCACGGCGCTGGGTGCTCTTCTACCCAAACTCACCGGCCTGCACTACCATAACGTCTTGGATCCGGCATGGTTCGGTCTGTGGGATTTCAAAGTCCTGTTGGTCGAAAAGCCCGGCGGCATGAGCATCGGGCAACAACCGGCCTTCAAAGAATCCGGCGGTTTCCGTTGGTACACTCAGCGATAGGACCCATCCCTACCCTTCTTATTCCACGTTTTTCAATTTTCTGGCTTTATCAACCAGGATTCCTTCGCGAAGGCCAAAGTCGCTGACCAGGCATACGTCAAAGCCGAAGATTTCCATGATTCTTCGTAGAATCACCGTGCCTGCCACGATGACATATTCCCGCCCGGGTTCAAGGCCTGGCATGGCCAAGCGCTGCGGACCGGTTTTGGTGATGAGATCCTGCTCCAGCCCTTTGATGATCGACAACGTTAACTCATAATTGTGGACATGTGCCGACTCATATCTCGGCAGTCCTTGAGCCATCGCCGCGAGTGTGGTGACGGAACCTGCCGTCCCGACCAACGGGATGCCTGAAAAAGGCCCGAAGGCTTTCGACACTTTGGCCAATTCCTGATCAATACAGGCTTCAGCCTGGTGAATCTCCTGGACTGTGGGAGGATCCAGGCGAAGCACCCGCTCCAATAAGCGCACCACTCCCAGATCCAACGAAATGACGGCTGGAGCCTTTCCAGATTGAGCCAGAATACATTCGGTACTGCCGCCGCCAATATCCAATCCTAAAAAACTCGCAATGGCGGTTGGCAGGCCAAAACGAATACCCAACAAGGTTCGCCGGGCTTCTTCTTCTCCCGTTAAGACCTCCACTTCCCATCCGGTTTCTTGAGTGACAAGGGCGAGAAAGTCTTGACGGTTTTCCGATTCACGCACGGCACTGGTCGCCACGACTGCCACCCCGTTGAGCGGATACTTCGCGGTCTTTTTTTTCCAATCTTTTAGGGTGGAGACAACACGATCCATCGCGGCCTGTGATAACCGTTTGTATTGGTCCACCCCTTCCCCGAGCCGTAGGATCCGCCGATCCGCATCAACAACAGTCAATTCCCCCGGTGGATTCACTTCTGCCACCAACAAGCGGCAGGTCAAGGTGCCAATATCGATTCCTGCGAGTAACATGCTGTCGCTTCTCCGATCTTGAGATAGGCCCCCACAAATTCCCCCTCACGGTCTTCCAAGTCCCAAATTGGAAGGGACCGAAAGGTGAGGTCGACATCCTTACCTGAAAGACACTCAAAAAGACCAGGGCATTGAAATCCGTCCTGACTTCTTTTCCCACCCAAGATTTCTGTGTTAGGATTTTGAATTGTTCTGCATATTAATACCCATAAACTTTGGGCCTGTCACTTACAAAAGGAGAAAAGGATGGCGCAAATTCATTGCCGAAAATGCGATAAAGACGCGGACCCGATCACGGACAATCTTTTTATGGGGAAACTGGAAGAAGAAATCAAACAGAAAGTCTGTCAAACCTGCTGGAATGAATGGGCCGGCCCGGGCGGAACGAAGACCATGGTTATCAACGAGTATCAATTGAATTTAGGGGATGAAAATGCCCGGCAAACTCTTAAGACACAGATGCGGACTTTTTTGAAATTGGATGACACGACGGGCGAATTTAAAGATTACCGCCATTAATCTATCAAAATTTCCTACCAAAAATCTGAAGGGTTCGGATTGAGGCTCCTTTCTTACGAAGGACTTCTCCAGCTTTGTTAGGCAGAGCCGGAGGGACTCATCGTGCTGCCTTGTTTGACGAGAGTTGCGAGTGGGCCACTTTTCGGATGGTACCCTTACAACTATGTATGATTTTCTCCCGGGAAATGCCTCTTGATGGATTCCCTGTGGCACGTTAGGATGAGTTTATGGACACACCATTAGGCAAGGGGGTTTTCCTCATCGCCACTCCGGCTCTGCGCGATCCCAATTTCCGTCAAACGGTCGTGCTGCTCTGCGAGCATGGACCGGAAGGCGCCTTGGGCGTGGTCGTGAATCGTCCAACCGAGATGAATATTGCCGAGGTCCTGCCACAAGTTCCAGTGCTCGAAGGGCAGGAACATCGGGTCTATTCCGGGGGGCCTGTTCAGAAAAATAGCTTACTCGTCTTGTACCGTCTGAATGAGGAAATTGAAGATACCCATGCGGTGCTTGACGGCGTGTATCTCGGCGGGAATATGGAGACGCTGGAGCGCATTCTTGAAGTTCCCGGTGAGCACGAATCGTTTCGGGCATATATGGGCTATTCGGGCTGGGGACCAGGACAATTGGAGACGGAAATGGAAAGCGGCTCATGGCTCACCATGCCTGCCCAACCTCACCTCGTCTTCGATGAGGATTCTCAGGACTTATGGGGCGAGGTCATCCGATCCTTCGGCGATCAATATACGATGTATGCGCATATGCCCGTTGATCCAAATCTAAACTAACCGCCTCCCTGGCTCGGCTGCATCCTCATCCCTAAGACACCTCAGACTTCAACAAGACCTAAGCCCATTTCTTTGATAAGGTCTGGTGTATGACCACGCAGACCGAGCCAGGTCATTGGCTCAAAAATTTCTGTCTTCTCCTTGTCAGTCCCAAAATGCTGGTCATGCTTTTGACCGGCTTTTCTTCCGGCCTACCTCTCCTGCTCATTGGCTCGACCCTCAAATTCTGGATGCGGGAGGAAGGCCTCGATTTAACCACCATAGGATTTTTCGGATTAGTCGGCCTCCCCTACACGCTCAAATTTCTCTGGGCTCCAGTGATGGACCGTCTCGTGTCTTCTGCTCTGGGAAGACGACGAGGGTGGATGCTGGGCACTCAGATAGCTTTGATGATTACCATCGCCTCGCTCGCGTTCACTCAACCGGCCATGCATTTACCAACCCTCGCGGTCTTGTGTGTCCTTGTGGCGTTTTTTAGTGCCAGCCAGGACATCGTCCTGGATGCCTATCGCCGTGAATCCCTCTCTGACGAGGAACTCGGTATTGGATCTTCCATGTTTATTTATGGCTATCGTCTGGGGATGTTGACCGCTGGAGCGTTGGCCTTATTTCTGGCAGATCAGGAGAGCCTTTCCTGGAATGCGGTCTATTTCATCATGGGCACGATGATGATTATTGGCATTCTCACGACATGGTTTGCACCGGAACCCACAATTCCCGCACCACCACCAGCATCATGGCAAGAAGCCATCACAGGTCCGTTTCTGGAGTTTTTTTCCCGTCCGGGCGCTCTCATGATGCTGTTGTTCATCCTGCTCTATAAGGTCGGCGATAGTATGGCGTCAGAAATGCTCTCTCCATTTATGGTGGATCTCGGCGTCTCGAAAACCGACTATGCGATGATCGTCAAGGTTTTTGGCATGATTGCCTTGATGGCGGGAGGATTGATTGGTGGGCTGGTGGTCTACCGCCTGGGGATTGTGCCATCCCTGTTTATTCTGGGTTTCCTCCAAATGATTTCAACGGCAGGATTTGTCATTCTGGCCTATACGGGCAATCACCTCCCGACCCTGACGGCCGTCATTGCCTTTGAAACCATTTCCAGTGGTCTGGGACAAACCGCGTTCGTGGCCTTTATGGCCAGTCTCACCAACAAGCGGTTTACTGCCACACAATATGCCCTGTTGACCAGCTTCATGGGCATTCCACGGGTCTTTGCCGGCTCCACCACCGGAATCCTGGCTACCTGGTTGGGATGGGAAGGGTTTTTTCTTCTGTGTACCGTAATTGCCCTGCCCGGCTTATTCCTCATTCCTTATCTCCGGCGCTTGGAAGAAAACCACCAATCCACCACTAGGCAATAGGCATGGTTGAGCCGGCCGAAATGGAGTTGGGACAAGCAAGGACGACCACATCCCCTTATTTCCAAAGGAGGTTGAACCATTTCCTAATAGTTACCATGCACCTTAAGGCAGTTAAAATGGCCAAAACCAGAAATGAGGGGTATCGGGTGGGGGCTGAATGACTGAATGATCAAAGGTCAAATCCGGTCGCAACGCCACATGTAAAATATAGGTAACCCCCTCACCTCTTCCCAGATTCATGGATGGCGAGACGGGCAACAATACACGAAGAATCCATCCGAAATTTACCCGCATCGTCTTGCTATCTCCATATCGATAACGAAAGACCATTCCGTCTGCCCCTTCCTCAATCTCATCAGGAGCGCCTAATTTCCCGGCCACATCCTGAATCGTGCTTTTTCCTGGCACCAACTCTTCGAGAGAGTCGGCTACCAATGGATCATTGACCACCACACGACGAAAGTCACAGCCGGCCAGGGAAAGAACCAACAGGACGCCAAGGATTCCGGTTTTTCCAAAGACCCAGACCATCTTGCTCTACTCCCCAAACGGCCAGATTTGAAATTCCACATTCCTGGTCCGATTGCCAAACACCACGTCATCCACTATCCCTTGGGAATTAAAAAATACCCAGAGATGATCACTGCCAATATTCAGACGGGACAGAAACAGCAACCATCCCAACTTACTGTCAAACCGGCGGTAGTGAAAGATTTCATAGCCGTTTGCCTGGACAATGTCATCGGGAGCGCCAAATTGTTGGGCCACTTCCTGGCGATTTGTGATGCCTTTCTCAATCGTCTCAATCCGATCCTCCGGAAAAGGCTCACCCACTTCTCCACGGACAAATGCACAGCCATATCCCATGCTCACTAACACCAAAAGACCGGCCAAAAGTCGAAGTCCTCTTGGATTTCTCCAATGATGGCTGTAGCCGGCTTGAGATTCCCGCAACATAGTTCTCCTCCTCTTTATGAGCTGTTCCGTCGAGGCAGCCAGGGAAACAATTTATTGGTGGTGCGTTGATATAGCCGATAGGCTTCCCCTCGGCTGTTCAAAGCCTGAGTCTCGGCCAAAGGCACTCCCGTCACCCATAAGAGCGACGCCATCATGAGCAAGGGCCACGCCATCGCCATCCATGCACACGGCAGTCCAACTGCCAACGGAATATAGGCACTCCACTGTAGGATTTCAAAAAAATAATTAGGATGACGGGAAAACCGCCACAACCCCGTCTGTAAGACCTTGCCCTGATTAGTCGGATCGGATCGGAACCGTTCAAGTTGAATATCCGCAAGAGCCTCTCCAAAAAAGGCCAGCAAAAAGATCCCGAGGCCCAGAAGATCCCAGCCACTTACTGCCGATTCAGAATGGCCCATAATCCAGCACAGGAGAAACCCAAAGAACAGACAAGCAGGAACTTGCAGCATGAAGTACCCAAAGATTCCAACCGATTCCCATTTGCCCAGCAATGCCCGAAGGATTTTATACCGGGGATCTTCCGACCTTCCCCAAATGCGATTGTTCCACAGGTGCCAGCCCAACCGGCAGGCATACGCACTCCCCATGCCCACAACAAGAACCCGTCGCCAAAGGCTGCCTTCACCCTCTATTCCGCAAATAGCAACGACAAGGCCAAACCCTACGCAAAATCCTACATCGGCTAAGGAGGCATTGCCCACTCCTAAATGGACAAACCACAAGGCAACGAACAGCACCAGGAGGAGACCTACAATCTGAGACACATGCGGAAGCATGAGCATATGCCAGGAAAGCGGATTCACCTGAGATTCGGAAAACACACGGTCAATAGCACGACCATGAAGATCTTTGAAAAGGGACTCAATTCGCGGCTAAGGCCAAAGGGCTCCGAACGGTTTGCTCTTCCGTGACGGGACTTAAATTTGGTTCGAGGAGGAACACTCGGTCACCGGACACCTTCCCCTCCTGGATGAGAAACTCTCGAATGCCTTGAGCCCGTTGCTGAGCCAGGAGCCGAAGCTGCTCGTCCTCTACCTTGATCGATTCAAGCAATTTGGATCTCATCTGCTCCGGTGAAGAAAAATCCGGAGCCTTCCCTTCCGGAGAAGAAGCCAGAGTTTTGGATTGCGCTCCAAATTGCTCGGCATACACCTCTGCGAGCAAGCGCCCTTCCTCCTCTGGACTTAGTTCAATCTGCTTTAGGGACATCCCCTCCGTCGCGGAGGAGGAGCCCTGGACGAATTTTCGTTTTTGCAGTTGTTTCCGCAATTCCCCGGCAGCCAAACCCTGGCGATCGACCTGGGGATCGGCCGCCCCGGCGATATCCAGTCGCAAGGCAGGACGATCGCTTAGCGCTTGACCAAGGACATGCAGCTTTTCCTGTTCAGCAGGAGACAACTGGGCAATACCCGCAGGAAAGGCTACATATTGCAGATCGTCACCGCTGCCACCCACCAATCCTCCAATCATGGCAAAAGGAGAAGTCGCAACTTTCGTCAGAAGATTTCCCAAGGCATTCCAGATCACTCCTCCATAACTAAAATCCGGATCGTCCAAATTCCCGCGAACGGGCAAATCAATATCGATCTGTCCTTTACGGTCTTTGAGTAAGGCCAACGCAAGAGGAATCGGCAACGACGTGGCATCCGGACTTTCGATTTTCTCACCCATGGTCAACTGGTCAATCAACACCTTATTTTCACCAACCAGCGTCTTTTCAGAAACCTTATACTCAAGATCCAACGACAGCTTCCCCTTCGTGATGGGATACCCGACATAATGGCCCGAATAAGGAGAGACGGTGGGGAGATCAAGATTGTTGAACGTGACGGTCACATCCGTATAGGCATCTTCACTCAAAGGATTAATTTGCCCTGCAATCTTGAATGGGGCGTATTTATCTACCGTCCCTTGTAACGCGACATCGGCTTTGGCTAATTGATCCGAAGAAAGCCCTTTAATGGTGCCGGTCAGCCCCTCAATTTTAGTGACGACATTGGGGGAAATTGATTGATCGGTAAAGCGAGCCAGGAGATTAGTGAGCGTGACGGCCCCAATTTTGACCGGAGTCGGTGGCTCTCCAGGAGTGTCTGCTTCTGGTGGATTTTCGTCTGAGTCCGACTCATTTTGAGACACGGATCCTGGGGGTGAAAACAACCGCTTGAGGTTCATCCCTCCCTCCGCATCAATCAACAAGGCGATCGCTGGGTTTGTCAGTGCGATGTCCCGAAGGTTCACTGAGGTCGGTTCAATCTGAAGATCCAACTCCTTCAGCACAAATGCCTCCCACGTGAGGAAGGGTGCGTTCTGCATGGGATCGTCAAGAGCCAAGTTAGAAACTCCCATCCCTCCCCGAAAAGTTACCATCGGTTGAGTCTTGGTCCTCGTCTGATAGTGTGTTTTCCCTTGCAGCGTGAGCGCCCCATCTCCGACATCAAATTGAACAAAGGAAGCCATGTACGGTTGAAACGGCTGAAGGGCAATATCTTTCAAGGACACGTCCAGGTCAATGGACAAAGGATCTATCTGCAATGTCCCTTGTAATTTCGCCTGTCCGGTTTGATTGAACAGAAACGAGAGATCGAGAGGAAGAGATCGCTCCAAATCCAAGGACACGTCCGAGGTGTGAAAATGAATGGTGTCCAATAGCAGCTTGACAGGATCTTCAGGCTGGCGATCCTCGAAATCAATCGTAAAGTTATCCAAGGCAAGATCCTCAATGACCATCCTCCACTGATTGGCCGGGGAAGGTTCCGGTTCAGGAGCTGTCTGACTTTCTGATGCCACAGGTGAAAACAGCGTCTGATAATTAACCACCCCATCGTTCCCGACCCACCCGGTAAAATGAGCATCACGAGACTTTACGGAAGGAATCCGAACGTCTTGCTTGGCCACATCAACCGAGACACCGCTGACTTCAAAGAGGGGAATCGTGATCACGGGAGTGATGGTCCCTTTCTCCTGAATCTGTAAATCTTGAACCGTCAGGGTCCCTCCATCAACCAGCACATCCAACCCCTGCTCGGTCGAGGACAATCGATAATGTCCCTTCATCGTCATCTGTCCTTGAGGAATCTGAAATCGAACCAGATCCTGTACATAGGTCCACAGT
>JBATLR010000182.1:0-2224 GCA_049289415.1 Nitrospirales bacterium
GACAGAATGGAACGGACGCCATGCCCTCGCGCTTGGGCGACGGAAATACGCCCCCCATTCGATTGGACAATATGAAATTCGGTCGGTTTTATCTCCCGTTCTAACCGGCCCAAATAGGTATCAAGAACCGGAGACACATAGGCGTTCACCACCGTCGTACTGGTTCGTTCATACTCCCGAAATTCCGGCAGGATTTCGGAGGAACCCGTCACAAAGAATCCTTCGTCACGCAATCGCTTTGTCACCCATTGCTCATGAGCAGGATTCACAAAGGAAAACAGAAACGATACGGCCACCGACTGAATCGCCTCATGCCGTAACATTTCAAGAATTGAGACGAGGCCTTGTTCCTGAAGAGGCGTCAGGATGTTCCCTTCACAATCCACCCGCTCCGAGATTTCAAATGACCATTCACGCGGGACTAAGGGCGGAGAAATGACAGGGAACAGGTCGTACAACTCAGGACGATTTTGCCGTCCAATCAGCAGAACATCGCGAAAACATTTTGTCGTAATGAGAGCCGTCCGCGCCCCTTTGCGTTCCAGAATGGCATTAGTCGCCACGGTGGAACCATGCACAATATGACGACCAGGATGGGGAGGAAGTTGGGCTAACCCTCGCAGTACCGCTTCCGCAGGGTCGGACGGGGTCGAAAGAATTTTAAATCGCTGGAGAGATTGATCCGAGGAGGAATAGATGACAAAGTCGGTAAAGGTCCCCCCAATATCTATCCCCACCCATACATTTTGACTGGATTGACCGGAAGTCGACATAGAACACACTCTTCTTCAGGGGAGTGTTGAAAAATGCCGCCAGCGGCAGTCTCGCCGCCTGGCTGTGCTCACGTACTCCTCCGTACGCTCCGCTCGTCCAAGCGGCTGCGGCCTTCCCTTCGACATGACTCAGGGCAGGACTGGACGAGCCTTTTTGAACACTCCACTATTTTTTCTGGTGAGCCTTGGGTATTCATATGCTGATGAAACAGCAAGGTGTTTGAAATATTTAACAGACCATTCAAGGAATGGAAAGAGAGCATACCGGATTGTCGGATCGGTTTGAAGGGCAGAAATCACATGGCGCGATGGGAAGGGAAAAGGGGCTGATTCAGCTATACATGCATTCCAACGAACGCGCTTTCTTAACTTTTCATCAGGCCTTTCAACACGACGCGTCGTGGACTACCGCTGGCATTATCGTGAATCGTGAGCATGGCATGGTGGGTTCCCGGTTCGTGTGGAGCGAATCCGACCTGGAGCGTGCACGAATCGCCCGTATGCAAGGTCACATCCGCGCAGGTGTTATCCGCAACAGAAAAGGCATCCGCTTCATTGCCGGTAATCTTCACCTCCACAATTTTGAGCAGTCCCAACCCGATATTAGAAACGCGCATGATATGACGAGTGGATGAAGGATTCGCCTCCTGACCCGACTCTATCTCAAAGACCATGACGTCCGTGCTCAGGCTTGGGAGGGGAATAGCCCCATCCCCGCTCAGCAGGACCGACACGCCATCGACATTCGTGCTGGCCGTGGCCAGATCGGGAAATTGGTCTTGATCAAAATCCTCCACCACCACTGCTGAAGGCGTGGCTCCGACACCAAAATGGCCCGCGGAGGTAAAAAGTCCGGCTCCATTCCCCAATAAAATCGACAAACTATTGGAATCACGATTGACCACAACCATGTCCATTTCTTGATCTCCGTCGAAATCACGAAACACCACTCCTACTGGCGCAAAACCCACCTTAATGGGATCCAATTCGGTAAACGATCCCCCCTCGCGCTGAAGCAGAATGCGAACGGTATCCGAAAACAGACTGGTCACCCCCAGGTCCACCAATCCATCATGGTTGATGTCGGCCCCCTGGATCGCGCTTAATGTGAAGCCCGGCTTGAGTTCCTTCTCAAGGACAAACTTCCCATTACCGGTATTCTTCAAAATGGAAACAAGCCCGTTCGGAGACCGCCAACTCGGCTGACTCCACGTCACCGCAAGGTCGGGCTTTCCATCACCAGTCAGATCCTCGACCAGCACCCCCGTCGGAAACATGCCGTCCCGTCCGTCCTGTTCATAGGTCACAGGGGACAACAGTCCGCCTTTCCCATCGTTCAAGAGCACCGAGAGATCAAAAGGCGGGTAATAACCAAATCGTCCGCTATTTATCGCCACCACATCACTCCACCCATCCCCGTTTACATCCCGAACCGCTAGACAGGTCGTCCC
>JBATLR010000183.1:0-1855 GCA_049289415.1 Nitrospirales bacterium
CTATTCCCCATGTATTGCGAGAGCACCCGTTATGGACATTAATGCACAAACCCAACTCTGCGGCCTGTTAGGCAACCCCGTCGATCATTCGCTTTCTCCCGCTATTCACAATGCGGCCTTTCGTCAATTGGGATTAAATTTTGTCTATCTGGCGTTTCCCGTCCAGGATCTCGAAGGCGCAGTTCGGGGCCTCCGGGCTTTGGGCCATATTCGGGGACTCAGCGTGACCATCCCACATAAAGTCACCATTCTCCCCTTGTTAGATTCCGTCGAAACGACCGCCAAACATATTGGCTCGGTGAATACCATCGTCAAAGACCGGGGCCTGTTAGTGGGCTCCAACACGGATGCATCGGGCGCACTCCAAGCCTTGCAACAAGGTGGAGTGGAAACCACCGGACAACGGGTCGTCATTCTAGGATCCGGAGGGGCCGCTCGTGCCATTGCCTTCGCACTCGGCGTAGAAGGTAAAATTGAACATCTCACCATCCTCGGCGTCGATGATCAGGAACGAACAACCTTGGCGAACGACCTCAAAGCCAAGACATCCATCCTTTTGCAGGACAACTCCTTAACACCTGAAACTTTGCAATCGGCATTGGCACAGGCCCAATTGCTTATTCATTGCACACCCATTGGTATGCACCCAAAGGTCGACGAAAGCTGTGTCCCCAAGCATCTGTTGCACCGCGATCTGACGGTGATGGATATTGTCTACAACCCACTCAATACGCGTTTATTGCAGGACGCACAGGCGGCAGGATGCCGCACCATCCAAGGGATCAACATGTTTCTCTATCAGGCTGTAGGGCAATTTGAACTCTGGACCGGCAAATCCGCACCAATCGAGGTGATGCGTAAGGTACTCACCTCCCACTTTTCTTGAATGAAAGATATCGGGTTCGGATATTGCCCACAGCCTCAACGAGAGTCCTTGAGATGGAGAATTCAAACGGAGCAAGCATTGGCCGTGGTAACTTTTCTCCACATGTGTCACAGGCCCCCTGGCCTGAACAAAATTCTCCCTGGCTCCCCTCCGGCATTTTCAACTGTTTTCAGAAGAAATTTCACTCCGGTTCTGTTCCAACCTGTCCGAAAAGGGTTTCTAGCCAACATTTCAAAACAGGAGATTTATGAATATTGTCTTAATAGGATACAGAGGAACGGGAAAAAGTACTGTGGCAGCAATTCTGGGCCAACGTCTCGGACGAAACGTCATCTCCACTGATGAGGAAATCGTCAAGGAGGCGAAGCAATCCATTCCTCAGCTTATCGAAAAATTCGGGTGGGATCATTTCCGCACGCTTGAAACTGAGGTGTGTCAAAAGCTTAACGGTCAGGAAAATCTGGTCATCGACACAGGCGGAGGACTGATCCTGAAGGAAGAAAACGTGAACATTCTAAAAGCGAATGGAAAGCTCTTTTGGTTGACCGCCGAAGTTCCGACTATTGCAAGTCGAATTTCAGGTGATACCGAGCGGCCCTCGCTGTCAGGAACCAAATCCTTCGTGGAAGAAATCGAAGAAATTCTTGAAATTCGAAAACCTCATTACCAAGCCGCTGCGGATCATATCATTCCAACCGACCAAATTTCCGCGGAACAAATTGCTGATGCCATTCTTTCTCGCATTTCGATCTAGAACATTCAACCAGAGGGGCAATCAGGAGGCATCGGTCATTGCCAAATAAAAGAGAGAGCGTAGGAGACTCCGCTGGGCTCACTTACTTCCTGCCTTTTCTCCAGTCTCGGCTATACGGATTCGCCACGCCACAGACCATGCCCTCTTTCAACTCTCGTCGGTAATGCCGGGTTTCGTCCCGGCAGCCGAGGTCCTTTTGTTTCGGCAAAAGGACC
>JBATLR010000184.1:0-10710 GCA_049289415.1 Nitrospirales bacterium
GCACTAAGCTCATTTCGTTCATTTCCTGTAAATTCTTCCTCGGAGAGTCTAGAGTCAACAATTGCTTTGAATTTTTCCGAAGAAAGTCTTGCATCGGTTCCACCAGATTTTTCGCTTAGCATTTGCAGGAGCAAAGCGACCCTGCTGTGAATAATGTCAATATCTTTTCGATGTTTTCGTAAAAGTTGCGCAGCAGGAATGTCACGTTCCATTTCTCGTCGATAAATGACTTGATAATATTCATGGAATAAACGCCATCTATCCTGCGGGGGCTGGCCAATTTGATCTACTAATGTCGTCATAATTGTAATTTGAAGAGGGCTTCTCATTAATCGGGCAGTAGCTTCATGAGTAGATGCTTGATTTAACCGGGAAATTACTTTGTTTTTTCGTTCTTTGTCATTCCCATAACGTACTGCAACTAGGCGTTTGGCATAATGCATTGCTCTAGGCACTGACAAAGGAAGGAGCCAAATGTGTTTATACAAATTAGGAGAAAAGTCTTCGTTGTATCCTTGCGGGCGTGTAGTTGCCACGACTAAAACATCAGAATTTAATTGTGTAGTATCAACCCAAAATTCTTGAACCTTTTTTAAAACTTCATCACGATTGCTAGAAGCAGGCACTTCATCCAAGCCATCTAGAATTAGAATCCATGGGAATTCTTTTAACCAAAGCCTAAGATCATTTATTGTAATATCCTGATCGGTTCTCCTTTTTATTTTTTCTAAAATATACATAAGAAAAGAGTTTGATCGATTTGAAGTAGACTCCAAGGCCACTGCGAATTCATTAAGAACTATTCTCACTGGAAATCTTTTAACCAAAGGAAGTTCGATTTCCTCAGAACCACATTGGTGTTCAATTAACTGAAGAGCTTGAGTTACTTCTGGTGAATTCGAGGCCGCTGGTCTATCCTTAAGT
The DNA here is from genome assembly GCA_049289415.1 of Nitrospirales bacterium. Lineage (GTDB taxonomy): Bacteria > Nitrospirota > Nitrospiria > Nitrospirales > UBA8639 > Nitrospira_E. The sequence continues at coordinate 925 of JBATLR010000184.1, forward strand.
ATAGATGCTCGGAATAATTGGCAAATGAATTGGCCTACTGTTGTTTTTCCTTGTCCCGGTCCCCCGATTAAGACAAATCTCCCCGGCTCAGAAAACTTCTCCCTTGGCGTCATTTGATCTTTGGGAATATTTCGTTGTGATTGGGCCATTGGATTCAGGCAATCTTTTGCTACCGTAAGGATTTTTGAAACAAATTTCTCCTCTTGATCATTTATTTCAAAATATTCTTTTGGTTCACCTAGCCATTTTTCAGACGTCGGTAAATCCACAAATACGCGAGCGAGATTTATCCTTTCCTCGATAGAATGGCCTGCCTGTTCAATATTGGCAAATTGATCAGCCAACAATTCCTTGGCTAAAAAGTTTGCCATTACTTCCGTAAAGTTAACTTTTTCTCCCTTAAACCATTTATAAACCTGGCTAAGAACATCTCCAGGTGTAATCCAAGCCGAATATGCGTTACGAACGTCTTCATAACCATCCAAGAAAGTAGATATTTGGTCAAAATCCCAAACGCCTGTTCCACGAATTGGCAAAGATTTTTGATATTTCGAAAATAGAGTACTAACCTTATCTTTCGTGCCTTTATCTTTGGCTGGTGATAATACGACGTTTGTTGCGAAAATATAATAATCTGGTCTTCTACGACCCTTTTTGGGATTTGCATATGTGTCTAACTCTTTTTTCAATTCTTTCATTGCCCATTTTCCATCAAAACCTGGATTTCTTGGTCTTTGTAAAAATTTCGCTTGAATGACCAAATATCCCTCCCAATTTTCCTTCTGGGATGGATAAGATATTTTGCCTTCAAAAGTAGCTTCGCGCCCACCATCCGGGCCATCACCGAAAATTACTATTCCTCCGCCAAGTACCTTGGAAGCGAGTGCCTGTACTAGGTTTTCAAATGAGTGCGTGGATAAGCCTGACAGGTTGTAATTTGGCATAGAGTGATCCGGGATTTAACGATTAAACAAAAATTTTCAATGGGAGATTATTTTAAAAGAATCCATAAATAAAGTCATTGTGCTTTAAATTTTATTTTGATGCAGGGTACGAATTGATTTTGGTTCAAAACATTTTCTTTGAGTTTGAAAATAATTAATTTTGGACAGTAATAATGTGGCAGACCTTTCCATCACACATGAGCCCCCTCCACACTTGCCCGATGTCTCGTTTGCTGGGTCCCGACTCCGAGGCTTCTCGCATGTCACCAGGCAAGGCAATTCTCGCCAGGCCATCGTCCCCGCTGATCGAAGACCGCTCGCCCTTTCTCACCCTTCCCGGCAACCGGTGAGTGACTGCTTGCCTTCTTTTTCCGAGGGATAGATAGTCGCTCCCAAAATTCACTACCAATCGAGGCATTGGCATTCCAACGTGAATGCCCGGGTGCAGAGTCTTTCGTGGATCACTCCTTCGAAAGACTTTTTTTTGGGGGGAAATGACCCATGATACTTCCCTCACGGTGCCGGGGTGTATTGCTAACCTCTTTGGGGGTCCTATCGGCACCGCCGTAATCCACCTGCGCAACCCTGGGAACCTTTGCTCCTCTACCGAAATCTTCTTGTCCGAAAACGGGTGGGAAGGGTTTTCTTGGGCCATACCCTTTTTTAATAGAAAAGCGTAGAATTTCCTCTTCACTATTGAGAGAAGATAACAAGACAATTAGGCGGTCTATCTCCGATTGGGCACAAACATCCCAATTATTCATAACAGGGACTTTTCATGGAGGTGAATGGCCATGGCTGAAGCGCAACTCATGAATGGTGTCAATGTCGCAGCGGTGAACGAGCTGGTGAAAAACGTGGAGAGTGATCCCAAACTGGTTGAATGCAAATTTCGCATCAAAAACACCTGGAGTACGTGTGGACAAAACCAATCGAAGGTCTCAAGCTTTTATGCGGCCAAGCAGGAAATTCCTCACGATAACCCATTCACCTTGAAAGCGGATGAACCCCCTATTCTGGCCGGGCATGATACCGGTGCGAATCCCGTTGAGCATCTGTTACATGCATTGGCGGGCTGCCTAACGACGACCTTGGTGTACCATGCGGCCGTGCGCGGGATTAAAGTGGAAGCCATCGAATCGGAACTCGAGGGTGACCTGGATATCAGGGGATTCCTGGGCCTCTCGAATACGGTCAGGAGCGGGTTCGAGAATATTCGCGTCAACTTTAAGGTCAAAACCGATGCGGAGAACATTGAGAAGCTCAAGGCGTTGAGTAAACTCTCACCGGTGTTCGACATGACCTCCCATGGCACCAATGTTCAGGTGAATATCGAGAAGAAATAAAGCGTCGAAAATTAAAGTAATTGACAGCAAGAGGAATGGGGTGACAAGAGGAATCGGGTGATCTGAGATTTCTAGACCTGGTTTCCTGCCCGATTGATGAGCAGACTCCAAAACCCGTGGGTGCGCCAGCCGAACATAGATACGCATTCGGCTGGCGCAAAAGCTATGCGAAGCGCGCTTACCTCTGGGTAGACGGTTGAGAGAAAATGGAAATCTTATCCGGCGTCTGTCCCGGCGAGCTGCGGGTTTCCATGACCACTGGCGCGGTAACAGTGGCGGTGCCTTCTAACAGGATATCAGCCACGAGCGCCCCAGGGATGGAATAGGCGCGTTGCGGTTGCTGCTGCGCGATCGTCATTTCCCTTTTCACATCGCCGCTCGGATGTGGGCCTGTGATCGCAGATTTCATCTTTGCGATTCGGTCGGATAGATCGACCCGGGTTGCTGTTTGTAATTTGTCTCGTAATTGTTGATCGACGGTTTGCCAATATCCCACCTTGATATTATCCAACATTGTTTTCGTTTCGCTGGCCATCTGAAGGTCAGACATCTTCAACATGGACCCCGTGCCTTCCAGACTCGGCGTTCCCCAATAATAGATCGTGCCATTGAGATCTCCAGTGGTGTTGATGGTGAGCAACACATTCCCCGAGGAGTCTGAAGCCGTGGCCTTGTTGATGACCAAGTCGACTTTGCCGTTCTTCATGGGTTGGTGCACCAGTCTCTCCTCCAGCTCTCGATTCACCTCGGAGTAGGGCACGCTCACGGAGGCCAGGACTTTATACGGCTTCCCCTCAAGGAGGGCAGCTCCGGAGGTAATTTTCATGGCTTCGGAGGAGGGTTTGCCGCACGAATTTTCAAAACGCGCCATCGGGGTTTCGTTGACGACGATAGGAATGGTCGTTCGCTGCACGTTGCCCTTGAGGGTTCCGATCGCCATTTCTGTGGGTTTCCCATAGATGCAGGCCTGCGTATTAAACTTCACCACATTCACGGCCACTGGCGCTTGTAATTGCGTCCAGACCTGTTCCAAGGGAACCTGGAACCCGACGTCATCGACGGCCCGTGTCATGTTCTCGACGAGCATGGGGGTGTTCAGCAGCTCCGCCAGTTGATCTTTGACCGGGATATTGAACATGTTGCACTTACTCTCGCTCTCAGGTTTGAGGTCGATGTCCATTTGGGGGCTTTTCAGACCCAGGACGAGCGCACCACCCACTTGTCCCAACTCGAGTTGCCCTGTGGTATGGAGAATGGGAAAGATAGGATCTAACCGACAGCCCCGGAGCTCGGTTTTGGCCTCAATATCCCCTCTGTAGGTGGAATGGATCGTCACCAAACCGTCCTGAATGGTGACTTGGGGCTCTGCTTCTCTGACAAAATCCCACCTGTAGTCATTGCTCAATGGATGAGAGGCTTCGCTGAAGTGTTCCGGCATGGAAGCCTGTAATGTCTGCTCCAGGGCAGTCAGATCAAGGACCAGCGTAACAGGAAGCGCTGAGTCGGGAAGTTGGACCACGGGCACCTCAATCGCTCCGGGGGTCGGTGGGGTAAATTGCTGGGGCGGAATGGGTTTGGCCGTGTATGGCGGTATCGTATGGCTGCATGCCACCGCGACGAACAAACAGGGTAGTAATGCAATGCCTCGTTTCCAGGTCCTCATAGTGTACTCCTTAGGGTGTCACAACCCGTTCACATAAATATGGAAGAGATTTCTGCCGAAACACTTGGACCCCCACTGCCCCTACCGTCAAACGGACATGGGTACCGGCCGTCATCTCCTTTGTTGGTTGGATGGGGTTTTCATGATGCCTGGAGCAGTTCTGGCCGTCCGACCACTTTTTCCCCCTCCCATTTCCTTAAGTAATTAAATATCAAGATCGATAAGGAAAGGCGATGGATAAAATACATTCATGTGGGGAAGAATTATTCAACCCAATGGAAAATTTGCCACTCACCTTTCAGTTCCAAAAATGACCATTCCTTGAACGCGGGGTTGGTGCGGATACAGAAATGGGCTCGCCCCACTTTCGTCCGCTACGGATTGAATTCTCCAGGGCCATCATCCGAACATTTAGGCTGAATACGGCAATGGTGAGTCGCCGTCTGAAGCAGGCGCATCGGCGGAGGGTACTGGCCAGAGTTGACCTCTCATTTTTGGGCGGACAGCTTTTCAGGCAAACCAGACACGCTGTGATCCTTCGGAATGGTTTCGTCAGATATTGACGGTGTTCTGAGGCAGGTTGAAGCAATGGCCTAAGGGCGGGAGGCGGCGGAATGTCGTCGAACCAGGTGCCCTGTTCTAAAGAGGCGTATGCCCGACAGGAGCTGAAGCCATCGTCCGCAGGCGGTCACAAGTCCCGGTATCACCTGATTGGCTCATTATGTCGCGAATCTGCAGGGGCGAAAAACGTGAGGCCGCGGACTGGATATGTTGATACCAGTTCAGGACCGGTTCATCCTCATTGGTGACCGCCTGTTCGTACACAAGCTTGCATAGGGTGAGGAACGCGGCGTAATCGCGAGACAGCCACGACGACGCCAATTCCGGCAGTCGCGCATTTTTGATATTGCCCCACGACCAGGCGCGCGGGAATCCGTACTGGAGAGGTGAGACCACTCCACTGCTTTCAATGACCAACGGGGCAATGATGTCTGCAACGGTCTGCTCGCCACACACCTCCGCTTCCCGCACAAAGACGCGAGTCGGATGCTCGAGCAAGGCGGGGATTGTGGCGAGATCGATCTGGACATCGATGACATCCTTGTACTGTTCCCGGATCCGAACGGCTTCGACGACGGCTGCCGCATTTTCCTCGGCATCAGGCAAAGAACCGTCAAGCGTATATGCAGCCCGGCCGACGAGTTCGAGGGGATGGAGTTGCAACAATTTGGCGCCTTGCTCAACCGCAAATTCTGCGACCCACTCCAACTCGTTGACGTTGTGAAACGTGAGCGTGAAGATGAACCCGAATCCAATGCCGGATGCCCGCAGGCCCTCAAGTTTCGCGCACATGTCATCGAATGCCCGGGGAGAATTTCGCATGAGGTTATGTGACTCGGGTACGCCATCAAGGCTGATTGCGATGAGATCGCAATCAGCCTGTAAGATGTCCAGATGGCGTTGATCGAGCAACATGCCGTTCGTGGTGACCGTGGTAGCCAATCCCGCCTCATGCGACACGCGAAGCAGTTCCCCTAGCGCAGAATACAACAGGGGTTCCCCGCCCGACACCGACATGACCACGTACCCGAGCGTGGCTGCATCAACCACGACTGTCCGCAGCGCATCGATATCCAATTGTTCGGAGACGTCCGGCCCGGAATCCGAATAACAATGCAGACACTGCAGGTTACAGCGTCTGCCGGGGTGGACCTGCAATGCGGGATATTTACCAGCGGGTCCTTGCATGAACCATCTATCCTCGTCCGAGCGTGAAATTCACCTGGACGACCTCAGGCCGTGGTGGTTGGCCGTGAATGAGGATGTTCAGATCGCGCAACTCTTTTAACTTCGTCAACGTGGCCACATGAGACCTGAAGCTGCCGATGTTCGTCTGGACGGTGCCAAAAATCACATCGGGCCCCGGTTGGCCAACCTCATGCCAATCAATGATTTTGACACCCTTTAATTTTTGCTTAATCGTTCCCGCGGCAAGACTCAACTTCGCAGAACCACGTCCTGCCAAATTTACCTTTGTAGACACGCGCTTCTTTGGAACAGCCATCAGATACCTCCTTGTGTTAGTTGGTTCATGTCCAAAACATTGAAATGAACAGTAGCAGTTCTGGAACCTTACAACTTTTTAATTTAAACGGCAAGAATGTCAGTGGGTAAAATATGATCGCACACATTCACAAACGTGGTGCATCACCGTATTTATATTCTTCAAGAAGTGATGGATAGAAACACGTTACCGGCATTCGATCACAAAGAACACATTCGTATCTCGTGAAGGACAAGGTCAGTCTACGAGCCACCACCCTCGGCTTACGGCGGAGTCAGGCCCGCATCAGTCGAGCATGCCGACGGAATCTCTGCTGGGGAACACACGCTGCGCATCTATTTTAAAGATAGCTCAGCTCAATTCCGGTAGGGAAAATGCCGCACAGCGTGCTTGTCTTACAGAGGGAAGAAGAAAGGAGGAGAGACCAGTGGGAAATTACGGGGTCAAGAGGCAGGAGTTCCCGGCGTATTCAAAGAACTTCTCGAATTCATGTCTTGCCTGTCGATAGTCCTCTTCGGCTTCAATTAATTCCTTCGTTCGCGCCGGGGCCTTCCAGGAGGCCTGGTTGCAGGCCACGGCTCTTCCCACGCTAAAGATTCCACCTCGTGCACACACCGCTAAGTCCGCATAGGCTAAGCGCTCCCGGCTCCTGGCTGATTGTACTGTCCGTTGATAGGCACTGAGATTCTTTCGAGCCTTGATCACTTTTTCTACTGCGAGGCCACAGGAAGGAGAATACGGTTCGCTGCCGGCAGGACACGTCCAGGTGAGGAGAAGCAGAAGAGGGAGACCGATACCATACAAGGATTTAACCATCACTTTGATTCCCGATAGAACGTTCACCACCCTCGCGTGTGATTATGGCTCACGCAGACAGATCTGCCTGGCCTGTTGAAACAATTCTTCAAACGTTTTTCTCTCCTGCCGATATTGATCTATGGCCGCCAAGGCGAACGTATCTGGTTTTGGGCTGTGCCATTTCGACTGAGAACAATAGACGGATTTCTCCCCACCACGCCGACTCCCGGCAACACAGGCCTCCGCTTCACCATATGCGCCGGATTGATGGGCTCTTAACATTTCCATAGTCCGACGAAATGGAAGAAGCGCTTTCCGGCCTGTTTCAAGTCTTTCTAACACGATCTCACAGGATGGCGAATACGGTTCGGCGAATGTCGGAGTAGCAAACACGCCCGCAAGGCTGAGGATGGCGAGAGGAAAGAAAAGCTTCATCTTCAGATCCGGTTAAGGACAACTCGAAGAAGCCTCATATTATCACTCCTTTGACAAGGAAGGACAATACCTGAGCAGAAGGCCGATGTTTATCGGATGCTTTGATCGATAGGGTCAACAGGTTGTTGGGCCTACGTGAACTGAATAGTCGTCAACGCACGCATCCCAACACTATTCATCTCACGGCCCTCGTCTCATCTTGAGGTTTTTGGATTTTTACTTTCAAAAATCTTCGACAAGCCTGCCCCTCCCCGTTCTCCCACCGGATATCATGTAATTGTAAACGGAATATAGCCCTTGCAGGGCATACCTGGTGTTCTTGGCAGGTAAACAGAGAACAAGGAGGAGGTCATGGAACTCTTCGGGATACTCTCTATTATTTTGGGGATTATTGGCATGATCGTGATGTTGAAGGGGAAGCGTCCTCAGGACCCTCCTTCTACCGATCCGGTCAAAATGTCGTAGGTCAAATAGATACCTTGGGAATGTTTGAGGATTTGCACCTCTCCCTCGTCGGTATCAACAGCATAGTTGTCATCAAATACTTGGATGTTTGAGACATACCAGTGTGGATAAGAACCAGGAAAAAGGAGTGATCAATGAGCACATTTATTTTGGCGTTGACTGTAAGCCTTGGCATCACGGCCGGTTATGTCTACCTCACGGCAATCGTGATGGGGGGCAGTGGCTGGATGTGAACATTCAGCCATATCCTTCCGCTCAACCTAGCCAGCCCATAACCTGAAACAATGGGCTGGCACGCCCGCATTGTAAATTCCTTCTTCAAGAAACCATAAAAACCATTTAACGACTCTGAGTCATGCTATAGACGGTTCACGTCAATGCTGGTGGAGCAAAAGGCACAAATTTATCCGTGTTTTGAGGAGTGTGTGAGGCCGCATCAGCTCAAACGGGCAATTCACAACATGCCTCGTCACCCTCTGCACCTCCTGATTTCCAAGACCCGCGATCCTCCTGAATCATTCCATAGCTATCGCTCGAAAATATCCCCTCAAGCCTTCTACAGTCCAGGAAATTCCGTGGAGCGCCGTGCTCAGCTCGTGAAGTCTCTGCTCAAGCGGGGACTGCGAGCGTCTACGCTTGGACGACCAGTGCCGGATAGCGAGCCTGAACGGTGTACCAGTTCCATTGCCCGCCCGCCGTCTGTGTGAGGGCTCCCCAGACCACTGCCGATGGCGGCACGTTCCTGAGCACCAACGACACCGTCGTCTGGCCGCTCAATGTGCGCGAGCCACTGTTGGCGACCGTGCCACCTCCGGCGAACCCGGATAGGCTAAACGTCGAGGCCTGTCCAAAGACCTCAATCGAGAAGACCATGACGTAAGTCGAGACGGCCGTGATCCCATAGGCCTTCGGCTCAAAGTGCATGGACACGGCGGGATCCCGAGTAGGCGACTCCCGACGGTCAAATCCGGCATACGGTGTGGTCGCATCCACCTGGACGATGGTCGGTCTGATGAGCGTCAGATTTGTGCGGCCACGCCCGACGGTCTTGGCCGGGCTCAACGTCTCTATCGGAAAAATAAACAGGCCGACATTACCCCAGCCACTTACCGGTTTGAACAAGTCTTTAAGATTCTTTAACGGCAAATCTGATGGAAATCTGTCGAGGTTCACCTTGCGTTTGCTAAATGGTTCAGGCTCGGTCGGCTTTGCAGGTCTCTTGGATGGCTTTTTCTTTGTCATGATGACTCTCTTTGTGGTGGGTGAAGTCTGTTCTCCTCCCATTTCCTGACGGGAAGATTGCGCTACTCTACTCTTTCCGTCCTAAAAATCAACTACCCCGCCAACGAGAGCAATCGTGTGTGAGATGCCCACGAATAGTTTAAGAAGCAGGAGTGCTGAATCTTGTATGGCTTACTATTTGTGCAGATGCACGTAACTTGCCCATACGGGTAGGAGGTCAGTCAACGGGAGGGTCTGAGTAGATCAAGGACTTCTTGTCGCATCGCCTCCGGGTTTTCCATGCAATCATGACCCGCGCAAGGAATTTCCTTGATAGACACGAAGGTATTCCCTGCCTCTTGTGCGATGCGTTGTAATGCTTCGGCTTCCCACGCCTCGATGAGAGGATCGTTCTCCCCCCGAAGCAGCAGCATGGGCAATGTGACCCGGCATATCTGTTTGTAGGCCATGGCAGAATACGCCTCCGGTCCCATCATGTGCCACCACGTTTTATAGGTAAAGATTTCATCGTGCAATGGGCTCCGGCTTGGCCCTCGGGCTTGGTAGATCACCACCATTTCGTCATGCTCACTGTGAGAAGGATCCTCGCCTAGAATGGACTTGGCCTGGGCATACAATTCCTCATAGCTGGGACTACTTTCCCATTTGGCCAATCGCTTTCTCTGTGTATCGGGGATGGCATAATGCGTCCCCTCAAGAATGAGCCCTTTGACATTGGGAACGTGGCGAGGCCCGGCCCAGTGCAAGACCATACTGGCACCGAGGCTATAGCCTAAGATGAAAATATTATGAAATCCCTCTTGAATCAGGAAGTGCACGGCTGCGTCG
>JBATLR010000185.1:0-4163 GCA_049289415.1 Nitrospirales bacterium
GTGTACCAGGATTGGATGTTTCAACAAGGAGCGGGCGAAGCGCCAATCTTTCCCATTCTGGCACTCCAATTGTTTTTTTCACCCGTCTATCAACAGTTTATTGAACTCCTTGAGCAGGTCCGCCCCAATGTAACCGGCCAACTTCCCAAGGATTTTGAGTCGGCACGAACAAGTAAAGGGCTCGTGGAGTTGGTGCGGAATATCAGAGAACTCTTTGAGAGCGATCCGCGTCTGACGGAAGATATGCTCAAGGCCCTCAGCCATGCGGGATCCCGCCCAACCGCTATGAAGAAGGTCAAGCAGCTCAAGGCGCTGATCAAGGTTTACGGAAGCGTGCACAGCCATTATCTCAACTTCTATGGACCTCCACGGACCATTTCCACTATTCCGTATGACCAGGTCCTGGATTCCCAGTCCGACACTACCAGGGGTGCCCGAATGGATCTGAAAGACAAGGTCGTTCTTGTGGGACATTCCGACATTGTGCCGGGGGAAGGAAAGGATCGTTTTTACACGGTGTTTTTTCAGCGGAATGGGGTCTGTATTGGAGGTGTGGAAATAGCCGCCACCGCTCTTGCCAACATGCTGGAGGACTCTTCCGTCACCCCCATGAGCCTGCGTGCCAAGGTGTTGGTTCTTCTGTCTTGGGGCCTGCTTGTGGGGGTAGTTTGCCGGATGGTTTCAATGGTAATGGCCGCCGGCGCAGTCCTTGTCTTAAGTCTCTTGTATCTCGGGGGAGCCGCCTATGCATTTGAGAACGCCTTTACGTGGTCTCCTCTCGTGATTCCGTTGTTCGTGCTGGGTCCATTGGCGTTCGGGAGTGCGGTCTGGTGGAACTATTACCAGACCGATAAGGAGCGGAGGAATATGCGCAAGGTTTTTGGGGACTATCTGCCCAATGATGTGGTGGATTCGGTGTCCCGGGACCTCGGCAATCTCAAGGGTGGCCCGCAAGTTGTCTATGGAACCTGTCTGTTTACCGATGCCGCGAATTATACGACCCTATCGGAAAAACTGAACCCTCAGGAGCTGCGCGTGTTGCTCGGGAAATACTTTAAGGCGCTCTTTACGCCTGTCCGCCACCATGGTGGGCTCATCGTCGATCTGAAGGGAAATTCGATTCTTGCGATCTGGAAAGCCACCCAGGATCAGCTGGGGCTGAGAAAGCAAGCGTGCTTCGCAGCCTTGGATATTGCGAAATCGATTGATCGGTTTAACCAAGAGGTAGGGCCATACCGTCTTCCCACAAGGATCGGGTTGCATTGCGGGCAGTTTACCATCGGCACGGAGAGGGCGGTCGATCATGCTGAGTACCGTCCGGCCGGAGAGGTCGTGAATATGGCTTTCCGGGTGGAAGGGTTGAATAAGTATATTGGAACGACAATCGCCGTGACGGGCGATGTTGTTCATGGACTTGAAGCACCCTTTCTCTTGAGAGAGCTTGGACAATTTAAGCTGAAAGGCCATGAACCGTCGGTTGTCATCCACGAACTCATCAGTCGCCTGGAGGAGTCTGACCAAAACCGAATGCTAGCGAGTCGGATCTTTGCCAAAGGTCTTGGGGCATTTAGAATGCAGGATTGGAATGTCGCACGAGAATTGTTCTCTCAGTGTCTTGACCTTGTCGAGGGAGATGGACCTTCGGAGTTTTATCTTCAACTCTGTGAACAGTACAGCAACAATCCACCTTCGGAACCATGGGATAAAGTGGTGGCACTCGAGAACTATAGCCCTGGCCTATCCTGGGGTGCGCTTCGTGCCAATGCTCATGATTCTTCCAGATCGAATGGTTTCCCTGGGTCCAGAAATCCATTGGAAAATCGTGGCACCTGATGTCTTTTTTCTTGTGTACGCTGAATTGTAAGAAGCATGGCAATACTCTCCTATTCAGGCTCTTGCGCCAAACCGGTAAGATTGACGTCCCCCGGGATCCATGCGGACGCAAACTGATCCAGCGCCAATCTGTTTCAAGGGTCAACGACGAGAGCCTGCATTCTTTAGTCTTATTCATTCGGACTCCGCGAGCGCAGGAGCCAGTCCGAGAAGGTTCGAATGACACCAGGTGCACACCGTCCGCTTGTGTGATCCCTTTAAGGCCCAATAAGCTTTTTTATTCAAATTTTGCTACCCTTTTCGAATAACCCTCCAAATGTGATTCGGCTATGGTGAAAATTAGGTCAACCTTGACATCATTGCGGAGCCGGATGTGAATCCCTCGAACCAATTGGATCGCAAAGAGCGGGAACTGGAAGCCGCCCGGAGAATAAGCCAGGCGCTATTTCAACATCTCAGCGTGGAAGATGTGGTGGAACAAGGATTAAAGATAGCCTTGGAGGTTGTGAACTGCCGAGCCGGTTCCGTGTTGTTGGCTAATCCGGAAACGAAGGAATTGGTGTTTTACCATTCAATTGGTGACCAACCACTCAAGCCCGGAACGGCATTTCCATGGACGCAAGGCATTGCGGGATCGGTTTTTGCCACGGGAGACCCTGTGGTGATTAAGGATGTGAAGGAGGATCAGCGTCATCTTGAGACAATCGATCAACTGAGCGGATTCCATACCAGGGATCTGATTGCCATTCCTCTGAACCGATGGGAAGGACATCCGATTGGAGTCCTGGAGGTGATGAACAAGCGGGAGGACAGGTTGAATCAGGACGACGTGGCCATCTTAATGATCATCGGGGCTTTCACGGCACTGGCCATCGAGCAGGCGTGATTATTTCAAGAAGCCAAATTAGCGGAAGTGGCCCGAATCCTGGGAGACATTGGGCATGACGTGAAAAATATGCTGATGCCGGTCCTGTGTGGGACGTCACTTCTGAGAGATGAGATGAATGACGTCTTCGCCGATCTTCCAGCGTTTGATCCTGACAAAGGCCGGGCGAGCTATGAATTATGTCTGGAAGTCATTGGGATGGTGGCCAATAACGCCAAACGGATTCAAGAGCGCGTGAAAGAAATTGCCGATTGCGTAAAGGGTTTGACGAGCCCTCCACGCTTTGCCCCTTGTAAACTTCACCATGTGGTTGCTTCGGTGTTTGATACCTTGAAGCTGGCCGCTCAAGAGAAAGGGATTTCTCTGGCTCATGAAGGAATTTTGGAATTGCCGGTGATGCAAGCCGATGAATCCCGGCTGTTTAATGCCTTTTATAACCTTGTCAATAACGCCATCTCCGAAGTTCCCGAGGGCGGGTCTATCACGATAACGGGACAAATGGAGGCTATGGGAAAGACGGTTCACGTGTCCGTGATTGATACCGGGCGTGGCATGCCCGCCGAAATTCGAGATACGTTATTCACGGCCAGGGCGATAAGCCGGAAGCAGGGTGGAACCGGGTTGGGAGTAAAAATTGTTAAGGATGTCATCGAAGCGCATTCGGGAGTCATCGGAGTCGAGAGTGAAGTGAATAAAGGAACCGTTTTTCACATTCATTTGCCAATGGAAGTGTCGACCGCGTTTTCTTCGGATCACGTGTCTTCTTAAACCTTTTGAAAACCGGGTACGAAGTGTGAACAATGGTCTTCCCGTTCATTGCACCATCCTCAGCATGTACTCGCTTGTGGTGACCAACAAAACATCGCAGATATCTTCCCGTTTTCCGGTTCATTCATATCGTGCCTGAGCTGTTAAGGGGATCTCTGTGGGCCATTCACCTCTTCGTTCTCCCGCCTTTCAAATCGGGGTCATGACTCTCCTGGTTTTTCTGGGTGTTATGGGGCTTCGGTGGGAAGGATTTCTGGAAAGCGCGGAACTGGATGCCTACGATTGGTCAATGCGTCTTGGTCCGACCAACACACAGCCGAACCCTCCGATTACGCTGGTGTCGATTACGGACCAGGATATTCGAACATTAGGGCATTGGCCGGTAACGGATGGAGTCCTTGCCCGAGCCCTGGACGTCATGACGACACATCACCCTCGAGCGATCGGAGTGGATATCTATCGGGACTTGGAAGTGCCGCCCGGTCGGCAGGAATTGGACCGGGTACTTGAGGCGCATCCGGAAATTTTGATGGTCATGAAATTCGGAAAAATTGAGAAGGGGGGTATTCCCGGTCCGGCCATGTTGAAAGGCACGGATCGTCTCGGGTTTAACGATGTGGTGGTCGATTCCGGGGGCATTGTTCGCCGGGGTCTCTTATTCCTGGATGATGGGACC
>JBATLR010000186.1:0-20068 GCA_049289415.1 Nitrospirales bacterium
GTCGGCGAACCGCGCAGGGGACCCGAAGGGCCACGCCACGGCCATGATGGTTTTGGCTACTTTTGCCAAAACAAAAGTGGCTCGGCTGCCGGGCCGAGACCCGGTATCTATCGAAATGCGCCTTTGCGATAGAGACGCCAAAAGGTCGTGAGCCCGGCCCAAATGGGATGCCGCCGCTGTGCGGGAGTCAACTCAATTTTCACCCCGGAATGTCGTTCGATTTTCCAGATCAGATAGTCTGCCCCTCCCTGGAACGTAAAGGCCGCCTTTATAAGTCGCAAAATTGACAAGAATTTCCCCTGCACTTTTCGAATTTTCCAGGCTATTCGATTCTTGGTGTGGTCCCACCTGGAATATTCCATCTCATACATGGTTATGTCATCCCGCTGAATGACCTTAATCTTTGCGAAATTAGCTGAAAACGTCGCATGGGCGACTTGTTCATAATAGGCCTGATTACTGTCCCATAATGTTGTGATTCGCCCTTTTGATTCGGCACGCAATTCGGCGCCATAACTGAGTGCCAAACCAATACTCCATGCATCTTTGGCAGAAAATTGTTGGGGCATTTGCGGAACCACATTCCCCAAAAAAGTCATGACCGCTCTGCCTAGCCCTAAGATAATTCGTTGACTCATCTCTTGGCTCGGACAGGCCATCACAGCCGTCGGCTGCGCGAAGCGCCCCCAAAAGTACGAATGAAACCACTTTGGAGTCACACTTCGCTCAAAATCCTCTAACGAGAGCACGGCATACTTCATACGAACAATTCGCTCTTCCAGGTTCACTTCTCCATAGAACACATTAGGTGGGAGCCAACGATTGAGGAGGGCTAACCACGTAGATGGGTAGACCGAGACATACTGATCCACAATGACATAACAATCCACTAATCCGTCTTGGTCCGTTCCCGCCCGCAAGCACGAGCCATATAATAAGATTCCTTGAACCGCCTGCCCGTATTTTTTAGCCAGGAAATTTCCCGCTGCTTGAATGGTCGCAGGAATGGGTCGAGCGCTCGGCTGGCTCACGATCTCGAGGACTGTTGGGGAACCGTTCATCACCGTTATTCAGTCTTCAACCGCACAAATGACAGCTCGCCGGGAGAATCCAGGGTTAGAGGCTCTTCAGGCATGGAAGACGCGTACACTTCGCCATCCAAGACAAATCCACTGTTAAACACCAAGCGAAGCTCTGAGAGGTTTTCACTGACATAGCCATGTTCTGTCGTTGCTAGAGGATGCGTCGTTCCACGAAACAATGTTGGTAAGGCACGCCACAAATAGCGGTAGGGCACTCGAAGACTCGTATAGTGTAAAGGCCAGGATTGCTTGCCCCAAAACGGCTTCATCCCTAAAAATAAGCGATTCAAGGTGGTGACCAGCAAGACTAAATACTCATGCTGGAGAGGTGCTGATTCTCCAGTTGCCACACGCACCGTGATCGGATTCAATCCTTTTCGGGACCCGGTGGCCAACGCCAATAAAAATTTCAATAGAATCAACCCTGCTCCCCATTCCCCTAACCGGCCTATCGACTGTTTGGTTTCGAGGCCTAGTTGGGTCCCATGATAAATCGCTCCGGCCCCGAAAAACATTCCATGCAGGGGTTCGCGGTTTTCTGGAAATCGAATACGAAGAACCGGTCGCGTTTCAAAAGATAATCTCGGAGTCATAGCTTCGGCCTGAACCAATAATTGGTCAAGCGTGTTTGATTCAAATTTCCCTAAACCCACATCCCCCGCAATCAGATTGGCCGTCCCTGCGGGCAACACAGCCAACCGGGGCATGACAGCAAAAGGACGATGATGAAACAAAGCTCCCATGGTGGCTTGAATGGTCCCATCCCCTCCATTGACAACCACACAATCCACCTGACGGTGAGCAAACGTCTTCAGAGATTCGAGGATATCCGCAGGCGTGTTGACCTCAGCCCGCTGCACTTCTGGATATTTGGAGTAAATTTCTTGGAAAAGGTCCGGCTTCCGCCTATTACGACCGCTCAACGAATTATGAAGGATTCCCACATGCATCGTAGACCAGTCCAACCGACCTCAAGCGACGGCAAAGATGAAATAGGAATCATTGACATTGGGGAATACAGGCAAGACGTAAAGATGTGTAAAATCCACATGAAAGATCACTTGATCGTGACCGGAGGATTGGTAAACATTCTGACAGCCAGGGAATTTCGATTCACTGGATCGATCTCAGCCAACCAGGAAGTGAGGGAACCCATCCTGGCCTTCCCCCAACCCGCCATAAGAAGTCTCGCGATAAGAATCAGGGTTGAGCCCACCGTCCAAATGGCCACAGCCTCCAAGCCCAAATCGGGGCGCCCAAAAAGAAGACTGGTAGTCAAGAGGATAAGATTAGGATTACGCCGAGCTGTGATAAGTCTGAAATAGGAATCCACGGGCTTCCAACAAAAAATACCAAAGCCTCCTATCCCCCATTCAAAAATCCCTTCAACCATTCGTCCCAGAATATATCCGATTAAAATGATTCCAAAGGTAATATCCACCGTCAACCAAGAGAGAAAAGGGGAAAATGCGGTGAGACCCACTCCCCAGGCTAAATACCACAGTGGAGGGTGGATTAAATCAATGCCATGATCAAAAATATCTCCCCATTTGCTTGAGGTTACTGTCACCCGAGCTAATTTCCCGTCAACCGTGTCAAGAAACGTCATGGCCCATCCCAACACAAGCCCCCAGAACAACCAGCCATAAACGAACAACCCCCCTGCAGCAATGACAAACAGTAAGCTCAACGAGGTCACCTGATTCGGCGAAATTCTCCAAATCGTACAAAGTCGAGTGGCCCATTTAGCTGGAACGGGCCAAAGAAACTTGGTCACCAGATCAGTTACCCCCTTATAAGATCCGGTAAATAAATGTTCTTCCAGTGCAACCCGGTTATCTTC
Organism: Nitrospirales bacterium; assembly: GCA_049289415.1. Lineage (GTDB taxonomy): Bacteria > Nitrospirota > Nitrospiria > Nitrospirales > UBA8639 > Nitrospira_E. The sequence goes on from JBATLR010000186.1 coordinate 2,926, forward strand.
GCGAATAGGGACCACATAGGGATGATCAGATTTTGCCAATTTATTCGAAAAAGTAATCGAAAGATCCTTCAGAGTGACGGATTCCAGGCCAGCAATTTCTCCCATGCGTTCCTGTTGTATGCCACACCACGCCGAAGAAGCTAGAGGAGAACTGACATGCGCCGCGATTGGCAGCAGACCTCCTCCAGCCTGAACCTTGAGAACCACATTCGTGTGCTTCAATAGATATGAGAACACTCGCTCATCATATAAAAAATCCCCTCGAATCATGAGAACAGAATGATTGGCTGGAAGTTCGGTAATATTATCCAGGAAATGCTTGATTCCCATCCGATTTAACATCCGCTCATACCGCGTACGAGATGTCAGATTCCACAATCGGATATTGGAATTATTTACAATGTAGCCATACACACTCATGAAATAATTACGTCTGGTCTATCTAGCACATTTCAGAAAATAAAATTGATCAACATTTCGAAATAGGAACTACCGACCCAACCCCGCTTATTATCCCCCAACTAGCCTATCCCACTTTCTAAGTTCTTCCAGCTAAACCCGTGGCATCAGTCTGGATTTGGTGCACAATAATGTTTATAGCACGTCAAGAGGAAGCCGCATAAACATCAGATAGATGACTCTGCTTCGGACTATCCAGTCGCTGAAGGGCAATTTCCCTTTAATCCCGTGTGCCTCTCATAAGCAGGTTCCGCCTTTTTAATATACATAACGCCGCCAAAAAGCAACGGTGACAATTGACAAAACTAGGAAAGGAGCAGCTGTCGTCCAAAAAGGAGATGCGTCGAGCAAGACTCCAACATGCTTAAAAATTTCTGTCATTAAGTAATATCCCAAACCTGCCAAAGATCCAATGAAGACTCTCCTTCCCGACGCGGCCATTCGCAACGGACCAAAGACAAATGGTATTGCCACGAGAATCATGAGCCCCGTATTCAAAGGCATAAGCAGTTTGGCCCAAAAACTTAATTCATATCTGCGAGAATGTTGTTTTTTTCGTTTTAAGACCTCAATGTACTGATAGAGCTCTGAAGGAGCCAATGAAGAAGCTGGGAGCGTCAACAACCGCACTTCCTTTCGTTTGAGCGGAGAATCCCATTCCAAACTCGCTAAAAACTCTTGCGACACACTAAAGCCCTGAATAACCTGTTTTTTAATGTTTTTCAGCGTCCACTTCTGTGGATTCTTTATATCCGCTTCTTGTGCATGCATGTAAGTTGTCATTTGTCTCTCATCATTAAATTCAAAAATATCGATGCCCTGGGGAATCTCTCCATAACGTATCTCCTGAATTCTGATAAAGCGCTTTCCCTCCCGGAACCAGAACCCCTGCTTTCCCTTATAGACCCATGAATCTGACAGAGCCATTGATCGCTTGAAATGAGCCTCTTGGTCCAAATAAGGAGTAACAACTTCTTCTAGGAACCCCACAATCAAAATAAACCAGGCCCCGACCTTCATAACCGACCAGGCTATTTGATAAGGAGAAATCCCGCCGGCTTGCATCGCGATGAGTTCCCGACCATTGGCGAGACCACCTAATGCCATGATACTACCCAACAACGCCACAAATGGGGCCAAAAATACGAATCGACTGGGCAAAGTCAGCAGCATAAACTCACCGGCGTTCAAAAAGGTATATCGACCTTTACTGACCTCCCCCAACTCCAGTTCCTCAACAAATATGATTAAACTGAATATGGCCAAAAAAATCGCCAGCACGGGAAGATACCCTTTCAGTAAACTGACCGCCAGATACCGATTGAGAATTTTCATGAAGATATTCAGGAACCCAATTGTTTACGGAAGGCTTTCAGTGATTCTACCTTGTTCAGAACACCTAAGAATCTTGAGATAGACCTGAGTTCAAGTCTCTTACGACATGACTTTCGTGAAACGTGATGGTGCCAACAAATACGCCAGTACAATTCCTAACGCAAGAACAATCCACCCAAGACCAGGAAATATAGGTAGCACTCCTTGCTCCACAAAGGTCTTCACCATCAACCCCGTAAAATAATATACTGAAAAAATAATCGTCGCTGTGAAAATTTTCCCGTATTTCCCTTGCCTCGGAGAAGCGCGACTCAATGGCACACCCAAAAGCCCCATGAGAATTGCCGAAAAAGGGGTTGAAAGCCTCCATTCAAGTTCTGCGATGTCCCTAGGAGAATCTGATTTTAATAATTTTTTTGTGGACGCGGCTTTCCTAAACTCTCCGTCAAACTCCTGAGGGTAGATGGCAAGCCGTGAAAAACCAGAAATGTGCTTGATCTCCCCCTCCCTGGTCAGTTTATATTCGAACCCATCTAGAAGTACCGGAACAGAGAGCCCGCTTTGGGGATCCATTTGCTCTTGCGCCTCCTTGGCCGAAAAGACTTGTAAATCATCCCCATTTTCAGCTTGAACAAACACCCCACTTAACCTTTGCTGGCGTCGATTTATATCCTCTGCAAAAAACACCAAGGATCCATTACGGCGTTCATAGAAATGCCCGGCATCTAAATTGCTGATACGAAATCCAGCCTCTCCCTCCGCTTTTAAGCGATAACTTTCTTCATAGGCTAATGGACGAAGATACAAAGAAAAGATGCTGACAAGGACACCCACAAAACAGGAAAGAAAAAAAATCGTAAAAAGAATCCGATACGGATTGACACCACATGCCATAAAGGCTTTCATTTCAGAATCGGCATACAACCGGCCAAATCCTAAAATAACCCCGAAATACAATGAAATAGGAATGAGGACTTCAAGGGCGATTCCCACTTTTAATGCAATTAACGCGAGAATCAACTTCACGGGCAGCAACGCATTGACGGCGTTGGATAAAAAAATGACCCAACTGTACCCGGCAAACAACGCCACCAAAAACCCACAAACCGCAGCTGATGGCTTCAGTACCTCACGAATTAAATATCTGACTAACATCAAACGACCATCAACTCAACGGAACACATGGAATATTTCATATTAGGAGACTTGTAACGATGAAAGCCGTGATATTAAGTGCTGGACAAGGAAAACGGTTACTCCCGCATACAGTCGATAAACCCAAATGTACCGTTCCCGTCAATGGACAATCGATTGTGGAATGGCAAATCCAAGAACTCCTGCGCGTGGGAATGGATTCCATTCACATCGTGGTGGGGTTTGGAGCGGAGAAAGTCGAAGCCCTTCTGGCCAAAGATATCGACTCAGGCTCTGTCCGTACCATCTATAACCCATTTTTTGCCATGGCAGATAATTTGATGAGTTGTTGGGCGGCTCGGAACAACATGACCCAAGATTTTGTACTCATTAATGGTGACACACTGTTTGAATCAGCCGTGCTAGAAGGTTTGCTGCAGGCTCCCTCCAATCCAATCACCTTAGTCACCGATGAGAAAGCTCGATACGATGCTGACGATATGAAAGTCATCGTTCGTGGCGCGCAATTGGATCGCATTGGCAAAACACTGCCAATCGAACAAGTGAACGGAGAGTCCATCGGCATGATTCGATTTCAGGGTCAGGGACCTAAAATCTTTCTTGCAACCCTGGAACAACGGATTCGAAAGCCGGAGGCACTCAAGCAATGGTATTTATCACTCATCGACGAATTGGCCCAACAGGGCCATGTATCGACCTTTTGCATTAAAGGGTTGAAGTGGGCCGAGATCGATAATCCCTCCGACTTAGAACATGCTGAACGTTTGTTCAAAAATCATCAATCATGACATGCAGCTTTCTTGAGCTCTCACCTTAGCTGATTGTCGAGGAATTTGCTTCTACCGAACCCTGCATGAGTGGCCTACAGCCACTCATAGGCCATCTTGCCGTTTCGCCAAGATGGCTTCCACTAAGGAAAGATCCTCAGAAGTATCCACATCAATAGCCGCTTCGGGAAACGGAAGCAGCACTTCCTGCACGCGAAGATTGAGCTTTAGCCCCAGCCGACTCAGGGCTTCTGTAAGGGATAACCAACCAAGCGCATAGCGGACCAGGGCCAGCCCCCCAAGCGTTCGAATCAGGCGAAGGGGATGCTTGCGCTCACGCTCAATCCGGCTCCAAAACTCCACCATTCGCTTAGCCTTTGGGGTACAGAGCACAAATAAATTACATCCACAGAACCCTCCGCCCGTCAGTCGAGTGACCGTTCGCTTTGATTGAGGATAGGACGCCACAACCAAGGAATACGGCACCAGGCCTACGCCGACATCCATCTGCTTTTTTTGCGCCTCACACAGAAAATAATCAACCATCTCTGCTGTTAGCAAGGCATGGTCCGCCGTCGTGACTAGAACAGGGAGTTCCTGAGGATGTTCGTCTAGAAACCTCGCAACGCTGAGACTCGGACCTTGTTGAGGTTCCACCCACTGGACCGCTCCTGACGCAATCAATGTCTCTAAAAACGGATTATCTTGCACCGTTTCCCAGGAAGGCCCGCATAAAATTCTTTTCCCCACTCGGTCCGATTGGGCTAAGGTCTCTAATACACGGGAGATCATAGGTTCCCCACCAACCTGCGCCAGGACCTTATTTGCAACCCCTGCCATCCGGGCCACTGGGTCTCGACCGGTTCGGGCACCAGCTAATACCAGAGCCGTGACAGATTGGTGTTCAAGCCCCATATGTCCTCACGAAACAGATATCTGCAATCATTGAAGATGTTTCTCATAAATTCTATACGTCTTGTATGGTTCGGCTCCGAGAGATTCTAGAATGTGACACATGCGTTTATTCTCTTCCAAAATCCATGACGTTTCGATCTGCTGAATATTTTTACGAAGCCCGGCTTCCCTTACAGCCTCAATCAACCCATAGGCCATCGCCGCTCCCATGGGACTGGATTGGAATCGTTTACGCACTCCCATTAAGGCAACCCGAGCCGACTGAGGATAGGACGCTTTCAACCGCCATAAGATTTTTAGCCACCCCCATGGGAACAGCTGCCCATTCAGATCTCGAATGACCTCATGCAAATTGGGAAAGGCAACCAACATCGCCGTGGGTTCTCCATCGATTTCAGCGATCTGCACAAAATCATCTTCGACCAAAAGCTTAAGCTGCTGACCGATCTCGGCAAATTCTGCATCGGTAAACGGAAGGAACCCCCAATTGTCTGACCAGGCCTCTTCGAAAATATCCTTGATAATCGCCAAATCCTCTTTCAAATGCTTCCGCCGTAACGGACGAATGCGCATCGAGGTTTTCGCTTTCTTGAGAAACAGAGAAACTCCAGGGGGAAAACTGAAATGTATTCCAATCCGATAGGCTAGAAGGTCTTGGGCTTTTTCATAGCCATTTCGTTCAACTGATTGCGCATAGTAAGGTCTGGCGTGGCCCATCATAATCATGGGCGGTGAATCAAATCCATCGACCAACAAACCACATTCCTGATTGATGGACAAATTAAACGGCCCCCGAACATTCGTCATCCCATGAGTCTGAAGCCAGGTTTCCGCAGTCTGGAACAGCGCCTGAAAGACACCGGCCTCCTCCTCTGCTTCAAGCAAGCCAAAAAACCCCGTCTGATCCTGATACCGGTTGAGATGCAGGTCGTCGATCTGGGCACAAATTCGCCCAACGGGTTCCCGCCCGCGATAGGCAAGCCAACATTGCCAGCGAGCATGCTGAAAGTAGGGATTTTTCGGAGAAAAAGTATGGAGCCGCTCAACCCATAAAGGTGGAATCCAATGAGGATCTGACTCGTACAATCTCCAGGGAAGGCGAATAAATTTTTTGAAGGCGGCGCGGTCGGTGACCGGCTCAACACGAATCAAAGCGCCTCTCCCCAACCATCTTTGTATACCCCTCGAGTCCGGGGAGTCAGGATCCGTGAGGCGAAGTGAGGGTCACTATTCTGAATGGCCATGGGTCTCTTATGGCTTCTGTTCGGATAGTTGGGCCACCCAGGGATAGTGGGATCGTTCCTGATCCGCATAGCCCAGATTGGAAACAGTCTGACTGAACGGCACGTCTTCGGCACTCCCATACTCACTTCCAAATATCCGATCACAAAACAGACTCGTGATGCCAAAGTTTCCCTTTTCATTATGAAAATGATGCAGTAAATGGTGTCGCTTGACCCGCCGTAAAAATTTATTCTTAGGACTCACACGTAAATGCTGCATGCAATGACAGAATTCATACACCATAAAACACGCCAATCCTGTCGCAAAAGAAAGAGCAGCCCCTACCCAGCCCCCAAGACTCATTCCAATGGGGAAGGTGGCCACAACTATCGTCGGCAGGGTGGTTGAGCCTGCTCCAAACAACACCCGCAAATCATTGGGATCTTGGTGATGATCATAGTGAATCCGTTTCCACAATGCTGCCGTCCATGGCGACCGATAGAGATATCTCCCATGTAAAATAAACCGATGCACAGCATATTCCACGAATGGGTAAGCCAATAGAGTCCCCACGATACTTCCTGCCACACGCAATGGAGAAACAGGGAAATAAGGGAAAACCACAAAGGCCCCGATAATACTACAAGCCAATAACACCGCATATATTTGAATACTCGGATATAGAATGTACGCCCTCCTTAGATCGCGAAATGTCATGCGATCAAGGAGATACTTTTCACGATACCATTGACTGGTTAGCACCCTAGAGCCTCCATCCCTTTTTGCATTTGTACACTGCCGTCAATCCACGATCACCTGACTTGCCAAGGAATTACTCATACACCAATTATAGAAACCTTCAGAAGAAGCCACAAGAATATCAATCCTGAAACGATACCTCCAATTGGAAGCCTGCAGAGATCATGGACGAAAGCCATAAGCTCCCTCACCAACACACAAACACCTGACTCACTTCCCTTTGGGTTCAATGCCTAACCTTGCAACATGATAATGTTGGAATCCAGTTCTGACACAAAAGCTGTGCTATATTTCGACGTGCCGCGCAGGATGACAACATAGGACTATGGGAACGAGGGGACACCATTGCCTCATAGACATAAGGATAACTCTTTGGGTATAAGGGTGTGCTTATGAACACCACGATGAAAAAATTTGGGTATCCTGGTGCCTGCCTCAAAGAATTTTCCCAATGGGTTGTGCTCTTACGCCCCCAACAAGTAACCCTTGGTTCACTGGTATTAATTTGTCGTGAGGAAGCTACCGCATTTTCCCAAATTAGTGCGGAGGCATTTACAGACCTGCCAAAGATCATACGTGAGATTGAGACAAGTGTCTCACGCACATTTGCCTATAGCAAAATAAATTACCTCATGTTGATGATGGTTGACCCGGAGGTTCACTTTCATGTCATTCCCCGATATGACACACCTCGATTATTTGCTCAACAGCAATTCCTTGACCATGGATGGCCTGGGCCGCCACTCCTTAAAAATGCGAATGACATATCGGAAGAGGTATACCAAAACATTTTAAGTCACCTCAAAAATAACTGGATTCATGAGTTTTCAAGCTAGTTGTAAATACTTAAAAACAAGAAAGAGCATGTTGCAAAATAGACTCAATTTGCGGTTTTTTTGCTACAACTTAATGTGAATAGAAAAATTTGCTTTCACTTTTCCTTCGTTCTTGGCAATTACCAGACAAAAATTCATGGCATTACAATTGCTTACTTAGTTTAATGCTTTTTAGCAAACCATTGGGAATAATGCTGCCTTTAATCCTTGAGATAGAATGAACGCTACACCAACTCATCACCAACTCAGACTGAAACATGGTAACTTCTCCACCCTTTCAGAGGCCCTTGATTATGCGGCTTCAGGAGAAACCGGCTGTAATTTTTATTCAGGGAGGGGCAAACTCACCCACGTCCTGACATATGCCGATTTGAAACAACAGGCGCAAAGTCTAGCTAGAAGATTGAACGGACTCGAATTATCACGAGGGGCTCGTGTAGCTCTCATTGCTGATACCACTCCAGATTTCATTCGATTCTTTTTTGCCTGTCAGTATGCAGGACTGATTCCGGTTCCTCTCCCGATTTCATTGCACTTAGGGGGGCATCAGGCATATGTCACCCAACTTAGACGGCTGCTCGATAGCTGCCAAGCCTCTATCGCCATGGCACCTGAAGGCTTCTTGCCATTTTTGGAGGAAGCAGCAACCGGGTTGAACCTGGTCCTCATTGGAGGTCCGGAAGCATTTGCCTCGCTAGAAGAAATTCAAGGGCCCCTCAGCCCACTTGAAACTCAAGAATTAGCCTATATTCAATACACCTCCGGCAGCACCCGTTGGCCTAGAGGTGTCGAGGTCACTCAATCGGCCGTGATGACCAATCTCTCTGGAATCATCCAACATGGCTTACAAGTTCAACCTGGTGATCGTTGCGTCTCCTGGCTTCCCTTCTACCATGATATGGGACTGGTCGGATTCGTTCTTGGTCCAATCGCTTCCCAGCTTTCCGTTGATTATCTGAGCACGCGCGATTTTGCCATGCGACCGCGTCAATGGCTGGATTTAATGACGAAGAGTCGGGCGACAATTTCATTCAGCCCCTCTTTTGGATATGAGCTCTGCGTGCGAAGACTGGGCGAAGACTTTAATGAACACTATGATCTCAGCTCTTGGCGAATTGCCGGTGCTGGAGCAGAAACAATTCGTGCCGATAGCCTCGCACGTTTTGCCAAAACTCTGAAGACCAGCGGGTTTAAACCTGAAGCATTTCTGGCCTGCTATGGGATGGCTGAATGCTCTTTGGCAATTAGCTTTGCTCCCTTGAACAAAGGCCTCGAGGTAGACAGAGTTGACGCAAATCAGCTTTCCAATAGCAGGCTAGCCATGCCCTTTGTTCCATTCTCGACTGATGAGGAGCAGGCTCGATGCAGCAAATTTGTAAATTGCGGAGTTCCTCTCCCCGGATATGAAGTCGAAATTCGAAATATGACTGGAGAGGTCGTTAAAGAACGAGAAAGTGGAATTATTTTTGTTCGTGGGGCAAGCACCATGACGGGATACTTCAATGATCCCATCTTGACCCAGGAGGTTCTTTCCACTGATGGCTGGCTCAATACGGGCGACATCGGCTATTGGGTCGAAAACAGCCTCGTCATTATTGGTCGTTCCAAAGATATGATTATCATTAATGGACGAAATATCTGGCCTCAGGACCTAGAATTCATGGCAGAGCAACAGGCGGAAGTCCGACCAGGTGATTCATCCGCTTTTTCCGTTTCCACACCAGACGGCCATGAGATCGCGATCATGGTGGTTCAATGTCGTGAAATGGATAACAAAAAACGAGAAGACTTAGTTCAGCGGCTACGATCCTTAGTGCACAAAGAGTTGTCTATTCCATGCTACATTGAACTCATCCCACCGCGGACACTTCCGCGGACGTCATCTGGAAAACTATCTCGATCTCGAGCCAAAGCGGACTTCCTCACCCGCATTCAGTGGGAAGAGGTGACCACACACTTGTCTACTACCGCTAGGTCTGCCTAAGACCAGGCGCCTTTCCACACAAGTCCTCCACGGTCTATGCGCACTACCGTTGCCCTAACCGGGGCTTCCGGTTTCATTGGGGGAGTCATCGCACAACATTTAAGGAAAGGCGGATGGCATGTGCGTGGACTCGCGCGCTCTCCACGCCAGGCTCAACAGCTCGAGGACCTGGGAATCACACCAGTCCAAGGCCAATTGGAAGATCCTGCCAGCCTGTTAACCCTGGTCAAAGACTCGGTTGGTGTCATTCACTGCGCAGGAGCGATTCGCGGTGTGAGTCGAGAAGACTTCTATCCGACCAAAGTGATGGGAGTCTCTAACCTGATTCAAGCCTGTCTTGCACAGTCCTCTCTTCCACGATTTGTCCTTCTCTCATCTCTCGCCGCTCGTGAGCCATCACTCTCACCATATGCATGGAGTAAATATGAAGGTGAATCTGTTTTAATCCGTGAGGCGGGGTTACTGAAGTGGAGTATTTTTCGTCCACCTGCCGTCTATGGACCGAAGGACCGTGCGCTGCTCCCCCTCTTTACCTTGTTACGAAAAGGGATTGGGGTTCAACTCGGTCCCTCCCAAGCCAAATTTTCCTTAATACATGTCGAGGATCTCGCCAACGCTATTCTTCATTGGCTAAAAAACGGAGACCCACCCTCTCAGACCTTTGAGATTGATGATGGCTTCCCTGGGGGATATTCCTGGAAGGATGTCTTTCGTCTTTCCAATCCTCGCCTCCGCCTGTGCTTGCGTATTCCACCAAGCCTGTTACAAATAGGAGGGAAAAGTAATGAAATCTTTTCCCGCCTCTTTGGATATACTCCTCTTTTCACCAGCGGGAAGGTTGCTGAACTCCTCCACCCCAATTGGGTCTGTGATAGTTCTCACACGACGCAGACGCTCGGCTGGACCCCACAAATCAGCCTCAAAGAAGGCTTGCGTCGGTTGTTCACATCGGATAGGCTCATGCCATTCCATAGGGATTAGTACAGGTTATTTCTCTTCCTCCATCAAGAAGGCTATGATAATATGACGAGTTATTCCGACATCCTTCTCCAACTGTTCGACACTCTCAAGCCTTTTACCAAACAAGGCTTTCGGTTAAAAGAACAAACCGAGCTGGTCGCAGAGCTGGGATTGGATTCCTTACAAGTCATGCAAGTCCTTTTAAAAATCGAAGATCACTTTGATATTTCCATCCCTCTGAACAATCTTCCCAATATCCGAACAGTCAAGGACCTGGGCGAAGAGATTGAGAAGTTGCTGAAAGGGTAATCATGTCACTATTTGACAAATTTCTTCCTATTCAAGAAGCCAGAAATGAGTTACTGAAAAGTGGAGTAAACCCGTTTCACGTCACCGTCGAAAAGATCATTTCTCCGACAGAAGCCATCATCAACGGTCGCAAGACCATCCTGGTTGGTACCAATAACTACTTAGGATTAACCTTTCATCCTGACTCCATCCTGGCCGGCCAACAGGCACTTGCCCATGAAGGAACAGGCACTACCGGATCGAGGATGGCAAATGGATCTTTTGCGAGCCACAAGGAGCTTGAGAAAGCCATCGCAGATTTCTATGGTGCGCCTTATGCGATCGTCTTTTCCACAGGCTATCAGGCCAATCTTGGAGTGCTTTCTGCTCTTGCAGGCGCTGGGGACACGATTTTAATAGATGGGGACTCCCATGCCAGCATTTATGATGGATGCCGACTTGGAGGCGCAGAGATTATCCGGTTTAAGCATAACGACGTGACAGATTTGGAAAAACGGCTCCGTCGATTAGGAGATCGAAGTCATCGGACCCTAATTGTCGTTGAGGGCATTTATAGCATGCTGGGAGATCGAGCCCCGTTGGCCGAAATTGTCGAAGTGAAGAAAAAATATGGGGCCACACTGATCGTTGATGAAGCGCATTCGTTGGGGGTACTCGGACAACATGGCCGTGGCTTAGCCGAAGAAACAGGAGTCGAACAGGACGTCGATTGCATCGTCGGGACATTCAGCAAAAGCCTGGGCTCGACGGGAGGGTTCGGCATAAGCTTCCATCCCGAATTCGAACTAATCCGATACACCAGTCGACCCTATATTTTCACCGCTTCCCCCTGCCCGTCAGTCGTTGCTTCGACACGAGCGACCATTCGCATCATCCAGGCTCATCCAGAACTCCGTCAGCATCTGTGGACCAATTCCCGGCATTTGTATGAGGGGTTAACGAAGAGTGGATACATGCTTGGGGCGGAGGTAGGACCTATTATTGCCGCGATGGTCCCCAATAAAGAATTGGCTCTCGCCATGTGGCAACAACTTTTGGAAAATGGGATTTATGTCAACCTCATGATTCCTCCTGCCACTCCAAATGGCGAATGCCTCTTGCGATGCAGTGTTAGCGCAGCTCATACACAGAAACAAATTGAAAAAATCATCTCTGCATTTGCAGATTTGTCTCATGTAACTCAAACCCACACCAGCCCTACTCACGTACAACCAGATGCAATCCTTAAATAAAAAAATGCTAGCGTTTCGTTTACGTGTCAATACAACTATCTTGATATTTCCACAAATGTTCAATGTCACGTCATCGCTCTAGACCAAAAGGCATCCGGGCAATACCCGAAAAAATAGTGCTGGAGGTCAGAGAAGGAATTACCTCTTCCGGAAAATCTCCCGTCAGGATTTTTATTGGAAGTGAGGCAGCCCAATACCGGGCTGAACGCATACTCGTCTGGTCCATCGAACAGGTTCGGGATCCTGGCCGAGTCTACGAAATCTTTCTTATGAAGGAATTATCGGGATTCGATCGAAGCCGGTGGTTAACGGGATTCACGAATTATCGTTTTGCCATTCCTGAATTAGCCGGGAGTTGCGGACGAGCGATTTATAACGATGTCGACCAAGTTTACCTCACCGATCCGGGAGAATTATTTGACCACAATTTGCAGGAGCACGGCTTTCTCACCATTGCCCCGAATGATACTTCAGTGATGGTCATGGATTGCAGAAAAATGGCCGCAGTCTGGTCCCTTGAGGCGGCTAAATTTGAAAGAAAAAATGCTCAGATACAACGCGCATTGGACACGCCAAACCTCTGGGGGAAGCTTGAGGCGGAATGGAATGCCCGTGACGAAGAATACCAGCCAGGACACTCCAAGATTTTACATTACACAGCACTCCATACCCAACCATGGCATCCGTTTCCTAACCAGTTCGTCTATCAGCACAGTCCGGAAGGAGATGTCTGGGTCACGCTAGAAGAACAAGCAAATCGTACGGGGTATCAACTCTTCAACAGAGCTCGACCCAGCTTGCGATTCAAAGAACTTATGACCCACACGGAAATCCGGAAAACCGTGTTGCCTGCCGGACCTCCTCCGTTTCGGGACGTACACGATCTCAGTAACCTTGATGAACACCTTGCAACCCGAGAGATGAAAACATGCCTATGGTGCCATCTAGGTCAAGTTGACGACCGTCCAGACAACGGCCAAAAGTTTAGCGGGCAGAAACCTCTCGTCATTACCCCCTACGATCTTTGCCGGCAACCCCCCGATTCCATGCCAGCCCAAAAATATGACATTGTGTATTCAGCTGATGAATTACAGCACATTCCAGACGAAGATATTCCATGGATATTGGAAGAAATGTTTAGCTTGGCCAATTCGTTGGTCTTTGTCCGGATACAAGCGGAGGAACCAGGAAACATCATAGCCCGCAACCCACATTCCTGTGGCGTACAAAGAAATTTCGAGTGGTGGGTCTCCCACTTTCACATAATAAGTAGGCACTACCCTAAAATTCATTGGAAATTCGTGTTTTCCGAGCGCGGGGCCAGAGGAATCAATCAACAACTCGTCCGGTGTGGCGGCCATTGGATGGGCCATCCGCCACGAATCTGGATTCTCTCAGACGGCAAAGTTGGACACACCACTCAATCAGAAGCTCTCGCAAGACTTCTGGGCTGGCCCTATGAAATCAAACATTTACGTTTTCACTGGTGGAACCGCTTACAAAAAGTACTGTGGGGATTGCTTCCCCCTCATACCGTGGGGCTGGATACTGGCCGATCTTCGCCATTGAATCCACCATGGCCCGACATTGTGCTTAACGCCGGTTGGCGCTCGGTTCCGGTTGCCAGATGGATTCGTCAGCAAAATCAGGGACAAACCCGTATCGTTCAATTGGGGAGGAAAGCCGGATTTTCTATTGACTTATTTGATGTAGCCATTACACCCACCTATTATGGCTTTCCCCCTCACCCTCGACGGATCGAGACCGCCACTCCGTTGAACCAATTGACCCAACAAAGCATTGATGAAGTCAGTCGACAATGGCCCAACCTCTTTCAAAATACCCCCCATCCGCGGATTGCCCTTATTCTTGGCGGCTCCACCACCGTTTTCAGCTTTACCCCCGACATGGCCACTCGTCTTGCCAAACAGGCAAAGGATCTGGCCAAGCAATGCGGGGGAACGATCTTTGCCGTGACATCACCCAGAACAGGGGAGCCCATTGCTCAAGCATTTGAATCGATCCTACAACCTGAGCATTCGCTCCACCGCTGGAAGCGCGACCAAACAGCTAACCCTTATTTAGCTTTCCTGGCTGGCGCGGATATAATACTAGTAACAGGAGACAGCGAATCTATGCTGGCCGAAACAGCGTCACTTGGCAAGCCAGTGTATATTATCTCCCTTCCTCAAAAACCCCAGACATGGATCATCCAGCTCAATGATTGGATCATCCAACGGGCACATGCCCGCCGGTTAAATAAACGAGGGACGGTGCGTCCTCAACAAGGCCTGGAACGGCTGTGCGCCAGACTTATGCGTGGAGGATTGGTTCAGCCACGACGAGATCTCACTATCCTGCATGAAACGTTAATTCAAAAAGGAATTGCCAGCCGGTTCGGGGAACCGCTTCAAAATGGAACCCGCCCACAATTACACGAAAACGAAGCCATCGCGCGAAGGGTCAAAGAAAAGTTGGGAATTTTTGATCCCTCCTAACAATCCACATCGATCTTTAAACTGAGATTTCTATAGAGTAACGCATGCCCAAACCTCAACACAGCCTGATCATTCCGGTTGAAATCTTTAACAGAGAATTCGATGCGAAGGTTTTACTTTCCTGTTTCGCCACAGAACGTGGGTTTTCCGTTATCCTCGGGGCCAAACGAGAAATCAATCTTAATCTTGCGTCTTTTCCACAATCCATTTATCTCCCAATCAATCTACACAACCGCAATCACATTACCGCGCAACTCCTCGCTCGCTTAGGACATACCCTCGTAGGATCAGACGAGGAAGCGATCGTCTATTGTTCTCCCGAAGTGTACGTGAAGGAGAAATTGGGCACAGTCGTCTTCCCCCAACCTAAACTATTTCTGGCTTGGGGTCCGGAAAATTCCCGAATTTGGAAAATGCAACAAAATTACAATGGGATGCCTATACATGTGACAGGAAATCCCCGCCTGGACCTTTTACGAACAGAGATGCGTCCTTATTGGTCTGGCCAAATTGACGCGATACAAAAGAAATTCGGCAACATCATTCTGATCAATACGAACTTTGGCAAACTCAATCACTTTCGACCCAACAAAGGCGATGAAAAAAAAGCTCTGGAGCAGGCTACCGTCTCACCAACGGAAGTGAACGAATACGATCTTGGAATGGCCCAGCACCGTCTAGCGCTATTCCAGCATTTCCAGGAACTGGTAAGCCAAATGGCCAATGCCTTTCCCGCGCATACTGTCCTGATCCGTCCCCACCCCTCTGAAAATCACGAGACCTGGCGACAGGCCGCAAAGGGCCATGCGAATGTTCAGGTGCATATAGAGGGGCACGTCATTCCCTGGCTATTGGCAGCCGATGCCATCATTCATAATAGTTGCACCACGGGCTTGGAAGGGTATCTGTTGGATCGGCCCGTCTTTTCCTATCAGCCGATCATCTCCGAGCGTTTCGACAAACAACTGCCTAATGCCGTGAGCCGCCAGGCAACATCCTCCGGTGAATTAATTGAACTGGTCAACACAGCCCTTTCATCTGGCCATGCTGCGAGGACAAATAGCTCGGAAACCAAAACCCGATTAATTGAACAATATCTCGCCTCCCTCCAAGGGCCTTTTGCCTCGGAAAACATCGTGAATTCCCTTGAAACATTCGACGGCGCCTTTATACCATCGAGCCCGAATTGGGCAACGGTATTCGCCGCAAAATCTTATGCCCTAGGCAGAAAATTACACCGCAGATTCAATGCTCAATTTCGCATGAGGGATCAAAATCGCTCACAACGCTACGATTACCTAAACCACATTTTCCCTGAAATTACCCTGACACATATCGAAGAACGCATCGAGCGATTCCAACAGGTTTTATCAAGATTTCAACACATACGAGTCAGGACCCTGCGCAACAATATTTTTGAAATATTTCCGAACTAACTACTCAAGAATGAAGAATGCCTACAACCGCAATCATGCTGACCCTGAGTGTGCATCCTTATACCGAATCTCGTGAACATGCTAAGGAGAATCCATGTATAACGTAAAAATTTTTGGAGCCGGGTCTATCGGCAACCATTTGGCTCATGCATCCCGCTCTCTGGGTTGGAACGTCACGATATGCGATGTGGACCAAGCGGCATTGGATCGAACCAAACAGACCATTTATCCAACTCGTTACGGGAAATGGGACGAGGCCATCAAGCTTTCCTTGGTCAAAAACGCTCCGCGAGGAGGGTTTGATCTCATTGTCGTTGGGACTCCGCCGGACTCCCACCTCTCCCTAGCTCTCGCGGCTCTTGAGGAAAAACCCCAAGCCATTCTTGTGGAAAAACCTCTC
Organism: Nitrospirales bacterium; assembly: GCA_049289415.1. Taxonomy (GTDB): domain Bacteria; phylum Nitrospirota; class Nitrospiria; order Nitrospirales; family UBA8639; genus Nitrospira_E. Next base: position 19,195 of record JBATLR010000186.1, read on the forward strand.
TGCCCCCCGAACTTAGAACAGGCCCAAAAATTACAAAACATGGTCACTGAGTCTGGTACATTGGCGTTCGTCGGATATGATCACGTCGTGGGAAAGGCCGCGCAGGAAGCACTCCAAGCCGGTCGCCAATTATCGACGATTGAAACCATCGACGTTGAATTTCGTGAACATTGGGGCGGAATCTTCGCGGCCCACCCATGGTTACAGGGTCCACAGGACAGTTATTTGGGGTTTTGGAAACGGGGAGGAGGCGCCAGCGGGGAACATTCCCACGCTATCAACCTTTGGCAATTTTTAAGTGGGGGACTGGGAAAAGGCCGGATCACCGAAGTGTCCGCGACACTGGATTATGTCCAGACAGATATGGTGGAGTACGACAAACTCTGCCTGCTTACCCTGAGGACTGACGCAGGGTTAATCGGAAGGGTGGTGCAAGACGTCATTACCTCCCCTTCCAGAAAATGGGCAAGGATTCAAGGAGATGACGGTTTCACGGAACTCACCATCGGGCACCAACCAGGGGTCGACAGAGTCGATTGGAAAACCGGCAACGAAAATGCCCAATTCAGCACCATTCAGAAAACGCGGCCAGATGATTTCATCTGGGAATTACAGCATATCGAGGCCGTGATGAGAGGCAAAACAAAAGATTCCGTCCTCTCACTGGAGCGAGGCCTGGAAACCATGCTGGTGGTCGCCGCCGCACATCTCTCGTCAGCCAAAAAACGAACAGTGCGCATCGATTACCAAATGGGTTATACACCACAGGCATTAGAAGTGCTGTAGATCTTCTGAAGAAGGAGAAAACTATGATAGACCAAGATTTCAATTTCCACGATTTATTCATATTGGATCTTGCCAATAACCACCAGGG
>JBATLR010000187.1:0-2887 GCA_049289415.1 Nitrospirales bacterium
GGATATGACCAGGGCATTAAATTTAAAAATTTCGCCAAAGCTGGCGTCCACAGGAGCAGAGTATCAAAACATTACATCCTTTATTGATACCATCGTTAATCGACTCCAGACTGAAGGAGATCATCCAATATTTTTGGTGTTTGCCCATGGAGATTTTGTTCCAGCCAATATGCTCAATACCCAACATGGAATAAAAATTATTGATTGGGAAGGTGCTGGATATCGGAGTGCATTATTTGATTTTTATAGTTATTTTTTCTATCGACCGGCTTGTCGAGAAGTGTCAGTGAGCGTATTGGTTTCAGAAATACAGAAAGCATTGCCGATGTTCATTTCAGGATTACTTAAAAACGCCCCGGAAGTTTCAAGCAGTCTGAAGGCGCTGGAGAAAGCCTATCGATGGATTTTTTATATTGAGATGATCTGTAGATTAGTAGATCGTGAAATGACAGATAAAAATCTGAATATGATGCATTATATCCAAAAATATATTAAGGCTTTTAACCTTTACGAAGAATTGTATGTCGGTGGGAATGAATGACAATCCAAAAATCTATAACAAATCATTTAGTTGCATCGCCAACAACCACTTTGAAATGTTGTTTCCTTGTGAGAGTAGGATAGAACATGTGTGGAATAGCTGGAGAGTTACGATTCAATCAGGCAGTGGGACCGGAAGCCGATTGGGAGAAGATTAGTGCTTTGATGGCACGTCGGGGACCCAATGACCAAGGAATCTGGACCGATCATAGGACGTGTACATTGGTCTTCCGCCGTTTGGCTATCATTGATTTAAGTATGAATGCGCATCAACCTATGACGGCTCGAAACGGGCGCTATTCACTCGTCTTTAATGGGGAGATTTATAATTTTCAGGACTTAGGAAAAGAATTAGAAGGCCGTGGAGTACGATTCCGGTCAACAAGTGACAGCGAAGTGGTGCTGTATGCACTAATGGAATGGGGAGCATCTGCCCTAGAACGTTTTAACGGGATGTTTGCCTTGGGATTTTTTGATTCGGTGGAAAAGCGATTGCTGTTGGCTCGGGACCATGCTGGGATGAAGCCGCTATATTATTTAAAAAGGTCTGAAGGAATGGTCTTTGCGTCACAATATAATCAAATATTGGCACATCCCCTGAGCCATAATCTTGAGGTCTCACCAGAAGCACTTGGTCTCTATTTGCGGCTGGCGTATATTCCTGCACCGTATGCCCTCATGCAGGATTCCCATATGCTTGAGCCTGGAACCTGGGTTCAATTCACGGCGAGAGGACAGGTAGAAAAGGGACAATATTTTAAGTTTCCACAGTACGATACACCGAAATTGAAAGGGCAGGAGGCTCTGGAAGCGGTGGATTCGGCGATCACAGCGGCTGTGAAGCGGCATCTGATCAGTGATGTTCCCGTCGGCGCATTCCTTTCCGGTGGCATCGACTCACCGCTGGTCGTAGCTAAAATGAGATCGGTGAGTGCAGCGGATATTGAAGTTTTTACAATCGGAACCGGTGAAGAAGCTACTGACGAAACAGAGGATGCCATGGCCTATGCCCAGGAGTTTGGCGTTGAGCATAGGATTGAATGTATGGATCCTGCCAATGCGTTTGCTTTCTTGGATGATGTGATTGAAAGCTGTGGGGAACCGTTTGGAGATTATTCTCTATTCCCCACCATGATGGTATCCCGCCTGGCCAGTCAAAACTACAAAGTCATGCTTTCCGGTGATGGCGGCGATGAATTGTTTTGGGGCTATACGAGCCGCTTTGGTCCCTTGGTGAGGAATGCAAGTGACTTTCGGTATCCGCTTTGGTGGCGTTGGGTATGGCGAGGATTGAAGAGAGTTCTGCAATATGGAAATTATAGCCATCTAAATCAACACACCCTTGGTAACTATCATCGCCTTATGCTTACCCATCTTTCGGAAAAATGGTTAAACCAAATTTTTCCTTCTTTGCCATCTTGGCCAAATGCCTATAAAACATTTGAATACCATAGTTGCGACCAAGATCGTGCAGCCCAATATTCGCGAATAACGGAATATGAATGTCATTTGCCCTATGTGTTGATGAAAGTGGATCGGGCAAGTATGTTTCATTCATTAGAAGTTCGGGTGCCCCTTCTGGATAGAGAGGTAATTGAGGTAGCGGCACAAACTGACTGGCATCAGTGTCTTGATGTGGAACAAAAGATCGGAAAAATGGTGTTACGTCAGGTCTTATCCAAATATACCAAACAGCAGACTCAAGGGAAACGGGGTTTTGAGGTGCCTATGGGAGCATGGTTGCGTACTTCACTCCGGGAAATGGTTGAGGAAAGTTTATTGAAACGGGATGAAATGTTGGGAATGGAAGTAAACAAGAAAGCGCTTCGACAACTTTATGATCTGCATCTCGATGGTCGCAGCGATTATTCATGGGGGCTATGGCCTCTGCTCAGTTTATCCCTATGGATGAATAAACATTATCAGTAGCTGAGAACGAATTCACAGTAAAACCAAAGAAAATCCTATTAAGCAAACGACACAATTGGCTAAGTTGTCATCCTGAGCCAGCGGCGAAGGATCTGTGCCCAGCCGAGAATCTCACGACTCGACGAGATCCTTCGTTTTACTCAGGATGACCTTCTGAAATCCAACGCAATCGCGATCAAATTCAATTGTCGAGAATTTAACCTGCAACTTTTTTGATAGATCGGCGCTGACTTCTGTCGGATGACGGAGAGGATCAATTAATCAAAATTTGGGAATCCATTTTAGGTTCGGGTCGCATGGATCATCGCCGACACATGCGGGAATGGCATTTGTTACATTTTCGGCAAAAATTGCATTCCGAGTAGCACTTGAGCTTACCGGTCAACTGACATTGAAGTTTTTACTCATTTGAAGAGGT
>JBATLR010000188.1:0-2600 GCA_049289415.1 Nitrospirales bacterium
ATCTGGAGCATGCCATCCACACCAGGATGACAAACATTCACAAACAATTCCTACAACGGTTTCCCAAACAGTAACGCCCGGGAATCAGAAGGAAGGGTTCATCCCCTTCAGGGACTGTTGAATATTGTAAAAATTTCGCCGCTTCATCAGCTTAGAAGTCAACGAGACTCACCAGAAAAAAATAGTGGAGTGTTCAAAAAGGCCCGTCCAGCAAGGCCGCAGCCGCTTGGACGAGCGGAGCGTACGGAGGAGTACGTGAGCACGGCCAAGGGGCGAGAACGCCGCTGGCGGCATTTTTCAACACTCCCCTTCATTGACTCACCCGGACGTGAGGAAACCGTATGCCTTCCCCGCAGGAACGCGGGGAAGGTCACTCTCAACGCTTAGCAATCAAAGTACATAAAGTATTCATACGGGTGTGGCCTGACTCGAATGGCATCGATTTCATTGGACCGTTTATAGGCGATCCAGGCCTCAAGCAGGTCCTCTGAAAACACCCCGCCTTTCAAGAGAAATTCATGGTCATCCTCGAGAGCCTTTAAGGCCTGTTCCAGACTCGAGGGCAAGGAGGGAATATTTCCTAATTCCTCCGGCTCTAAATCATAGAGATTTTTATCCATGGCTTCGCCCGGATGAATTTTATTTTGAATTCCGTCTAACCCGGCCATGAGCATGGCACTGAAGGCCAAATACACATTACACGAGGGATCAGGGAACCGAACCTCAATGCGTTTGGCCTTCGGACTCGGCGAATACATGGGAATCCGTATGCCCGCCGAGCGGTTCCGGCTGGAATAGGCCAGCAACACCGGGGCTTCAAAGCCCGGGGTCAGCCGTTTGTAGGAATTCGTAATCGGATTGGTGAGCGCGGCTAATGCCGGACCATGTTTGAGTATCCCGCCGATATAATACAAGCACATCTGCGACACACCCGCATATTCCTTCCCGGCAAACAGGGGTTTCCCGTCCTTCCAGATACTTTGATGCGTATGCATCCCGGTTCCATTATCCCCATAGAGCGGCTTGGGCATGAACGTCACGGTTTTGTTATGCCGACGCGCGACATTGCGCACAATATATTTGTACATCATCATCTGATCGGCCATCTTGACCAGGGTATCGAATCGAAGGTCGATTTCGGCTTGGCCACCTGTGGCCACTTCATGATGATGTTTCTCCACCTTGATCCCGGCTTTTTCCATTTCCCGGCACATCTCCGACCGGATATCCTGTTGCGAGTCGACCGGAGCCACGGGGAAATATCCCTCCTTGTGTCGCGGGCGGGACCCGAGGTTGACTCCATCCTTTCCGGAATTCCAAATGCCCTCTTCCGAGTCGACGAAGTAGTAACTGGAGTGGCTGTTTTGATCGAACGACACATGGTCAAAAATGAAAAACTCGGCTTCAGGGCCCCAATAGGAAATATCCCCGATTTTGGTGCTCTTGAGATATTGTTCGGCGCGAAGGGCCACTCCGCGAGGATCCCGCTCGTAGATGGTACGAGTAATGGGATCTTGCACATCCCCCACGATGCTTAACGTAGGAATCTCCGTAAAGGGATCCATGCAGGCGGTATTCGGATCAGGCACGATCAACATGTCGCTATTTTGAATCATGCGCCAGCCACGGATAGACGATCCATCAAATCCTGAGCCATCTTTAAAGAGATCCAACGTCAACTCTGAGGTCGGAATCGAAAAATGCTGCCAGGTACCCATGAGATCAACAAACTTGACGTCGACCATTTCCACCTTGTTCTTTTTCGCATAATCCAACACTTCTTTCGCGGTCATTCAATACCTCCTTCGCCAGCACAGCTGTTTATAAAAGTAAAAAACCCCCTCATCGCCTCCACTGTTACCACGCACTCATCCGACGTGGATCGGAGACCAACTCCGGCTCCACCCCATCACCCTCAATCACACACCTCCATGTTAGGAATAGGCCCGTTCGTTGTGTTGACTGAGATCCAAGCCCATTTCCTCGTCCTGGGCGGAGACTCTCAGCCCCACTGTCACATCCACTATTTTCAGAATGAGATAGGTCCCAATGACAGAAAACGCCAAGGTTACCAAAGCCAATACGACTTGTATACCAAACTGTCCGGGGTTTCCGAAAAAGAAACCCTGGGCCCCGATGGAGGCAAGCAACCCTGTCGCGAGTATGCCCATAAACCCGCCCACACCATGAATGCCCACGACATCAAGGGAATCATCATAGCCAAGCCGCATTTTCCACACGACCGCGACATAACAGACGGTGCCGGCAACCAGACCAATCAGAAGGGCTGACATCGGCCCGATAAAGCCTGCTGCCGGGGTCACCGTGGCCAAACCCGCGACCACTCCACTGGCGACTCCTAACACGGTTGGTTTTCCTCTATGGACCCATTCGGCCACCATCCAACTGAGTCCCCCGGCCGAGGCGGCCGTATGAGTGGCAAGAAACGCGGCCGCGGCCACACCGTTGGCTCCAAGCGCACTTCCCGCGTTAAAGCCGAACCACCCGAACCAGAGGAGTCCCGCACCCAGGACGGTCATCGGCAAATCATGTGGAGGCATCGGCTCTGCTCCAAATCCCTTGCGTTTCCCAAGCATCAC
>JBATLR010000189.1:0-16620 GCA_049289415.1 Nitrospirales bacterium
TCCCCATTTTGCGGTAAAATTTCGAATTTATACACCGCACCATCATTCATATCCGGAATAAATAACTCCCAAATTCCACCACCTCCACGGCTTCTCATCGGATGCCGACGCCCATCCCATTGATTGAAGTCCCCTACCACGCTGACCCGCTTGGCATTGGGGGCCCATAGAGCAAAATTGACCCCTTGAACATTCTGATGGGTGCAAACTTGCGCCCCAAGCTGTTCATAGGCTTTATAGAGCTTACCCTCACCGAACAAATGCAAATCAAAATCTGAAATACGCGGAAGAAACGCATAGGGGTCATGGCGTTGGCTGGCTTTACCCTGTCGGTCGACAATGCGAAATTGATAATCCGGGCCCAGTGGATCCCCCCCCCACCGTGCTTCAAAGACTCCATCAGGATGGACGAGTTTCATGGGAATGGGGATCCTGCCATTTCCGCCAGGTAGCACCACCACCTCGGCAGCCTCAGGCAGGAAAGCCCTGATGCAGGCACCAGAAGAATCCGTCGATTCACCTCGATGAGGACCCAATACGGAAAACGGATCCCATTCAGTGGCAGAAACCAGACGTTGAAAGCGATTTGAGAGTGTTGGCATTGCCAATGAGTCCTTTCTGTGTTAATTAACAACATCCTAACATAACAAAAGGGACTATGTATTCTGCACTGTTGGCGTTGCTGCTTCTGTTGTTCTTTGCGGTTGCCTTTTCTATACAAAACTCCGAACCCATTATCCTGAACTTTTTCGCCTGGACCTTTCAAGGGTCACGGGCCGCCATGTTGCTCACGGCTTTGGCGTCAGGTGTCGGCCTGACCGTACTAGCTGCATTGCCCGTCTATATAAAAAAAATCCGCCTGATCGCCAAGCAACAAAAAACGATCGCGACACTGGAACGATCCGTCGCCGAGTTCACCAATCCTCCGTCCAACACCTAAATCTGTATGAAAAGTTCTTCCGGACCTCGCCGCAAAAAAATCATCGAACGGACGCCCCAAAAAATCCTGGCCATGATCATGGCCGGTGGCAAAGGGGAACGGCTCATGCCGTTAACGGAACAACGAAGTAAGCCGTCCGTGCCTTTTGCCGGCACCTATCGTATTGTCGATTTTGTCCTCAGCAATTTCATTAATTCCGGCATCCAGTCCATGTATGTACTGGTGCAATACCGTTCACAATCCTTGATTGAACACTTGAGAAGGGCCTGGCGTTTTGGTGGTACCAACCGTCAAAACTTTATTACGGTCGTCCCTCCCCAGATGAAGGGACGCGGCAAATGGTATGAAGGGACAGCGGATGCCGTCTATCAGAATATTAACCTCATCCAGGACTTTGCGCCGGGATTGGTGGCCGTCTTCGGAGCCGATCATATTTACCGGATGGATGTGCGGCAGATGGTCCAATTTCATCTTGACCAGGAAGCGGATGTGACCGTCGCCTCGCTTCCCGTTCCGATTCAGGCAGCAAAGGGGTTCGGAATTGTGGAAGTCAATGCCGACCATCAAATTATCGGATTTGAGGAAAAGCCCGCCTCTCCCAAACCCATGCCTGAAAATCCCGAGATGGCGTTTAGTTCGATGGGAAATTATATTTTTAACGCCGACATTCTTGTGAAAATCCTGGAACAAGACGCCAGTCAAGCTGGCACGCACGACTTTGGCAGGAACATCATTCCGTCTCTCATCAAATCTCACCGGGTCCTCGCTTATGACTTCATGGATAATGTGGTTCCCGGTATTCATCCTTATGAAGAATGGGGGTACTGGCGAGATGTGGGAACGCTGGAGGCCTATTGGCAAGCGAACATGGACATTTTGGGGGAGTCGCCGATTCTTGACTTACGAAATGTCAAATGGCCTATTCTGACCGATGCGTCGGTTGAACCCGTTGCCAGTCTAGTCCGATCCCACATGGATGATGCCATGGTCGGCCAAGGCAGCCTCGTGGTAGACAGTAGGGTGAAACGTTCCATCATTGGACGCAATGTCAGAATTGGAGAAGGCTGTACCATTGAAGAATCGATTATTCTTGATGGGACACTCATTGGATCCAATTGCCATCTTCATCGTTGTATCATTGACCGATTTAACATTATCTCGTCCGGAACGACACTCGGGGACAAACACGGACGAGACAGTCGACGATCCACAGCCGGGAAGCTGGGCCTCACGCTCTTCCCTCGTGGGCAATCGTATGGCGGACGGGCCATCCATACCTCACCCTCCTCTTTAACATAAAGGAGGGAGCATGACTCCTCTGCCTCTGCACATTCCGCTCTCGACCTATCGCCTACAATTTAACGCGTCATTCACATTCCAGGACGCCTCTCGCATTCTCCCTTATCTGTCTCAACTTGGCATTACCGACTGCTACGCCTCTCCCTATCTCAAAGCCACTCCAGGGAGCACTCATGGATACGACGTGGTCGATCCCACGGAATTAAATCCGGAGATCGGGACGGAGGCCGATTATCAGGCATTTATCCAAGCACTCCACCAATATGGCATGGGGCAGATACTGGACGTCGTCCCGAATCATATGGGGATAGCCGGATCGACGAATCTTTGGTGGCAGGATGTCTTGGAAAATGGTCCGTCCTCTCATTACGCCGCATTTTTCGATATTGACTGGACACCGGTGAAACCGGAATTAGAAAACAAGGTGCTTCTCCCCATTCTCGGCGATCAATACGGCATTGTTCTCGAAAACCAGGAAATCATTCTCCACTATGACGACGGGCAATTTTTCCTCACATACTATGAAAATCGTCTGCCTATTGATCCCTGCACATGGAGTACCATTCTGACCTTCAGGCAAGACACCCTCAACCAAAGCCTGGAAAATTCTGATCCACACTTGCATGAATACCAAAGCATTATCACCGCTCTTTCCCATTTACCGGCCAGAACCGAGACGGAAGCCGAGCGGGTTGCCGAACGATACCGGGAGAAAGAGGTGATCCGCCGCCGCCTCTCCACGGTGATTGGCGATAATTCAACTCTTCGCGATTTTCTGCTGGAGAACATTCGGTTACTTAATGGCATGAAGAACTCTCCCCGCACATTCGATGTCCTCGACCGCCTGGTGAGTCATCAAGCCTATCGCCTGGCCTATTGGCGGGTCGCCGCTGAAGAAATAAATTATCGCCGGTTTTTTGACATCAACCAATTGGCGGCCATTCGCATGGAGCAACCGGAAGTCTTCCAAGCGGCCCATCAAAAAATATTTGAATTATTAACATCTGGTGCCGTGAATGGACTGCGAATTGATCATGTCGACGGGCTTTATAATCCAAGAGCCTTTCTGGCCCAATGGCAACAATGGGCGGCTGAACACTTGGAGGTTCAGGCCGACACCCAAGGCCGCTCCCTCTATCTCCTCGTTGAAAAAATCCTGGGTACAGAGGAACGTCTCACTTCCGATTGGCTGTGCCATGGCACAACTGGATATGACTATCTTGCCCTTGTCAATCAATTATTCATCCAGGAAACCCACCAACGACAAATCGAACAGGTCTACAGCCGATTTATCAAACAGTCGCTCCAATATGACGATCTAATCTACGACTGCAAAAACCTCATCATGACCAGTTCCATGTCAGGAGAAATCAATGCCTTGGGGCATCAGCTGAATGTCCTCTCCGAGCGAAATCGCCGCTCACGGGACTTTACGCTCAATAGTCTGATCCATGCGATCCGCGAAATCATTGCCTGTTTCCCGGTGTACCGAACATATATTGGACCCGATCCTCTCGAAGGCGTCCTGGATCGTGATCGCGCGTATATTCGGCTAGCAGTGGCCCGGGCTAAACGGCGCAATCCCGCCATCAGCAACCTGGTCTTCGATTTTATCCGCGATCTCCTCTTGAGAATCCCCCAGAATTCACCGGATCTTGATTGGGAGGTGATTCGCCCTTTTGTCATGAAATTCCAGCAAACGACCAGCCCGGTCACCGCGAAAGGCGTTGAAGATACCGCCTTCTATTGTTACAACCGCCTCACATCTCTCAATGAAGTCGGCGGCGAACCGCAACACTTTGGGGTCCCGCTTTCAACATTTCACCAATACATGCAGGATCGAGCCACCCAATGGCCGGCAAGCCTCTCCTCCACGTCCACCCATGACACGAAACGCAGCGAGGATGTCCGGGCCCGAATCAATGTGTTGTCGGAAATTCCCAAAGAATGGCGGCAGCATCTTCGAACCTGGAATCGACTGAACAAAAAAGCCAAACAAACAATCAATGATCAACGGGCACCGAGCTTGAATGAAGAATATTTGATTTACCAGACGCTGCTCGGCACCTGGCCATTGGGTGGCCTCTCGGAACCGGCTCAACCTCAATTCTTGGGGCGCATGCAGGGGTATATGGTTAAAGCCTTACGGGAGGCGAAAGTGAACACCAGCTGGTTAAACCCCGATGAAGCCTGGGAAAACGCCGTCGGGGAATTTCTTTCCCGCATTCTTTCTCTCAGGCCTTCAAATGTCTTTCTTCAAGATTTTATCCCCTTTCAACAACGCATTTCCAAATATGGCATCTATAATTCTCTGAGTCAGGTCCTTATTAAAATCCTTGCTCCCGGTGTCCCCGACTTTTATCAAGGCACGGAACTTTGGGATTTCAGTCTGGTCGACCCAGACAACCGACAACCCGTGGATTACCGCTTCAGACAACAACGGCTATCCGAATTACAACACTTGCAACAGACGACTGCTCCTCTCGACCTTGTCCGGACGTTATTACAGGATGCGGAAAGCGGCCTGATCAAAATGTATTTGACTACTACCGCGCTGCATATCCGGAAGAGCCACCCCCACGTGTTTCTGGAAGGATCGTATCTGCCCCTGGAATTCAAGGGGGAACAGGCCCATCATGTGTGCGGATTCATGAGACAAAATCACTCACATATCTGTTTGGTCATATTCCCACGACTGTTAACGACTCTCATCCCTGATCAAACCATCAGTCCGCTCGGCGAACCTATATGGGGACAAACTTCGATGCGGCTCCCTCCGGAATTCGTGGCACACTCGTTTCGTAATCTCTTGACCCAAGAAATTGTCACTCCACAAAATGACCTGAGCATGGTAGGATTACCCTTAGGATTGCTTTTTCAACATTTTCCTTTTGCCCTATTGGAGCCCGTCTCATGACTATGAGCAAATTGAACACGGCACACGCTTCGGACCAAGAATCATACTCAGATCAGTCCACCCCGGAGGGAGGTTTAGGCTGGGAGGGACACGTCCATTTTTCCGAAGATGTCCCATTATGGAAACGGGTTCTGGACACATGGCCTGAACTCCGAACGGGCTTATCCTACAGTCTAATCTTTGCCTCTGGAGTTCTCTTGGGAGGAGCCATCATGGCAATGGCCTCATCGAAAAATCCTGAGGACCGGTCATAACAATCAGACAAAGAATTACCAAGGAGGAATTTCACGATGGATGAGCATACGACACAAGGCGACTCATGTTGGGTTAATACATTTGTCTTCATTGCAGGATTTCTATTGGGGGCCGGTAGCGCCATACTCCTGACGCCTGAGGCAGGGACTCACGTACGTGATCGATTGGCGCGGGGTGCAAAGACCGCACAGGACGAATTTTCAGATATGGCTTCTCAAACGAAGGAGGCCGTGCATGCCTGGTCTGAAGAGGCCAGAAAAACAATGAAACAGGCGGCCACTCGAGTCAACTCCGCTGTGGATGCCACCAAACAGGCCGTCAAAACTGACTCTTTCGACGTGTAAATATCGCACCCGCCGCATAGAAGGGAGGGGGACTTCCCCCTTCACCATTCTCAACCCCGCAAGTGCCGGGATCACTCCATTCCATTTGTGGTAAAACGAAGGAAAGCTTGCCTCTTCCCATTGTCCAGAATTGAGATTCATGCGAGAGTAGATCCTATGACACCCTCAGAGTTGAACGCCTCCCCTCTCACGTATCGACTTAAGCTGGGCCTCGTCCTCAATGGCATCATCATTCTCGCTGAATTCATCGGGGGTTATGCGATCAATAGTCTTGGACTAATGAGCGATGCCGGGCACAATTTGATCGATCAAGGCTCTCTCTTATTAGCCTTGTATGCACATATTCTGGCCACCCAACCCGCCACGGAACATCGGACGTTTGGCTACCACCGCGCCGGAACCATTGCAGCGTTTCTCTAGAGCCTTCTGTTGATTTTCACAGGGGGAATTATTGGAGTGTTTGCTCTCGACCGGATGTTTTCACCGGTTGACGTACCTGGCTTTTGGGTGATGGTCATCGCGTGTATCAGCTTGATCGTCAATCTTGCCGTCGCCCTGTTATTGCGTCGTGGAGCCGAAGATGACCTGAATATTCGCGGAGCTTTTCTTCATATGGTAATGGATGCCTGGATGTCTCTTGGCGTCATCATCGCCGGGTTGGGTATCGCCCTGACCGGCCTCACCATTTTAGATCCTCTGATCAGTCTGCTCATAGTCATCATTATCGTGAAAGGCAGCTGGCCACTCTTTCGTGAGTCGCTGGATATCTTATTGGAATCGACGCCCCCTCACCTCAAAACATCAGATATTGTGGCTACCATTGAAAACGTTCCTGGTGTCAGAAAAGTTCATGATCTGCATATCTGGTCGGTTGAACCCCGCATTGTGATGTTGACGTGTCACGTGTTGGTAGACACCGAGGCGGTTCTGGATAAAGATCAACTACTCCAGCCCATTCAATCAACACTCTCATCGAAATTCGGCATTCATCACTTAACCATTCAATTGGAAACCGAATGCCAGGAGCAAGAGGACCTGCATTGCAATCTCAGTTACCTGACGAACGGCTCAACCGGCGCAGAACCCATACCTCCTCATCTGCACCATCATTAACCCGCAAGGGGTTTCCTTCGAAACACCCGCGTCTTGAGTAAAAATCCCACCCCGCCTCCTAACAGAGCCCCAAGGCCAACCCCGACCAACACGTCTGTAACATAATGCGCACCTAGAAACACGCGGGACAATCCAATCAGGCCAAGGAGTGGCCACAATACCCACCCTAGCGCGGGATAGAGCATGACAAGAAAGCTAATAGCCGTGCCTGAGTTCAACGCGTGATTGGACGGCATACTAAAAGCCCCCCCACACCCGACTAATTCATGAATGTGCTCGAGAACCTGGCAAGGCCGCGGACGACTAATCAAGACTTTCATTTGGCCGCCCAGGAAATCACTCAAGCCGATAAGGAGCCCTAAACAGGGAATCGCGAGTCTGGCTTCGCCCCATTTCATCCACCCCCAATACCCCACGAGCAAGATGCCAGGAATCACCAGATTGCTTTCCTGCGACACCTGAAGCATGAACCAATCCAATCCAGCAAACTGACCGGCCCACCCATTAATGGACGCAAACCATAATTCATCAATATTCATGGTTGTCCCGTACCCATTCCGGACTTGTCCTCAGCAGACACCACATCCTGCAAGAAATTGGAGGGATATGATAAGGTACAGTTTTTTAACAAGAAAGGACTTCTTCATGCTGATCGATACCCATGTTCATTTGGACGATCCCCGTTATGATCCAGATCGAGACGCTATATTTCAACGTGCCCAGGAAGCCGGTATTGAAAAGTTTGTCACTATTGGATGCGATCTTTCTACAAGTCATGCAGCCGTGCAATTAGCCACAAGCCGACCCAATGTGTATGCCACGATCGGAGTCCATCCCCATGAAGTCAAACGCCTTCAGCCCAACTGGTATGCGGAATTCAGGCAACTAGCCCAGCACCCCAAGGTAGTCGCCTTCGGCGAAATCGGGCTTGATTATCATTACGATCACTCTCCTCGAGAAACCCAACGTCAACGATTTCGTGAACAAATTGAACTGGCGCAATCACTCAAACTTCCACTGGTGATTCACACACGTGAAGCGCAAGAGGATACGATGGCAATTATGCAAGAAGCACATGCCGAAAAAGTGGGCGGCGTCTTTCATTGTTTTTCGGAGGATCTGGCGTTTGCCAAACGTGCCTTGGACCTGGGCTTTCATCTCTCATTTTCAGGAATCATTACCTTTCGCAATGCCTCTCAGTTACATGAAGTGATTCGCACGGTCCCCGATGACCGGTTGCTCATTGAAACCGATGCTCCCTATCTGACTCCCGTGCCGTTTCGAGGAAAACGTAACGAATCGTCCTATGTCACCTACGTGGCAGAGCAGATTGCGAAAATTAAATATGGTGACTCTGACACAGGATTGGCTCGTGTAGCCGAACTGACCACCCATAATGCCTGTCAGCTCTTTAAAATTTCTTCATGATCCGATTGCGTTGACGCAACTTCTTGGGAAGTTTTCGGGGATTGCCCTTCTTCTCTTTTGATCGGACCGGCTCCTCATCACTATCCTTTTGGGAGCGTCCCCCTCGGGATCGACCCACTGCTGCTCCTTGAACACCGGAAGAAGCCAGGCGTGTGACAAATTCTTGAGACCTGATCGAAAACGCCCCAAAAGCTTTTGCCACAGCTATTACTTCAAGATCCGAAGAGACGACTGCGGCCCCTTTCCCATGGCTCCGGATAAAATCCTGAATCACCCCATCCGCCTTTTCACCCTGGCCCGTATAAATGACTGTCACACCATTTCGGTGGATGACCTGCCGGCTCGCTCCCGATTGTTGCCAGGCATCAAAAACTACGGTGATCAGATTGTGGAGTTTGTGCCCATACAGGCCTACTCGCACAATAAACTCCTCTCGGCGATGCTCTCCCTGTTCAACAACCCGATGGGGCGGGAGCCCCATTGCGCCCAACACATTATATCCATCGATGATCAAATGTTTCGGTGCCACTATGGTTCCTTCATGATGCGATGCATGATCTACCCCTACTGATTGAGTCTACCCGCAATAGGACCTGCTTCGAAAGCGCTTCTTCCCTTGACAAAAAGGCGATCTTCTGCGAAAAAAGAGAGGAACGGTTTACTCCCTATGCCTTCCACTCGAATGATATCCCTTTATTCCTGCATCGGCATGTTGTTCCTGTTGGGATCTCTTCCCCTGACTGGAGGAGCAACAGAAACTCGACCGTTCGCCGGGGAAGAAGCTCAACCACTGATTCATCTTATTGCACAATCACCACCGTCAACCTCCATCCGCAATATTCGTGCTCATCGCCATAAAAACTATACCCGTGTTGTATTAGACCTCACTCGCTCTGTCCATCCAGCACCTCAAGAGCATCAAACGGCCACAACATTTCAATTGGAACTTCCCAACACGCAATTTGCCAATGCTGCCGTTACTAAATCAACAGCAGACTCACTTCCTTTACAATTGGACCTTTCCACCACTTCTTCCGGATCCATCCTTCTCAGCATACCCATTGACGGGTGGAAACGCTATAAGTGGTATGTCCTCAAAAATCCTGCTCGCATTGTTCTTGACTTGTATCCCATAACGGAGACGTCGGCTCTCGCCCGTGCCCCAGACAGGAGTACACCAGGTTCTCCAGTGGTTCCTCCGCCAACTCCGCCACCACCTGTCAGAAAAAAAGATCTGGTGATCGTGATTGATCCCGGACACGGAGGAAAAGACCCCGGGGCCTTGGGACGGAAAGGCACAAGAGAAAAGGATGTGGTCTTACATGTTGCGAATCATTTGCGAGACCTGCTCGCCAAGGAAGGTTCCACGAAAGTCTTCATGACTCGAGAAACCGATGTCTTCATCGAATTGGAAGACCGGGCAACATTCGCCAATACGCACAAGGCGGATCTTTTCGTCTCGATTCACATTAACTCCCATTCCCAAACTTCCGTGAAAGGTTTGGAATTCTATCATTTTGGTGAAGCCAGTGACCCACGAGCACTTGCTGTCGCTGCACGGGAAAATGGCACCCCTCTTGAAAAAAATGCCGCACCCTGGCAATTTATCCTTGCCGACAAGCTTAACGATAAAAAAATTGACGATTCCCGTGAGTTAGCATGGACAACCAAAAATTCCCTGGTGAAATTTTTGGATACCTTTTATAAAATTAAGGATCATGGGATCAAAACCGCTCCATTTTTTGTGCTGCGAATGACCACCATGCCTGCCATCTTGGCCGAGATTGCCTTTATCTCCAATCCAACGGAAGAAAAGCTGTTACAAAGTTCTACCTATCAAAAGCGAGTGGCCGAGGGCATATTTAAGGGACTTCAATCCTACATTTCCCCCTTACAAACCGCTTCCCGATAGCCAGGACTGTCTCCGCCTTCTTCAATTGGCTTCCTCTGGCCTCACGCTCCCATAACTATCGGCACACTGTAATCTCATGATTTCCACGCCCATAGCTTTCATGACGCCAAAGCCCGTTTCATCATACTCCTCCCCCTTCGAATCATGGCCACCATTAAACTGACAATCGAATATGACGGCACGGCTTACGTTGGATGGCAACGACAACCCAATCAGCCAACCATACAAGCCGCACTAGAAACAGCGCTCACACGCATCACCCAACAACAGATTTCTGTCATCGCCGCGGGACGAACCGACGCTGGCGTTCATGCCCGTGGGCAAGTCGTCAGCTTTCAATCCGACAAACCCATTCCAATTCATAAGTGGGGACTCGCGATTAATAGCGCCCTCCCGCACGACATTTCTGTCCTGTCGAGTGAAGAGGTTCCTGCATCGTTTCATGCTCGCTATAGTGCAAAGGAAAAATTGTACGAATATCGAATCTCCAGACATCCCGCCCGCCCCGCTATCGATCGGAATCGTGTCTGGCACCTACCCTATGACCTGGATATCCCGGCCATCCGGCAGGCCATGTCTGGCTTGATAGGTTCTCATGACTTCACCTCGTTTCAAGGCCCACGTGCCAGTACATCGGATCCCATGTGCGTCGTGTCCCAAGTTTCCCTCAGCTCGGATCACATGTCCCTGATCATTCAGATTCAGGCCAATCGATTCCTGAAGCAAATGGTTCGGGCAATTATTGGCACCCTGACCGAAGTCGGACGACACAAAAGACCACCGGATTCCATTCAAGATATTCTTCAGGCTAAAGACCGACGGGCTGCAGGAGAAACCGCTCCTCCCCAAGGGCTTTATCTCCTCCAGGTGTTGTACTAAACCCTCATGAGAATTAAAAAAAACCTGCCATGAATCCTGCCGAATGGCCCATCTGCACCGCTTGTCATGCCCGCAAAAGGTCACGGACCGCGCAAGCCTTTTAGGATTTTTTTTGATTTACTCCCATTGGTAGCTGACGATTTATCCTTCAGTAGGCATAAACTTTTTCCAAGGAAAGAAACTACTTACGCTGAGATTCCTGATATACTTAAGAAACAGGACTTCATATTTCCATCTCACTAGAAACCTTGTATGAACACTGACTTTGCTCCAGAGTTTAATCATCCAACATTTCGCTTGGCTGTGGCACAATTTGATCAGGCCGCCCATCATATGAATTTAGACTCAGGATTACTTGAGCGACTCAAAGCCCCTCAACGGTCTCTCTGCGTCAGCATCCCTGTCCGAATGGATAACGGAAAGGTTCAAGTCTTCCGTGGCTATCGCGTGCATCATGATGTAGCCCGCGGCCCCACAAAAGGCGGCATACGCTATCATCCCGATGTCAGCCTTGGGGAAGTCGCGGCCTTGGCCATGTGGATGACCTGGAAAACGGCATTAGCGGGGTTGCCGTTTGGTGGAGCCAAAGGGGGAGTCGCGGTCAACCCCTCACTTCTTTCACCAGCTGAGTTAGAAGGCGTCACCCGCCGCTATATCGCGGAAATTTTTCCATTATTGGGACCGGACAAAGATATTCCCGCCCCGGATATCGGCACTAATCAGCAAGTCATGGGATGGGTAATGGATACCTTCAGTCAACAGGTTGGGTTCACCGTCCGTGGTGTGGTTACGGGCAAACCCCTTTCAATTGGAGGCACCCTTGGCAGAGAGGAAGCGACGGGTCGTGGAGTGGTGGATATCACGTTGGAAGTCCTACGTCATTTTGGTCTGTCCACTTCAGACACGACCGTAGTCATTCAAGGGTTTGGGAATGTCGGATCCCATACTGCACGAATTCTTCATCAGGAAGGCGTAAAAATACTGGCGATCAGCGATCAGATGGGCGGGTTGTATAATCAAAAAGGTCTGGATATTCCAGGTATTCTCTCTCACTTGGCCACCGAGAAAGCGTCGATTCCTTCTCTCACGCAATTTGGTGAACAGATTATTAACGAAGATTTACTCCTGCTACCCTGCCATGTGCTCATTCCGGCGGCAGTGTCTGAACAAATCACCGTCAATAACGCATCGCGCCTTCAATGCCAGTACCTGATCGAGGCAGCTAACGGCCCAACAACTCTCGAAGCGGACGCCATTTTGCTGGAACGAGGAATTTTTGTTGTGCCGGATATTCTCGCCAATGCCGGCGGAGTCATCGTCTCATATTTTGAATGGGTGCAGGACGCCCAACGATTTTCATGGCAGGAATCAGATATCCACAGCCGACTCAGGAACATCATTACCGCGGCTTTTCACCGCATACTCTATCATGCCGAGGAGAAAAAACTGACAATGAGAACCGCGGCATTGATCGCAGGAATTGAGGAAGTAGCTCAAGCTCACCAATGCCGAGGGTTATACCCCTGATTTCACGGCCTTCCCGGACCTGTTTAATTGGTGTAGAGCTTTCTCAACTTGACTGCTGCAATCTTTATGAAAGTTCTCCGGCATAGATCTTCATGACGGTTGAGAGAAATTCAAGAGCCTGCGGCCTCGGTCGTTGAAAGGAATTCCTTCCAATAATGGATCCAAAGCCTCCACCGTCCCGTATTCCTCTGGCTTCATCGAAAATTTTCTGATCTTCCCCTTTGGCCCCGCCAGAAAAGATGACAATGCGTCGCCCCTGAAAGGTACTCTGCACCACATGGCGGATACGTTCCGCTGGCGTGCTAATAGGAATCTTTTCGGCTTCGTAGACTTTTTTTGCCGCCGCCTGCTCAATATGATTTGAGGGCACCTTCACTTTGATAATGTGAGCCCCGAGTTGGGCCGCAATTTGTGCGGCGTACGCGACGACATCGATTCCGGTTTCCCCTTCTTTGCTGAGTCCTGCCCCACGTGGATACGACCAGACCACCACGGCCAACCCGTGGGACTTGGCCTCTTGAGCAATTTCCCGCAGATGACTATACATTTCCTGGCTATGGGCAGACCCTGGATAAATCGTATATCCCACCGCACAGCACCCTAAGCGTAGTGCATCGTGGACACTCCCAGTAATGGCGGAATTGGGATCCTTGCTTTCAAACAGTGAATCGTTATTGTTCAATTTCAGTATGAGTGGAATTTGACCGGCATATTCTGCGGCCCCCGCCTCGAGAAATCCCAGAGGAGCCGCGTAAGCATTACATCCGGCATCAATGCCCAGCTGGAAATGATAGTGTGGATCATACCCTGCAGGATTGACGGCAAAACTTCTGGCAGGACCATGCTCAAAGCCCTGGTCCACCGGCAGAATAACCAGACGACCGGTCCCGGCCAACCGCCCCGTCATCAACAACCTGGCAATATTTGCAAGAACTCCAGGAACATTACCATCATAATTCCGTAATATTTCTTTAACTCGTGGTGTGATAACGTTGGATCCCTTCACAAAATATCCCTCCCTTTCAACAAAAAATTCCCAGGGGTCAGCCCTTTTTCCATAGTGTAGAAGACCTCTCCGCCTAAAACAATATGGAGCATCCCCTCATATTCGTTACAATTGCTTTTCAGATTGTTCCACCTGTTTTCGCAGGGCGATGAGTTCTTGTTCCATCGCATCAAACCGTTCAGCTATCGGATCAGGAATATTGGCATGATCCATGGTTGCTTCAGGCACCCGATCTCCAATGGTTTTAATAATCCTGCCGGGTATCCCAATAACCGTTGAATTCGAAGGCACTGACCGAAGAACCACCGAATTCGCTCCAATTTTGACAAAATCTCCGATCGTGATATTCCCCAGCACTTTTGCTCCAGCTCCAACGACCACATGGTTTCCCAATGTTGGATGGCGTTTACCACGTTCTTTGCCGGTTCCACCCAGCGTCACGCCTTGAAAGAGGGTGACAAAGTCGCCCAGAACAGCAGTTTCGCCAATCACGACCCCCATCCCATGGTCAATGAAAAACCCTCGTCCAATCTGAGCGCCTGGATGAATTTCTATACCGGTCAGCCACCGAGCCAGTTGCGAAATTAACCGGGGAACAATCGGAATGTTTTTCCCCCATAACCAGTGAGCCACCCGATGAGCTAATAACGCATGAAAACCTGAGTAGGCCAGCAGCACTTCCCAGCGACTGGTTGCCGCCGGATCGCGCTCAAAAACCGCATGCAAATCTTCAGTAATTCGTTTAACCCATCGCATACGCCCACCATACGGATATACCCCAAGGAAAAGGAGACGGCATCATTTCATAATGGCGTGGTGCATTCAATGAGACAAACGGCCATTGTCGCAATGCCTTCTGCCCGCCCAATCATTCCAATTCCCTCGCCACTTTTAACTTTGACATTTACCTGAGAGGGGGAAACCTGTAGCACTTGCGCAAGACTTTCTTGCATCGAGGCCATATACGGGGCTAATTTCGGGGCCTGGGCTAGAATGACCGTATCCAGATTCACCAAGGAGAATCCTTTATCACGAAGGGTTTGAGCGACACTTCGTAGCATAACCAAACTCGAGAGATTTTTGTATTCTGGATTACTGCTTGGGTACCGTGTTCCGAGATCTCCTTCTCCCATGGCTCCTAGAATGGCGTCGCAAACGGCATGGGTCAAGGCATCAGCATCGGAATGGCCATCCAGCCCTTGAGAATGTGGGATGACCACGCCACCCAGAATCAGGGGACGACCTTCCCGGAGGGGATGAATGTCATAACCTTGACCAACTCTCATATCACATCAAAGACGAGCGAAAAAAAAGATCCATTTGAATGAAGGCTAGCCTGAAATTTCACCTTCGGCTTCCGAGCGTTTCCAAAATCGCTTTCCCAAACACCAGATCATCCGGCTTGGTCACTTTTATATTAAAACAACTTCCCTCCACAACGGAAACGGGGTACCCCATCCGTTCGATGAGGGCCGCATCATCGGTGACGTCCCACTGATGTTGTTGCGCCTGTTGATGTGCCTCAACCAACCAGTCATATCGGAACACCTGCGGTGTCTGAATCTGCCAGAGTTCTTCCCTCTTCAGCGTCTCTTGAATGATCCCAGATGCATCAACCCGCTTCACCGTATCATGGATCGGCATTGCCACTACCGCCGCACCTGTTTTTCCGGCACAATCGATCACATTCCTGACCATGCATTGGTCAATAAAGGGTCGAACACCATCATGAACCAAAACCCCGTCAGGTCGATCGGAAATGGCCGCAAGTCCGTTTCTGACAGAATCCTGTCGCCGCGCTCCTCCCGCCACCACCTTGGAGACTTTCTCTAGACCAAAAGGTTTCACGATTTCACGCCAACAATACTCCCGATCCGATGCCGGAACGGAGAGAATGACTTCGCAGATCTCCTCGAGTTGTTGAAAAACCTGGAGTGAATACACTAAAAGAGGCAGATTCCCAAGAGTAAGATATTGCTTGGGGGTATTTCCTCCCATGCGGGTACCAAGGCCTGCGGCAGGAACCACCGCCACAACAGAATTAAACACGCGAGAAGCTTAACTCCTCGTGTTCAGTTTCTTCTTTCAGGCGGGTAAAAATCATTCGACCGGCACTCGTTTGCAGAACACTCGTCACAATCACATCCGCATTTTTGCCGATCCATCGTTTGGCATGGTCAACCACCACCATGGTGCCATCATCCAAATAGGCCACACCTTGCCCGGCCTCTTTCCCTTCTTTCAAAACAAAAACCCGGATCGTCTCACCGGGAAGAACCACCGGTTTCAGCGCATTACACAAGTCATTAATATTCAGCACCCTGACGCCTTGGATCCCGGCCACTTTATTGAGGTTAAAATCATTGGTCAGCACCTTTGCATCCATTTGTTTTGCGAGTTCAATGAGCTTTGTATCCACCTCTTTAACATGAGGAAAATCATCTTCTACCAGGTCTACCTTAATATTGCTGACTTTTTGAAGGACATTCAAAATATCCAACCCTCGTCTCCCACGTGCCCGCTTTAATCCATCAGAGGAATCCGAAATATGCTGTAACTCCTGGAGAATAAAATGTGGAACGACAAGGGTTCCCTCAATAAACCCCGTTTCGCACAAATCTGCAATCCGACCATCAATGATCACGCTGGTATCAAGCAGTTTTTTGATGCGAACCGACTCCGTATCACCTGTTGGAATGGCTGATGTGGCCCATCCTTCAGTAGCAAATCGTATTCCCATGATTAATCCCCAATAGGGGATTCCCAAAAAGATCACTAAGCTGGCCAAAAGGTTAAAGACGGTATTAGGAGAGCGTGCGACTAATCCCGTCACCGTGGCAATCAATCCCGCCACAAGGAGACCAACAACTAATCCGCCCCCTCCCCACGCGACGAATGGGAAAGGCGCGGCCTTCAATCGGTGTTCCACAGCCAGAATAATTGCACCAACCCCTGCCCCGATTACCCCGCCCATGAGCAAAACACCACGTTGACCATCGG
>JBATLR010000190.1:0-5961 GCA_049289415.1 Nitrospirales bacterium
GTAAACTGGAAGGGGTTCGTGCTGCTGGTGCCGGTGACCGTCACCATTCCAAACGGTTCGTACGCATATTCGGTCTGAACCGTACCCGTTCCATCCGTTAAGGCAACCGTCGAACCCAAGGCATTGGTGAGAAAAGTGGACGTTGTGCCCCCTTCCGTCCGGCTGATGAACTCATCGATGCCTAGGCCGGGTAAGAGATTGGCGACCGGTGAGCCTCCGGACAATTCCTGCACCGGATTCAATCCATCATAGAGAAAATCGGTGGTCACGCTATTGACAGTTTTGCTGATCCAGCGTCCCAGGCCGTCATAGGCAAAGCTGGCGGTGGTACCGCCTCCGGAAATACCCACCAACTGGTGCCGCGCATTCCACGTGTAGGTGACCGTCGTCCCCTGTCCGCTGGTTTGGGTCAGATCGCCAATGGCGTCGTAGGTCACGGTCGTCTGAGCCCACGCGGTGAGTTGATTGGCGGCATTGTAGGTCCAGGTGGATTCCGCTGGAGGGAGGCCGCTGCGCGCCCAGGTCCCTCCCACGGTCGTGCGGTGGCCGGCGGCATCATATTCATACGTCAGGGTGCCTAGGGTCGTCATACCCTTGGTGTAGGTCAGGTCCGTCGGTTGCGACGCCGCATCATACCCATAGGTCACCAGGATCCCGTTGGAAAGTGTGAAGGCCAAAGGGTAGAACCAGCTGGCATGAGTGAATATTTTTGGAAGACCGCGATGAGGGGAAGCAGTAGATTTGAGTTTCTATGTAAACGCGGTTGGAAAAACAGTGGAAGGCATACTATCTAGAAATTGACTTTCTGTACTTCCTACACCTTTTCTAAGGAGACAAGAATTCCTTCACCCCATTCACAAGACCAATGAGACCTACAAAAATACACAAGGCTCCAAAGCTATAATTAAATATGAGAAGCCCCTTGTGCCCAAAAGATTTCTCAATTGCGGATAAAGGAAACCCTCCCCACCAATATTCAATGTGCTTATTCAAAATTGTCCATTTTTGCCAAGTCCCAACAAGAAAAAATATTCCATATGAAATAGTGCCTATAATAAAAATTAACCCGAAAACGACAAAGAAAACTCTATTAATTATATCCATTTCAATCAATGTCGTCATAATCAAGACTCTTGTTCATAAACTAGTCACTTTTTCCCTCCACCTGAACCGCCCCTGCCACTTCCACCAGGTGGTGGGGGTTGACCTGGTACTTGAAATCCAATTGGAATCCCGGATGAAGGCCCAACACTGCTATTGAAGCCTTGGGTCCGAAAAGTCTTATCACCCTTAGAGAGCACGTTGGTACCCGGTAGTTTGGTAGGAACCACCACGGATGTCTTAGAAGGGCATAGGGGCGCCTATATGCCATAGGCATGTGCCATGCCACCATATTCTTTTCTCCCAGGAACACGCCAGTTTCAATCCTGACGCCATCTATTTATCCAAAAAAGGCTTTAATCGTGTCGACCACATATTGAAGTTGATCCTGGGTGAGTTCGGGGTAGATGGGAAGAGAAAGCACCTCTTGGGAGAGTTGTTCCGAGACCGGAAAATCGCCTTTATGATACCCGAGATCCTGGTAACATTCCTGAAGGTGAAGGGGGACAGGATAATAAATGCGATTGCCGATTCCATGGTGGGTCAGGTAGGCACTGAGTTCGTCTCGCTGCCGCGTGCGAACGGTGAACTGGTTGTAAACATGACTATTGCCGGATGCGACGATCGGCACGGTCACGTGCTCGTTAAGACCGTATGTCTGAAACATCTGCTGGTAAGTGGCCGCATGCGCTTGGCGCTTCGCGGTCCACTCAGCCAAATGCTGAAATTTCACCTGAAGAATGGCCGCTTGCAGCGCATCCAACCGGCTGTTTATCCCGATTAAATGATGATGATATTCTGATCGGCTTCCATGCACACGCAAGAGTCGCAGTCGCTCGGCTACCCGCGAGTCTCGCGTCGCAATCAATCCGCCGTCGCCGAATCCCCCTAAATTTTTCGACGGGACTTGAATTCAAGTCTGACCCCACATCCGCCAGGCAGAAAACCGAGCGTATCTCCAATATCGGGAGGTGGACCCACACAATGCCGTTTCACTCATGGAAGTGTATCGGAAGACGCAGGATCTTGCTCTCACCCCCACTTAATTAGAAATTGGTTTGCTTTTAGGTATCAATCGAGAAATGGTTGATGAATAATGACAGCCTTTTTTTCCATTCAATTCATTTAGACGGGCTGCTTCTGATGTAGCTTCATCCTCGTTTTCAAAAACCTTAACAATCGAAATAGAATTCCAAGGGTCTTCTTCATTGATCGGAAAATCAAATCGAACAACGGGAAATACATGTTGATAATTGGATTTATTACCAATTGTCACTTGAATCCCCCTCATAATTTGTTGGTAAGACTCCCCATAAATTCACCTGTATTGGCATTACAAACATCACGTGTTCGACCAATGATCACATTATTTGGGGGCCCAAGACCTGCTTATCCAAAAAAGGCTTTAATCGTGTCGACCACATATTGAAGTTGATCCTGGGTGAGTTCGGGATAGATGGGAAGAGAAAGCACCTCTTGGGAGAGCTGTTCCGAGACCGGGAAATCGCCTTTATGATACCCGAGATCCTGGTAACATTCCTGAAGATGAAGGGGGACCGGATAATAAATGCGATTACCGATTCCATGGTGGGTCAGGTAGGCACTGAGTTCGTCTCGCTGCCGCGTGCGAATGGTGAACTGGTTGTAAACATGACTATTGCCGGATGCCACAATGGGCACAGTCACGAGCTCATCAAGACCGCAGGTTTGAAACAGCTGCTGGTAAGAGGCCGCATGCGATTGGCGCTTCGCGGTCCACTCAGCCAAATGCTGAAATTTTACCAGAAGGATGGCCGCTTGCAGCGCATCCAACCGACTGTTCATCCCGATTAAATGATGATGATATTCTGATCGGCTTCCATGCACACGCAAGAGTCGCAGTCGCTCGGCCACCAGCGGGTCTCGCGTCGTAATCAACCCGCCGTCGCCGAATCCCCCTAAATTTTTCGAGGGGAAAAAGCTGAAGCTCCCCGTGCGTCCGAAGGCTCCGGCCCGGATCCCGTTTCGAGCCGCCCCGATGGCCTGGCAGGCATCTTCAATAACCGGGATTCCCCGTGCATCGGCAATTTGAAGAATCGTTTCCATAGCCGCGCATTGTCCAAAGAGGTGGACCGGAAGAATGGCTTTGACGTCTGAAGTGAGGCTATCCGCTAACCGTGTGGGATCGAGATTAAACGTATCAGGCGTCACATCAACAAACACCGGACGCGCATGAAGCCGGGAAATCACTCCTGCAGACGCGAAAAATGTAAAGGGGACCGTCACGACGCGATCGCCCGGTTGAACCCCCACCTCCATCAACGACAACAATAACGCATCGCTTCCTGATGCCACCCCAATCGCATGATCTGTGCCGATATATGTTGCCAGGTTCTGCTCCAGGTCCTGAACGTGGGCTCCCAGAATAAAACTTTGCTCGGCACAAATCTTTTCCAACACCACCTGAATGTCCTGTTTAATACCGGCGTATTGGGATTTCAAATCAAGAAGGGGAACGTTCACGATATGACGACTCCATAATAGATTGGAAACTCTAGAGGAATTGATCGTATGGACAGCAATTTATCAAAAAGGCGGTAATTGAGAGGCAAGGCCAACCATACCAACAACGTTTTCTGAATGCTATAGGCAGACGACTGCGTCCTTCACCCGCCACTGGCGGGTAACAGGGCAAACAAAACCGCATACCGGCATCCTTTACCAATCCCAATACACAAGAGGGCACGCACCCAACCCATCCGCAACCATCCTGCCGCGATACACAGCGGATCCCCAATGACCGGCACCCAGGACAATAACAGCACCGGGCTACCCCACTTGCGAACCCGTTCCACGGCAAGATGGTGGGCCGGCTTGGTGAACTCATGGAGTGGATACCACCACCCGATAAGCCATCCCAAGGCCCAGGAACTCATCCCACCCAGGGTATTGCCTGCCGTCGCCGTGGCAAGCAGACTCCAGGCCGGAAGATGCCCCTGTGCGGCCAAAATGAGGAAGACGACCTCAGAACTACCCGGCAATACGGTTGAGGAAAGAAACGCACTCAGAAATAATCCGACAAGGGAATACTCATCTCCGGTCATAGCGGCAGCACTCACCTGTCGTCCTGTGCCAGGCGAATCGAATGAAACTTCAAACCTGCATCGAAGGTGATCTCGAAGGTCCCCTGAATCCCCTGATGCGAGACAAAGGGACGAAGCACCCGGGCGGGAAATTGGATCGTTCGACCATCGATTGACTGAGCCACCACAGATTCCACCACACCCTGGTAATAGGCCTGAAAGCGTTCCGGTGAAATTTTCAGCCTCACGGTCACGGTTTGCATAGTACGCCCCTAAAATGCTCTCCACATCTCATTCCCTGCACCCGGACCCTTTCAATCCGCCATCCCAACATCCCCACATAGTCAATCTAGCCTCAGGCGCGCCTCTCATGCTATGAACTGTTAGGCCCGATGCCTTAATAAGCCCGATTCACACTTTACCGATAGTCTCGGGTACAATATTAAGAAAGGGCATTTACTCCTTATTGTCAATGCACGACATCCACTTTGATCATGACTGATTATCGCCAAGAACTCTCCATCATCCGACAAGCTCTGGTCCGCGCCAGTGAGCGCCTTCATAGAATCCAGTATGAGGGATTAGCCATCCAGATCAAGCCGGACGGATCGCCAGTGACCAATGCCGATCTGGAAGTCAATCGTATCGTCCAGGAAGCCTTGTTCGCCGCCTATCCTGATGATGGCTGGCTCTCGGAAGAATCGCCCGACACCCCCATCAGACTGAAAAAAAACCGTGTATGGATCCTGGATCCCATTGACGGGACCAAACCCTTTATGAAAAACCTCCCACAATTTGCGATCTCACTTGCGCTCATCGACCATGGACAACCTTCCATCGGGATTATCTTCAATCCCGCCACCCGGGAATATTATTGTGCCGTACGAGGTGAACCGGCAACCGTCAATGGCTGCCCCATTCATGTCAGCCAGGCCACCGGACGCCGCTTTTCGTTCCTGGTGAACACGGGCCCCATGGACCGCTCCACCATCCGCACCTGGCGAGAAACCGCCAATTGCCGCAATCTTATGGGTTCCATTGCTTATTCATTGGCACTGGTGGCGGCCGGACAGATTGACGGAGTGATCAATCTTGGCACACAAAACGAATGGGATATCGCGGCTGCGCTCCTTCTGGTTCAAGCGGCAGGAGGGGTCGTCCTAGACAGAGACCTGAAATCCATTCAATGCAACCAACCTCATCCCACCGTTAATGGCATCATCGCCGCTCGTCCTGATGCCATCCCGGTAATCCAACAACTGCTCGGCAGCCTCCCTGGCTAGAATGTACATCTGGCCGGAGACGTGTCTTTCTCTCACCCCATAGGGGTAAGAGGATATCCCTATTGGCGTACATGTTTTCTGTTTGCTCATATTGAGTGAAATTTACGCTGGTTAGGGTACCGCTTTTTCAGCTTAATAAGCCTCGATCCATTCGGTAATCAACAGAACATGTTCCAGGCATCGGGACTCTCCTCCCCATTCTTCTTCATTAAAAATCCGTCCCCGCCGACTTTCTCTTAATCTCAGCAAGATTCAACCGAAAAAACAGACAGGCCAACACACGTATTTTCTATCGCATATCAGACGTCAACCCTTCACCAAACTGAAGTGTGGGCAGTCTGCTTCAATCAAGAAAACGAGCATCGGATCATGCGCGGAGCCGTCAAAAACACATTTAAGATCCTGACCATCGAAGATGATGTCGCTCAGATAGAAGCCCTCAAAGAAGCACTGACCGTGGCCCAAATCATCTGCGTGGAAATTTTTGAGGCCGAAGACGGCGAACAAGGCATAGC
>JBATLR010000191.1:0-1890 GCA_049289415.1 Nitrospirales bacterium
TATCCAAGCAGAGCCACAATCTGAGGAAGCAGCCCGCCTCCCACATTATCCACCGCGAGATCGACTTTTCGCGGGCTTAATGCCGCCGTCACAGACTTCACGAGATTGCTGTCCATCGGGTCGAACACGAAATCAGCTCCAAGTTTTTGCAATTTTGCTCTCTTTTTCGCGCTACGCGAGAGGGCCACCACCGTCAGATTCATCGATTTCCCTAGCAGGACCGAGGCCACACCCACACCCCCGGAAGCACCGGTCACGAGAAGAACAGTTTTCGCAGATGGCGGTGCCGGAGGATCGGCCCATTGAGTCAACGCTTGCCAAGCGGTCAAAAAGACCAACGGAGCCCCGGCCATCTCTTCATCCGACCAGCCGGTTGGGATACGCATCACATTTTTGGCCGGAACCACCACCTTCTCAGCAAGCGTCCCCCATGTCTCTACACCCACCTCGCAACGCAAAATCCCAACGGTCTCGCCTCTGCGCACGTTTACTACACCTGATCCTACCGCGACTACTTCTCCCACCCCGTCACGTCCAAGAATGTGAGGCAGCGATGGATTGGCGGGATACATTTTGCGCGCAAGAAATGCATCAGCCGGATTCAGCGCTGCCAACCTCACCCTCAGCAGCACTTGTTCGGGACCCGGCTGTGGATCCGGCACTTCACCGAGCCGCAATTTTTCCACACCCTCATAGTCATCCATCAACCATGCACGCATATGTTTTTCTCCTCTTGTCACTCTTTTGGCCCTTGCACTGCCCATTTGAAGGGCGGTTACGGGAACAAATTGGAGTTCCGCTTGACTGGCACGATGCCATCGTCGTCGCAGACGTCCAGCACCAACTCCTCCGGTGACCATTTCCTTGCACTTAAATTGTTAGCCGCCCATCCATATTCACTGAACCGGTTCAAACTCCCCGAGCTTCCAGGTTTTGTCGAACCACGATTGTTCCGGGCCGTAGAGACGAAACAGCACGTTCCAGCCCTTGCCAGGAATAGTCTGTACCCAGTTTGACTCATGGCCTTCCGGCGCCGTCGGGCCGAACCAGACATCGACGGAGCTGTCGGGGTTCACGACGATGTCCTCCTTTTGGCTGCCGATGCTGGGGAATTGCTGGTCGGTCTGCAGCATCGAGCGAGTCTGGTTGTCATACACGACGAAAGACCAGAAATTTTTCGCAGGAATGTTTGGCGGGAGGTGAATTGTATAGGTCTTGCTGCCATCGAGCGGCTTGCCTTGGGAGTCGGTGGTCGCCGCAGCGTATTGCGACCCGATACCCACCCGCTTCAGTGCCATCGCCGGAGTCACGCCGGTCGCGTAGTAATGAAACAAGGTTCGTGCATCGAGATTGCGGACGCCGGGTTGGGAGAAGAACTGGTAATCGCCTCCCACAAAAGCGGTAAACCAGGCGCTGTTGGGATAGTCGTACGCGACCTCCATGCGGGTCCTGAAGGTGATGGCACGCGCGGTGGCGTTGCCCACGGCGACCGCTTCGGTAAGGATGTTTTTCATTCGGGCGTCGGGTTCGAAGGGCTTGCCTTTCTCAATGCCGATGGCTGCCAGCAACCCAAGTGTTTCTGAATGGAAAGCTTCATTCGGTTCGTACTGCACGATGTCGTTGACTTCTTCGTAAAAATGAAAATCGTTGGCGTGGATGGTGTTGAACGCTTTGCCGGACACGTTGATGAATTTCATCTTCGGCGGGTTCTCCGCCTCGGATAGCCGGTAGACCTTGGTGAATTGCTTCGTATTGTTTACGGCGGTGGTGGTGCTGCCGTTATCGAGAAAGCCGCGCCAGAAGAACAGATTGCCAAAGGTGGGCGAACGAAAGACGTGGTACCCCTCCGGCACCTTGCCGGTGTAGCCTGGCGGCAGCAGCAGGAACTTG
>JBATLR010000192.1:0-5004 GCA_049289415.1 Nitrospirales bacterium
TTTGGCATCCAGTTTCATGAGAAAGTCTGCGACGAAGGCATACCCTGATCCGTCTTCCGCATGAAAGCCTTTGGGGTTGGCCTGCGAGAAGGTCCCATATAACGCTCGCATTCTGTTCGGGGTGGGATGTGTGAAGGCTTGATGTTGTGTGAGGGATTCCACGATCTGTAACACATCATCCGCCTGGGATCTGGCGAGGGCTCCGACCCATTTGTCCACGACTAACGCATCATGTTCGAATTGATAGTAGAAATGTTGGACCACGCCATCCCGATAGGGTTTCGCTTCATCCATATTGATGATGATATTCAGCGCGGCATGGCGGTCCGTCATATTGTTGGCCTGGCTATATTGCCTGAGGGCCAACGTGACCACTTCCGCATCTCCCGAGTGTGATAAATACCCGAGCGCGATATTTTGTAGACTGCGGCGACCGGCATCGGCGCGATCATACGGCCTGCCGGGATCATAATTGGTGTTGTACATCTCGAGAAATTCATCGTGCAGTTGACGCCCGAGCGTTTCTAAGAAGGCCTTCCGAACCGCGATGATGACATGCGGATCAATGACCTCTCGCTGGGGGGCGATTTCCTGGTAGACGGGCAGACTTAAGGCGAGGCTCTTGAGTTCCCCGTCCATGTCAGCGCGTTGCAGAATTCGACGGAACGAATCCAGGACATCGTCGCCCACGAGGATGTCCTGCCCGTGTTCATAGCGATCCACCTGCGCCATGAGGTTCGTGGTCAGGAATCGGTTTCCGGCCTCCCACTGATTGAATCCGTCCCGGTCATGGACCATCAGATGTCGCAACTGGTCGTCGGTATACGGAGCCTCCAGATTGACCGGGGCGGAAAAATGACGGAACAGCGAAGGGACCGTTTGAGGTGGGACCTTCTCAAAGGTAAAGGTGTGCGTCGCTTGTGTGAGCTCAAGGACACCCTGAACCACATCCTGCCCATCAGGTCCCACCAACCCGAATGTCACCGGAATGTGTCTGGGTTGCCCG
Organism: Nitrospirales bacterium; assembly: GCA_049289415.1. Classification (GTDB taxonomy): domain Bacteria; phylum Nitrospirota; class Nitrospiria; order Nitrospirales; family UBA8639; genus Nitrospira_E. Next base: position 1,007 of record JBATLR010000192.1, read on the forward strand.
TTGGATTGATGGGTGATCGTGGGAATCTGCTGCTCGAGCGTGAGTGTGAAATTTTTTGTCGCCTGATCATGGGACCAATGGGCTGTGACCTTGGGCGTCCCCGCTTGCGTATACCACAGCATGAACTGGGTAAGGTCCCGACCGGAGGCCTCCTCCATGCAGCGCACCCAGTCTTCAACGGTGACGGCTTGCCCGTCGAACCGTTCAAAATACATATCAGACGCTTTGCGAAAATCTTCCTTCCCCAAGACGGCATGCAACATCCTGTTGAGTTCCGCTCCCTTGTTGTAGACGGTGGCGGTGTAAAAGTTGTTGATCGTGACAAACTGATCCGGTCTCGGTGGGTGCGCCATCGGCCCCGCATCCTCGGGGAATTGACTCATACGCAGGATTCTGACGTTGGCAATGCGATTGACCGCTTGTGACCCCATGTCACCGGAAAATTCCTGATCTCGAAAGACGGTCAACCCTTCTTTCAAACACAGCTGAAACCAGTCACGGCAGGTCACCCGGTTGCCGGTCCAGTTGTGAAAATATTCATGCGCCACCACCCCTTCCACGCCTTCATAGTCGGCATCGGTGGCCGTATCGGGATGCGCCAACACATACTTCGTGTTGAAGATATTCAGCGATTTGTTTTCCATGGCCCCCATATTAAAATCGTCCACGGCGACAATATTGAACAAGTCGAGATCATATTCACGACCATACACGTCTTCGTCCCATTTCATGGCTTTTTTCAGTGAGGCCATAGCGTGCCCGAGTTTATCGAGGTCTTTGGCTGCGGCATAAATGCACAACATGACCTGACGACCACTAGCGGTCACGTAGGTATCGTCGAGGCAGGCTAAATCCCCTGCGACCAGGGCAAACAAATAACTGGGCTTGGGGAAGGGATCTTCCCACACCGTATAATGACGCCCATTTTCGAGTTGCCCCTGATCGATGAGGTTGCCGTTAGACAGCAGGACGGGGGCGGCTATTTGATCAGCAATAATTCTGGTGCTGTAGGTCGCCATATTATCCGGGCGGTCAGGGAAGAAGGTGATCCGCCGGAACCCTTCCGCTTCGCATTGCGTACACCAGTTGCCTCCGGATTTATACAGGCCCTCCAGTGCCGTATTCTGTTCAGGATGAATTCTCACCAGCGTTTCTATCGTAAAGGCATCCTGCGCGGGCTGGAGCGAGAGGGATGTGCGATCCACCAAATAGCCTTCTGCCAGATTGCCTCCCTTCGTGACAGGCAGATTATTCTGTTTGACTTCAAGTAATTCGAGTTCTTCGCCAGCGAGAACCAGCGGGTTTGCATGATTCCCGTTTTTTTTCACCTGTAAGACGGCGCTGACCAACGTCTCCCCCTCGCGTAAATCTACAGTCAGGTCAACATGGGTCACCCAGTAATCCGGTTGTTGATAATCTTTTAAGTATGTCACGGAATTTATTTCAGACACGGCATCATCTCCATTGGGTTTTGAATAAAATAAATCAAGATCGCTTTCCGATACCATTGGTCGGGAATGACTGAGGGGAGGAATGAGGAACCCTCATTGACCATTCACGCATTTTCCCGGCCTCTTTCAGATTATACCCCCAAGGGCCTCCATCTCGCGTCGAACCGGCTGACGCATCACCGCATCCAGAAATTTTGAGGCCATGGGATGGGTGTTGAGGAAATCGCTTCGCATGATGAAGTCGTCTCGCTCTTCTCGGAGAGGAATCACATTTAACCCGAAATACCTGGCGGCCGTTTCGCCGCCGACGCGGGTATTATTCAAACAATAGACAGGTTGCGCGGTAATTTCATACCGCGATGACTTCTTCTCGTACGTGGTGTAGGCGAATAATTTTTGGGGCTTTATCTTCGTCAAAGTGGCATTTGACCGCATCCCGAACCTTGGTGTGGAGTTCAGCCATATTCTCCACTTCGGTGAAGATTGATTCTCCCAAGGCCCGTGCTGTGACTCCTCCTTCTGGTGCATCTTCTACCAAAAATATGATTTCCGACATAGGAATTTCTTTGGAGTAGAGGTGTAGGATTTTGTGATGTATTTTTATGCTACCCAACCATGTAGGGAAAGTACAGGTGAAATAAGGAGATTCCTGTTAGAACCTCGTAGGAATGACAAGGCGGAGAGATTGTTGCTCGATTACGAATGTCGTGCATGCATGAATGATAAGAGAGTTTGATGGATGCCCGGGGCGGTCCGGGAGCGGAGCGCTGGCTTGGTGGGTCTTTTCCAATTTCAGAGCTTCCGGGGTTTCGCCCCCGTACGGCGAGGTCTCCTTCGGCCGGGCTCAGGACAGGCTTTTTGTTTCGGCAAAAGGACCCAAAACCATTGACGCCCCGTCTGGCTTTATTGAAGAGAAGGGACGCTAACCTTTGAAGAGCGGCCCAACTCGCAAGGCTCACACAAGGGCCGCCAAATGCGAAGAGCGTCCCTTCGGGAGCCAACCGGCAGGCGTCGGATCAAAATCAACGTGTACCGAGGGAATCCCACGGAGGGCGGACCGACTCGCGGAGTTTATCCTGAGCCAACGCCGAAGGGCTCACACAGTGCCCGCCTTTTTTTCCGGGACCGGTTGCACTGCTCGGCCATGCCACCAGGCAGGGAAGCCTCATGAAAGAAGTAGAAGATGGAACTTCGATATCGAATGTCGGGGGATGCCATAGGGTAGGGCGGCCCAACTCGCCGGGCTCAGGCAAGGGCCGCAACGGATAAAAGCGTCCCTCCTGGGGCCAGCCGGCGGGCGTCGGGTTAATGGGCCGCCTGTTGGTTGGTGTGTTCGCCCGGTTGGCTGACTTGAAGGTGGAGAGTAGGGGGAACCGCTTTATCTTTTTTGGCGACCACTGAATGAACGGAAGGTGAAGTTGCTTCCAGGGTTCGCTTAGATTGAAACGAGGGATTCCCGGCTTTTCTGGATGTGTTTTCTAATCTTGCTGGACAGGGCCTTTTCGGCCAGGCGCAGCTCATAGGCCTTCTGCAAGTTCATCCAGAATTCAGATGACGTGTTGAAAAATGTCCCAAGTCGTAATGCCGTATCGCCGGTGATGCCTCGCTGTCCTTTGAGGATGGTGGTAATCCGGTTGGCTGGTACGCCAAGCGCCTTGGCCAGGGTGTTGGCGTTGAGTGGGGGATTAGAAGGTTGTAAGAACTCTTCCAGTAATATCTCTCCCGGATGAATCGGGCGCATGTCGTTTTTTACCATGTTGTCGTCTCCTTAGTGATAATCGGTTATCTCGACTTCGTAGGGTCCGTCCGACTTCCAAGCAAAACAAATCCGCCACTGATCATTGATGCGAATGCTGTGCTGCCCGGCCCGATCTCCTTTTAATTTTTCAAGGCGATTGGCGGGAGGGGCTCGCAGGTCACGTAATTCCGTGGCACTATCCAACATTGTCAGTTTCCTCTCAGCAATCTTTTTGAAGCCCGAAAACTGCTTTATCGCCTTTCCGCCAAAGAACTCTTCGGTGGTTTTGTCCTTAAAGCTCTTAATCATTCTACCATATTTTATGTGATACGTAAAAAGTAAAAATAGTGCCGTTATTTAACCATGAAGCAGGGAACCGGTCAATGCGTTCCAATTCTGGGCCTCTTCTGAGTGGCTCTCTGTTTCTTCAAAACAAGGATGGAATTCTAATTTTTATCTATTGAGAGAAAGAAAGGGTGTTGGATGACGACTGTCTGGTGTGATGTCGGCCCGGCAGCCGAGCGCTGGCTTGGTGGGTCTTTTTCAATTTCAGCGCTTCCGGGGTTTCGTCCCCTGACGACGAGGTCCTTTTCTTTCGGCAAAAGTGGCCAAAACCCTTGACGCCCCGTCTGGCCTTATTAGAGGGGAGGGACGCTAACCGGAGAAGAGCGGCCCAACTCGCCGGGCTCAGACACGGGCCGCTAGATGCGAAGAGCGTCCCTCCCTGGGGCCAGCCGGCAGGCGTCGGAAAATAGGAGGAGAAATTTTGAGGAATTTCCATGCAAGAGAGAGGATGAAAGGAGTGCGGG
>JBATLR010000193.1:0-4583 GCA_049289415.1 Nitrospirales bacterium
CACGTGGAGGATCCAGAAGGATAACATCGTAGGCGCCGGATTTGACAGTCATGAGATAGGATTCGACTGAACTGATCCGCACACGGCACCCTGTAATCGCATTCAGGCGTAAGGACTCACGGGCATCGTGGATGGCAAACGGATTCCCTTCCACACAGGTTACCTGAGCACCCTGACTCGAAAGGCTGAGACCCAGGGGGCCGGTTCCGGCATACAACTCCAAAATCCGTTGCCCTTTCAGATTTCCCAGCCATTTCTCAACCATCTTCCCCAACAATTGAAAAACGCCCCAGTTGGCCTGCATGAATGATCGAAACCCCATTTTCAAGCGCAACCCTCCAAAGGTTTCCCAAACATGATCCGCTCCCCTCACAATAGGCTCATGCCTCATGCGGCGCCTCGAATCATGATCTGGTGCATCCACGCGCTCATAAATCAACCCTTTGATGTTGGCGATCTCAGAACAGGCATTCATCAGACGTTCGACGTGTTCTTTGGTCACGGCTCGACCGCGGAATACCAACAAACCGCTCTCCTCCAGTTGGGACCATCGGATTTCCACACTCTCTAAATTCATGCCCTCCATAACCAAGGAGCGAAGGCTGGACCGGACAGAATCAATCACCGATTGCACCCTGTCGTCCACCAAAAAACACGTGTCAACCGACAGCAGTTGTTGAGTTCCTGATTCGAAAAACCCCAGAAATAATCCGTCAGGCCCCTCTCCGATTCCCATCCGAAGGACTTGCCGATAACCATAGGGCCTTGGAGACGGGATCACTGGAGAAATCAGCACATCGGAAATTTTTCCAATCCGACGGAGGGTATCCTCCAGAATCAATCGTTTTTGAGAAAGCTGTTCTTCGTATTGGATATGCTGAAGCTGGCATCCTCCACATTGGCCGACGACCGGGCAGAGGGGAACAACCCGGCTCTCAGCCGGATCTTGGACCTGGAGGATTTTCCCTTGGCTCACGCCTTTGCGCCGACTGAGAATCTCCACTTGAAGGGCTTCACCGGGAATGCCCCCGGCACACAACACCACCTGACCATCCACTCGTCCGAGACTAAATCCGCCGGCCACCAATTTTTCAATGTGGAGGGGATGGGAAGATCCGGGAGACAACGTTTCGGTAGAAGAGGGAGAAGGAGTCCTGCGAGGCTTAATGTTCGGGCCGGAGTTCAACATGAAGTAACTTAATCTTTCTGTGTAAATGACTACGCTCGATTTTCAATTCATCGGCGGTTTTGGAAACATTCCAATTATTTTCCCTGAGTTTAAGAGAAATGACTTCTCGCTCAAACGCATTCCGGGCTTCCCGAAGTGAGTCGTAGTTGGTGCCCACGGCAAGGGAGGGCACCCCGCTTGGCGCCCGACCCTGAAGGAACATCTCCACATCTGCCGCATCAATAATTGGCTTCGGCACCATGATTAATAAGCGTTCAATCAAATTCCGGAGTTCACGAATATTGCCCGGCCAATCATGCCGCTGCAACGCTTCCATGCCTTGCGGACTAAACTCTTTAGGTTTCATGCCCTGCTCTTCGGAATGCAGTCGCAAAAAATGCTGCGCGAGTTCAGGGATATCGTCCCGACGCTCCTTGAGTGTCGGAACCACAATCGGCAACACATTTAACCGGTAATACAGATCCTCACGGAACGTCCCCTTCCCAATCTCTTCCGACAAATCTTTATTGGATGCGGCAATGACCCGGACCTGGACATTGATGAGTTTTGTTCCACCAACCCGTGTAAATTGTTGCTCTTGAAGGGCACGCAACACTTTGGCTTGTGTGGCCAGACTCATGTCCCCAATTTCATCTAAAAACAAGGTTCCTCCGTCCGCCAGCTCAAACTTGCCACGTTTCATAGAGCTGGCGCCACTGAAGGCCCCTTTTTCATGCCCGAATAACTCACTCTCGATTAACGTTTCCGGAATCGCCGCACAATTGATTTCCACAAAGGAACGATTATGCCGGGGGCTCTGCAAATGTATCGCGCGGGCGACCAGTTCCTTCCCTGTCCCATTTGCCCCGGCAATCAACACACGACTATTGGCCGGAGCCGCCATCGCGATCAGTTCGCGAAGCCGCTCCATAGGGGGAGAAGAACCCACTAATTCAAATCGTCGCTCTACCTGAATTCTGAGATTCAGGTTTTCCTCTTCCAGCTTGCGTTGATGCAACGCATTGCGCACTAATATGGTGACTTTTTCTAAGTCTAAGGGCTTTTCCAAATAATCATAGGCGCCCAATTTTGTGGATTTGACGGCGGTTTCAATGGATCCATGCCCGGACATCATCACGACCAGGATGTTGGGAAACTGGGTGCGCAATCGTTTCAATGTCTCCAGCCCATCCATTTCCGGCATCCAGATATCCAAAATGACTAAATCCGGCACCTCACTACGGACAAGCTTGAGCGCCTCAAGGCCGCTCTTGGCTACCAGCACTTGATAGCCTTCATCCTCAAGAATGCTACTTAAGGTATTAAGAATGGCTGGTTCGTCATCAATCAGGCAAATGGTCTCGGCCACAATACTCCCTCCATCAGGTATGGAATGAATGGTCACTCACGTGTGTCACGCGAGACAACCCTTCCGGAGAAAAGACCGTCCAGCCACTGACGCTCCCCTCCCTTACAACGGCAATTCGAATGTAAATAACGCACCTTTTGGATGATGATTCTCCGCATGAATGGTTCCATTGTGATCGGAGATTATACGATGCACAATGGCTAATCCCAACCCTGTTCCCGTTCGCTTTTTTGAAAAATACGGCACGAACAACATTTTGTGATCATCCGGCTGAATACCCATCCCTTCATCCGCCACCCTGACCACGGCCCGATGCCGCCGCCAATCGCACTCCGTCGTCACCCAGAGACGGCCGTGATCGTTCATGGCCTGGATCGCGTTATCAAACAAATTAACCAACACCCGGTGCATCTGCTCCGGATCACAATTCAATGCCGGAAGGTCTGCATCAAATTCGACAATAAATTCAATGTCACGATGCGCCCCCGTATAGAGGGAGATCACTTTCTCGATAATGTCATGCAGGGATGCTTTCCGCATCTGGGGAAGCGGCATTCTGGCATATTTCGAAAACTCATCGACCATCCCTTTTAACCGGGTGACCTCGCTAATAATGACGCCGGTGGCTTGATCGAATATTTCATCAAATCCTGTCGACTTTTCTGCGTATTTTTTTCGCAATCGTTGGGCAGACAATTGAATCGGGGTTAAGGGATTCTTAATTTCATGAGCAATGCGTTGCGCCACTTCCTGCCAGGCCGCCGTTTTTTGCGCCTTAATGAATTCCGTCCGATCTTCAAACACAAACACAAAACCCAGGTCCAAACCGGCATCGTTCTGCATTCTGGAAATATTGAGGCCTACGGTCAAGAGCCGGCCATTGGGTGTTTCCATCTGGCCATCCATGGACACACTCTCCGTCTGTTCCTGAAGCATCTGGTCATAGGCTTTCTGAAACAATTGCAAATTGAAGGACTTGAACGCTTCATGAACCGGTCGTCCACGCAAGTCGTCTCCCTTCACTCCAATAATCCGTTCAGCGGAGGGGTTAAAGGTGGAAATCAGACCGGCCATATCGATCGATAACACTCCGGCGGCAATGGTTTCCACCACCGCTTCGGTATAGGCCCGACGTTGATCGATCTCCACATTGGATCGTACGAGCGACATATTCACTTCTTCCAAGCTGGATTTACTGCTGCGCAGATCGGCCGTCATGCGATTAAACGACTGGACCAAGGTTCCGATTTCATCCGTGGCCTTGACGTCGATATTCACATCTAAATTACCTTTGGCTACCGCTTCAGTTCCTTCAGCCAATCGTTGAATGGGAACCGTAATCCCTCTGGCCACATAAAACCCAAACCAGGTGGCGCCAAATAAAATCAGCACCGTTACCACGGCCACAAACAAATAGGCTCCACCCTTGATCGGATTTTTCATGGAGATGATCTGCCGGTATTCCTCAAATTGTTTGGCAATCCCATCCATTTTCATCACCAGGACTTCCGGCACATAGGACGACACCACCACCACGCCAAACACCCGGTCAGTTTGCCCATTTCCCCGAATCGGCGCCGCAGCCCGAATAAGTTTCCCCACCGGAGCTTCCTGGGCCGAAGACATGGGCTGACCCGTATCCAAGACATGGAGGACCAATTGCCCCACAGGGAGGCTCAATACCGCATCAGACAACTTAGGATCCATCATGCGGGCTAAGGTTTCCATTTTTGGCGAAAAGACCTCCACGCCCGCTAAGTGATATTCCTGTTGCATACGGGCCATGATGGCTCTCAATAATTCCCGATGTTCGGGTTTTAATATATCTTCCCGAAAAATTTCCTTGCTAATAGCGCGCGCCGTATCCGCGGTTAATGATTCGCGTTCCTCTTGATAGAGATGGGCGACTTCTTCCGAGTCCCGTAAGACCTGCATAATCTGATCATTAAACCATACGTCGATGACTTCACTGATGACCCCGCTGGCCACCAAGGCCAGCAGCACCGTGGGTATCAGGGCAAAGCCGATAAAGGCCGCGACCAACTT
>JBATLR010000194.1:0-10212 GCA_049289415.1 Nitrospirales bacterium
GTTAAAAAGACCTGGCGCTTCGGAGATGCTTCGATATCCAGAGCGGGAGCGGCATCCAATTTCGTCCGGGTCGGGACGGGACGACTGGGTTTTCTGCTTTTATCAGAGTGTGCGGTTTTTCGTGACATAAGGAGACCTTTCACATGTGCAACGGGATCACAACGGTATCATGACGGTTGTTATAATCCTTCAAATGCGGCGATGGCTGCGGACAGGGCAATAACCAGATCCTCTGGCTCTTCCGCCTCTTCATATTCAAAGAGCTCGGGATGGCGTTCAAGATAGGAGGTGTCAAATCGCCCGGCTCGAAAATCAGGTTCTTCCATGAGCTTTGTCATAAATGGAATAGTGGTTTTGACACCCCGCAGGACAAATTCTTCGAGTGAGCGATGAGTTCGGCGAACCGTTTCGTCCCACGTTCGGCCATGAACCGTCAACTTGGCTAACAGGGCATCATAATACGGAGGGACGGTATAATCTTTGTACACCGCTCCGTCAATGCGAACTCCAACACCGCCAGGGGATAAATAGGCCGTGATTTTTCCCGAAGAGGGTCGAAATCCGTTTTGGGGATCTTCCGCATTCACCCGACATTGAATGGCATAGCCCTGGAGATTGACCTCATGCTGCCCGAAGACCAGAGGACGCCCTGCGGCAATCCATAGTTGGGATTGCACAATATCAACGGTGGTAATCTGTTCCGTGACGGTATGTTCCACTTGAATGCGAGGGTTCATTTCCATGAAATAGTATCGTCCATCGGGATCTAATAGAAATTCCACGGTCCCGGCATTATAGAACTGGGCGGCGCGAGCCATGGCAATGGCCGCTTCTCCCATTTCTGCCCGTAGACGAGGGGTTAACACAAGTGACGGGGCGATTTCTATCAATTTTTGATGGCGCCGCTGAATCGAACAATCCCGTTCTCCCAGATGAATCACATAGCCGTTTTTGTCTGCCAGTAATTGAAATTCAATATGGTGGGGTCGTTCCACATATTTTTCAAGAAATAATTCCCCGTTTCCAAAGGCTGCCAGAGCTTCCCGGGCTCCCGCTTCCATGGCTTCTTGTAATTCATCATCCGAGCGCACGACGCGGAGGCCTCTCCCTCCACCCCCGGCGCTGGCTTTGACCATAACCGGGTATCCCGCTTTATGGGAGAACGTCAGGGCCTCTTCCAGGGTACTCACACTGCCATCTGTCCCTGGAACAACAGGGACGCCAATTTTAATGGCCAGTGCTCGAGCCTGGACCTTATCGCCCAGTAGTTCAAGTGAATGGGGAGAGGGCCCAATAAAGAGAATGCCGGCTTCTTCGCAGAGCCTGGCAAAATCGGCATTTTCTGCTAAAAACCCATATCCTGGGTGAATGGCATCGGCTCGAATACGCTTCGCCAATCCTACAATTTGTCGAGCATCGAGGTAGCCTTGTACAGGGCCTGGACCGACTAAGTACGCTTCATTGGCTTTTTTGACATAAATGGCGGTGGCGTCACTTTCTGAATAAATCGCCGCCGTGGCAATGCCGAATTCTCGACATGCCCGGATGACCCGCATCGCAATTTCTCCTCGATTGGCAATTAAAACTTTTTTTAACATTCGATTCTAGTGACGTGTCGTAATAATTTGAAATAAATGACCGCGGCAAATGATGCTCTGGTCTTTTTCACGAGGCTGAGATGGTATCAGAAGATGGACAACCGAATCAGGGTTTCCCGTCAATTATTGACCGGTAAGAAGTGGATAAAATTTACCTTTTCGCATCAGGTTTTGGCCTTCCCGTGAGAGGGCAAATTGTTCAAAGGCCAGGGCCTGAGGTGAAGGATGGGCATTCGTGATGAGCATCACGGGTCGTTGGAGTGGATAGCGATTATCCAGTACCGTTTGTACTTCCGGCTCCACGCGATTAATAAACAGAAGATTGATCGCGACTCCATCTTCTTTCGCCCGGAGAGCCGGAGTCATGGATACAAACGTGATGGCCTCCAGATTTCCACTTACCGCTTTAATGGCCTCGTCCTCGGTTCCCGCTCGAAAGGCGGAACGCGGAATCCCATCTGAAATGCGTAATGCCTTTTCAAAACCTTGTCGAATATTTTCATTCGTGGTTCGATTGATGAGCACGATTTTGGTTTGAGGGGCTTCCTCATAGACCTGAGACCAATACCGGATTTTTCCAGAAAAGACATCCGCAACTTGCTGGGTGGTCATTTCTTTCACCGGGTTTGAAAAATTAGTTAAGACAGCGATGCCGTCTCTGGAAATTGCCGTAGATCTGAGAGAAGGAACCTCTTCCCCCGTGATGCCAATGTCGGCTTCGTTGAGTTCGATCGTTCGGATTGGCTTGGCATTGGGATGCCAAAAAATATCAACGGAAACAGAGGGATGGCGGGACTCAAATTCGGCAGCAAGAATTTCCAGAAGATATCGCTCTGGTCCATTTCCAACGATGAGAATGGTCCCTGAAATCGGAGATGGAACCGTAAGGGGAGGCTCTGAGGTGGGAGATTCCTTTGAATGAACAGGGGCCAGTGGAAGAATGAGTCCCCAGAGAAAACCTATCGCGACCCCAAAAGAAACCTTGCCCACAATATTGTTAAAGAGCCGGGTGGCCGCCATATTTCTTAGGATCCTTAGCAAGAACAACCGTTGCGCAAGTGGTCGAAACTACAGAATAAGTTATCACCAAGAATGAAAAGCGGGCACATCTTTCCGGTTTATGGAAATAAATGTCAAGGGGACAGGAATGTGGAAGTTGGAAAATCTTGGGCGGTCACCATTCAAAGGGCCGCCCAAGCTTCATCCTATTCCCCTCCGGAGGGTTGGGAATTGGCCTCGGTCGGGGCCGCGCGCTGGCCCATAATTGGGGGGAGTTTTGAAAACTTATCCATTCGTTCATTCAGCATATTATAGGCTTTGCCTTCAGCGAATCCTGGTTTATGTGTACCCACAATTTTCGACGCAAACGAGGACATAATTCGTCGGCTTTGGGTTGTGTTGCATTTTGGGCAAAGGGTTTCTTCTGGTTTTACGCTCAGGGCTTGCATGGCCTCATAACGATGATCGCACCCTTCGCAGACATATTCATACAATGGCATAACTAACTCCTTTGAAATTATACGAGAATGAACATGAATGGTATCTCCTTCAGAAATCCAGTATATCGAAGATTGTATTGACGTGGCCAATAGATAAATGAGGTGTTTCTGAAATTGTCCAGAAAAGATTGACGGCAAGTTTATGATTTCACTATAATTTTTCGTTGGTCTTATTACAGACAATTTTGGGAGGAATGAGTCATGTCGGTGTTAATTCGGAAATTTAAATTGCCCACTGGAATGGTCAAGGAGGAGCGCATTGACGATCCAGATCGCATTGAGCGGTATATGCAGTTTTTTGATAAAGAGCAGCAAGCCAAGCTTGATGCCGGCCAAAAGGTTTTTTTAGACAAAGATGAATGGCAGTTTGTTGATAACTGAATTTCTGCAGGGCAGGCTCCCACTCCGTTATATTCCGGCCGGGTTGTTCCCACGTCAATCTTTGATCGTGTCTGTGGGGCAGGCTCGGCTCACCACCCAGTGAAGGAGCATCACGACTATGGGGTATTGGATTCATTTGAAACGATCACTTGATGAAGCGATGATCCATCGGGATCGTTGCCCGGAGGTGCCTTCTGGCCCGCATCGGTCGGACTTTTGGGAGGGTGGGTGGACCGAATATCCGGATAAGGATACGGCTCTGGAGTATTTGGAAAATACTGATGCTTCCCTCCAACTCAAATGTCCCTTATGTAAACCGTAACTCGTGTTTTGCTGGTAATCGGTTCATCAGTCCGTGAACAGGATTCTTCCTTTTTTTACTAATTTTTTGTATGGCTGAAAAATTTGCGAATGCCCGGTGGGTTAAGGAGGGATTTTTAGACAATCGGATTGTCGGATCCGTTATTGGGCAAATTACCTTTGCCGGACTTGAGACCGTGGACGTGTATTTAGTTGGTGATTTTGTTGGAGAGATTGCAGGAAAGGTGATTGGTTTTCGTAACCCGCGCTTTTTAGATGATCCTCAGGCAGGAGAATCGTTATATGAGTTTTCCGTCCCTCAATTAGGAAAAGTCAGTCTCATGTCGTTTGATCCGCATCCTCTTCTTGAGCCCCATCCCTACTTTGAATGGTTTTCTGTTCATCAACAACATTATCGCATTGAACTGCAGCCGGATGAGGCGTGGCTCCTGTCTGAAGTTGAACAAGGTGCCGTGGAAGACCAGGCTCAGCGGATTCGGCAAGAGCTAGCACCTCTCCTGCCATGACCAGAATCGAGTGTATGTTGTAACCTTGCGTGGGCCAAGGCCAAGGGTGAAATTTTTATGGCAATGAGTGGTCCCAGGAAAATGATCTGTGCATATTGACCAGTCACGCCTTCTTTGGCCGTTATTGATTGACTCACTCTTTCTCCATTCGTAGAATGCCTGCCATGAATGATCGATTTTTAAAAGCCTGCATGCGTCAGCCCGTAGACCGAACCCCTGTTTGGTTTATGCGGCAAGCGGGCCGATACATGGAAGAGTACCAGGCTATCCGACGCAAGCATTCTATTTTGGAGGTGTGCAAAACGCCTGCGTTAGCTGCCGAGGTCACGCTTCAACCTATTAATCGCTTTGATCTGGATGCGGCAATCATTTTTGCCGATATTCTATTGCCCCTACAAGCCATGGGATTAAACCTGGAATTTGTTGAGGGGAAGGGTCCGGTCATTGACAACCCGATACGGGGCGAGATGGGCATCGTGGATCTTCGCCCGGTCGATGGTGAGGCGTTTGCCTATGCCGGAGAAGCCATTCGCCAGGCACTTCAGGCTCTCGATAATCGAGTTCCGTTACTGGGATTTGCCGGAACGCCGTTTACATTAGCCAGTTATGCTATTGAAGGCGGAAGCTCGCGTGACTATGCCCGAACCAAACGCTTAATGTTCTCGCAGCCGACCGTGTGGCATCAATTGATGTCCAAACTGTCCGTGGTTGTCGTGGAGTATTTACGAGTACAAAGTCGAGCAGGCGCCCAAGCCATTCAACTCTTTGACAGTTGGGTCGGCTGTTTAAGTCCTGGCGATTATGAAGAATACGTCCTTCCTCATGTTCAAAATATTTTTTCTGCCTTGCGGGTTGAGGGGATTCCCCTCATTTATTTTGGAACAGGGACGACCGGACTTCTTCCGCTGATGCGAAAGGCGGGAAGCGATGTGATGGGGGTCGACTGGCGAGTTCGTTTGGATGAAGCATGGGGCACTATCGGGTTTGATGTGAGCATTCAAGGCAATCTGGATCCCCTGGTTCTGTTCGCCCCAGAAAAAGAAATCGAGCGTCGGGTGAAGGATATTATGCAGCAAGCTGGCGGCAGACCTGGTCACATTTTTAATTTGGGTCACGGAATACTTCCTAATACCCCTTTACACAGCGTTGAATTTGCCATTGAATGTGTTCGCCGGTACTCAATGGCTTCCTCACGTGAATGATGTAGCGGTACTTTTCCCCTGTCAGTTTTCTCCCGGCCCTCCATGAAAATCTGTTTCTTTCAAGGCCTTAGCCACGTGCATGGATTTCCTTTCTGATTGCTCCGGACTTCATGAGGAAGATTCCATACCAAGTCGTCATTGTCGGAGGGGGGATATCCGGACTGGCCACGGCATATGCTCTCACGGAGGAGGGTGCGAAAACACAGACACCCGTTCAATGCACGGTCGTTGAACGAGAGCCTCGGTGGGGTGGAAAAATTCTGACGCATGTGACAGACAACTATCTGATCGAAGGTGGACCTGACTCGTTCCTGACTTCCAAGCCATGGGCTCTAGAATTGTGCCGCACGTTAGGACTTCAGGATCAGTTGATTTCTACCAACCCCCAACACAATCAGACATTTTCATTTTGCCGGGGAGCGTTGCGAGAACTGCCACAAGGCTTATTGGCCTTTCGGCCCCGACGGGTTGATACGCTTGTTTCCAGCGGGCTCTTATCCTGGGGTGGGATGCTTCGCATGGCTGCCGAACGGTTTTGGCCAAAACAGAATCCTTGGCCGGCAGACGAATCTTTGGGAGCGTTTTTTCGTCGACGATTTGGCACCGAAGCCTTTGAGTATTTAATCGAACCATTGGTGGCAGGTATTTATGCCGGGGATGCAGATGAACTCAGTATTGAGTCGACCTTTCCTCGATTTCGCGAATTGGAGCGAGAACATGGCAGTGTCATTAAGGGAATGCGAAAGGCTTTGGCCAGCGCGCCATCCGCCCAGCGCCCTTCCGGCTCCGCCACCACCATGTTTATGTCGCTTCGAGGTGGATTAAGTGAGCTCATTCAGACCTTGGTGGAGGCATTGCGCAAGCGCGGAGTAGGGTTGATGGCAGGGGTCGAGTGTCTGGAAATTCAATCTCCAACTCTGGAGTCAGGGGAATTTCACGTCATATTGGAGAATGGAACTCGGCTTCAAGCTGATGCGGTCGTATTGGCCACTCCGGCATATCAGACGGCTCGCTTACTTCGGGCATTTCGACCCGAAACAGCGAGTCTGTTAGATGGGATTCCCTATGCTTCGACCGCTACAATTTCTATGGGGTATCCCGCTGAATCCATTGCTTCACAGATACGAGGATTCGGATTTGTGGTGCCTCGAAAAGAACAACGCCCATTGCTAGCCGCAACCTGGACTTCGTTGAAGTGGACTGATCGGAGCCGGGCTGGAGAAACCCTGATCCGTTGTTATATCGGAGGTCGAGGGCGAGAGACGGTTATGGAGCAGGATGATAACTCCCTTGTGAAGTGTGTTCGGGGGGAATTACTCTCTATGGTCGGAATCACGGCTGCCCCGACCTATACAGAAGTCCATCGATGGAGGCAGGGAATGCCTCAATATGTGCTCGGACATCGGGATCGGTTGGCTAAGGTTCAGGAACAGTTAGCCCATTCGCCAGGCCTTTATGTCACGGGAGCAGGCTTGTATGGCATTGGTATCCCTGATTGCATACGGGAAGGCACGAAGGTTGGAACGCAACTCCTACAAGATTATGCTGCTAACCATGCAATAAAAAATTCTGGAAGCACAGAATCCGGTGGAAGGGGTCAGATCGGATAACGTGGAAGAGCAAATGGAAGCGATTGTTCGGGTTCATGCCCATGTCAGTGGAAAAGTTCAAGGAGTCGGGTTTCGAGCGTTTGTGCAAATGCAGGCTAACAAAATGGCATTACATGGGTGGGTGCGAAACCGAGCTGAAGGAGGAGTCGAATTGGAAGTTGAAGGGCCTCAAGCATCTGTTCATACCTTTCTTGAAGCCCTTCACAAAGGACCACCTCTCTCTCAAGTTCTTCAGGTAACGGTTGACTGGAAAGACCCAAACAGGCAAACTGAAGGGTTTCTTGTCCTTCGTACTTATCTGTAAGGGATGGGGGCATTGGGATCGGGTAATTCCGATCTCAAAAACGAAATCATTCACGGTCGTTATCACGGTTGAGTCGTTATTTCATGAACTATAAAGCACATATTCGTGAGGTTCCGGATTTTCCTAAGCCGGGTATCCTTTTTTATGATATTACGCCCTTATTAAATAATCCTGTTTGTTTTCGTTCCATCATCGATGAGTGCGTTCGTCACTATCAGGATGCGGGTATTACCAGAGTGGTGGGAATTGAATCGCGAGGATTTATTTTGGGGAGCCCCTTGGCCTATCACTTGAAAGCCGGCTTTGTTCCGGTTCGGAAGCCCGGCAAATTGCCGGCCGATGTGTTTGAAGTCAATTATAATTTAGAGTATGGCTCGACGACTTTAGCGATTCATCGGGATGCGATTCAAAAGGGAGAGCGAGTGCTTGTGGTTGATGATCTCCTCGCCACTGGAGGGACGGCCGGGGCTACTGTCCACCTGATTCGGCAATTGGGTGGCGATATTGCCGGCGTGGTATTTTTAGTTGAATTGCTGAAGCTCGATGGACGAAACAAATTGAACGGGTGTGACATTCACTCCCTGATTACCTATGAGTAAGTACATGGACTATCGTGTTACTGCATGATGCAACGGGGAAGGTGTCCGCAATGAATCCTCCTGTCGTGTGAGAGAATGGTTAACTTTCGAAGGAAGAAAGGAATGTAGTATGGCCGAAAGACCAGGAAAGAAAGAAACGAAAACAACGGTCTCCGCCGGGACAAAAAAAGTTCCTGCAAAAGGCCCAGCAAAAGCCACTTCACCAACCCCCGCATCGCGGAAGCCGGCGAAAGCTCAAACAGAAGATCGTCATGTCGCGTTAAAGGAAATTCTCTTGGCGAAACGAGAAGCGCTGATTCAAGAAATCAAACAACAGCTTGGACAATCAGTGACAGAAGAACAACAACGGCGGCTGGAAGCAGCCATGGATAGCGGGGACCAGGCGCTGGTGGATTTGGATCGCGAAATGGGGATTTCGCTTCAGGAAATGCGAAACCGTGAACGACAATTGATTGATGACGCCTTGGATAGTTTGGATGAAGGCACCTATGGCGTGTGCGCGGAATGTGGTGGAGAGATCAATGAAAAGCGTTTGCAAGCGCTTCCGTTTGCCCGTTTATGCGTCGAGTGTAAATCCAAACGTGAACTGATGGAAAAGATTGAACGATCCGAACAGCGGCAATAATTATCAGGTTTGCCGTTTCTGTTCTTTCACCGTGTCTAGCTGGGATTGGCATACACCCATCCAATTTGGCATTGGTGTTTTTTGCCTTTAACTGTCCTCCCACCAACACTTGAGCCTGTGACCGATCATTCCTTTACAAAAAAACCCAGATCCATCTGATAGGCGGGAGAAAAAGGGTTCAAGCAGGGCCTTCGTAAGCTCATGTCAAAGATTGTTGTTCTGGCAAGTGGCGGGTTGGATTCAACGGTGACGGCCGCCATTGCCAAATCAGAAGGATATGAGCTGTATTTCTTGACTGTCGATTATGGGCAACGCCATCGAACGGAAATCGAATGTGCGCAAAAAATTTCTGACTATTTTGAGGTGAAAGAACACAAAATTATTACATTGGACTTGCGAACCTTTGGTGGATCCGCGCTAACCGATCAGATTCCCGTCCCCACCAATCGAACCGCACGGGATCGTGAACAGCAGATTCCCGTTACCTATGTTCCCGCCAGGAATACCATTTTCTTGAGTCTGGCGCTGGCCTATGCCGAGGTGTTGGGTGCTTCCAACATATTTTTTGGGGCCAATATTCGTGACTATTCCGGCTACCCGGACTGCCGTCCAGAATTTATTCAGGCGTTCAAGGACGTGGCTCGTCTTGGCACACGATTGGGATTGGAAGGCCACCAGGTCGACATTCTCGCCCCGCTACTCTTTTTGACCAAACGTGAGATCATCCAAAAAGGACATGCCTTGGGGGTGCCTTTTCAATGGACCAATAGTTGTTATAATCCAGGTCTACAAAACCAACCGTGCGGCCGCTGTGATAGTTGCGTGATTCGGCAAGAGGGATTTAAGGAGGCACAACTTTCTGATCCGCTACTCGCCGGATAAATGTGGGGCCGTGGCCTCGTCTGATTGCGAATGAGTCTGGTATAAAGGAACGTGGACATGAAGAGGAAACCAAGACGAATAATTCTCAGAGGTGTGGTAGGGGTTCTTTGTTGGTTTGTTGTTGGATGCTCTGAGAATGGGACGAGTGCTGGGGAGTCCTCTCCTCTCGCAACCATTGCACAAGTATCGACCGGGAAAGACCTGCCAACAGAATTCAAAGACGGCGAGACAAAATTCAATACATTCTGTTCTCCTTGCCATGGAGTGCAGGCCGTGGGAACGGCTCAAGGTCCCCCCTTGGTGCATAAAATCTATGAGCCCAATCACCATGCAGATTTCGCTTTTCAGCGGGCTGCGGCTCAAGGGGTCAAAGCCCACCATTGGAAGTTCGGGAACATGCCGAAGATCGAAGGCGTGACGGCGGATGACGTCACGCAGATTATTGGTTATGTCCGGTGGCTCCAGCGCCAAGCTGGAATTTCTTAGAGGGAGTGTTCAAAAATGCCGCCAGCGGCGTTCTCGCCGCTTGGTCGTGCTCACGTACTTCTCCGTACGCTCCGCTCGCCCAAGCGGCTGCGGCCTTGCTGGACGAGCCCTTTTGAACACTCCCTTATTTTTCCCCGTGTGGGTTTCCGTCATTCATCTAAGGCAAAATATGAGAAATATTCAACAGCCTCTTAGACAT
>JBATLR010000195.1:0-3070 GCA_049289415.1 Nitrospirales bacterium
GCGTATGGCTAACTCTGAGTCATTAAGGTGCATTTCCGGTTGAGTGACCACCCCACGAACGGCCACGAGTTGTTGATGATAGGAAGCTGGTTGACTGAGCAGCATGGCAATGGAGACGGGTTTGGGTGATGTGGTAAAAGTGGAGGAGGGGAGGCCAGACGAGAGTGGCCAGAGGGGCCTGGGTGTGGATGGTGCCGAGGCAATTCTCTCCTGGGAAGCTTCCAAGGGAAATGCCGGTTGATCCGTAATGTTCGACCCAACGACCAGGAGCGCAGTCCATGCTCCAATCAACAGAACTTTTGAAAAAATGGTCATATAGGAAAAGCTGTTTTTCAGAAACAATATGCAGGGACTAGTGAACGTGGACATTCGCGAAAAGCTGCGCAAATAGCTCCGCAAATAGCCAGGTAAAGAATTTTCTTCTGTAAGGAACAAGTCAATGCCAGTCGTCGATTATTATGCGGTTCTCGGTGTCGTTCTTCAAGCATCGCAAGATGAGATAAAAAAAGCCTATCGGGCATTGGCCCTTCAATATCATCCTGACCGCAATCGAGGGAATCATCAGGCTGAACAAAAAATTCGTGAAGTCAATGCAGCCTATGAAATCTTAGGTGATCCGGATGCAAGAAAAACATATGATCGAATGCGTCTGGGCTATGTCGAGCCGATGGTGCACCGACGGGATAGGGATCCGGAACCTGAGCCGGAAGAATCCATTTCTCCGTCAGTAGTCTTGCAACGAATGGAAGAAACCCTTCGAGAGGAATCCCGCAAGCAACTGTTTATGGTCTTGATTCGCAATACACAAAAAATCAAAGAAGAATTAGGCATTATTCGGGAACGGGTCATTCGTGCCCAGGGGTATGATACCTTTCTGGAAAAAATTGTCATGCAGCGAGGCCAGGAAGTGTTAGATGAACTCGTGTCCGTGGAGCTCAAACAGCGCCGAGAGCGACTCGTGGATGTAGCCGTGGAGATGGTGTGCTCGGCCGTTCCAGGTTCGTTTCGAGGCGAGGAGCAAATGGATCAGGTTCGACGAAGTTTAGGACAGGCGTATCAGGAAGGATGGATCCAAGGATACGAACAAGCTTGTGAACTGCTCTACGAGCGCCGGTAATCAGGACGGACACATTGAGAAAAGCACAAATGGAAATGGATAAGGAAAATGATGAACAATGAGGAGGCAAGCTTTGTTCAAAATTCGATGCCAGCAAATGGGACGCCCCATTTGCCGGATCATGGCCGTTTCACAATCCTCAGCGATCAAAGGGAGAAGAGGGTTGCTGGAAGGAATTGCCTTTTGAGGCGTGATGCCTTGATGTGGACAATGCCTGAGCCTCCTTCGACAAGGTCACCTGGTCCTGGATAGGAGAGGGGACACCTCTTTCCCGATGGCTTTTGGCTTTGCCACTCTCCTCATCGGAACTCACAGCGGTCACCTGTTTTCGTGAATGATCTCCCGATGATGCGGGTTGCAGAAATTGAATAGCTCCTACTTCCGGTAAAGTCATGGTCAGTACTCCTTTGCTCCCCTGAATGAGTTCGAGACTCCCCTTACAATCTCTGTATCGGTATGTGCTCATAATGCTTGCGGCGAGGGAATGGGTGGATTTAACCAAACGACATAGAATGTGAACGATTTGCCAAAAATGGCAAGGAATCGGTTGAGACGCCCACAATCTTGATAACGAGTGAATGGGCTATAGGAGAGCAACAGGCATGTTAAAACAATGGCGTGATTGGACTATCTTTGAAGTCGAGCGGTACAAAACAAGGGTCAGTTTAATTGATCGTGTGCTTCCCTTTCATGAAATTCAGGGGCCTATCACTACCTCCAGATTATTGTGTATGCATGAAAAATGGGTGTTTGCATTTAGCAGGAATCTTTCCAAACCAACTGATCCATCCCCCCTCGTTTCCTGACAGATTCGCTAAAACACTTGGGGTATCAGAGGTCCTTGAAATGCGGAGTGCGCTTTTCTAAAAAAGCCGCCAGCCCTTCTTGTTTATCTTCGGATTCGCAAAGCTCTCCAAACAAGGTGGCTTCTACCAGCAATCCCTCACGAAGTTTCAAATCCGATCCCCTTTGAATAGCCTGAAGGGCTGCTCGAACAGCACTTTGACTTTTTGAGGCAATCCGACTGGCGAGTCCGATAGCCTGAGGCATCAAATCTTTATCAGAGAAAACCTCAGATATCAGTCCACATGTTTTGCCATCCTCTGCCGAGAGAGAATCCCCGGTCAAAATCATTTCAGTGGCTTTCGATTGGCCGAGGAGGCGAAGCAGGCGTTGGGTCCCGCCGAACCCAGGGATCAGGCCAAGATTAACTTCAGGTAATCCGAGTTGAATTCCTTCAGCAGCTAATCGGAGATGACAACACAATGCCAATTCCAAGCCTCCGCCGAGGCAGATGCCATTGATGGCTGCGATAATGGGTTTCGGCGAAGCCGCAATTTTATTGAAAATTCTTTGGCCGGTGAGAGCCAGTTTTTTGCCTTTTGGCCTGGACCCGATTTCTGCCAACATCCGGATATCGACTCCTGCAATGAAAAACCGTCCTGTTCCGGTAATGATAATGACCTTGATTCGATCATTATTGGCCAGATCGTCAAGGGTTGATTCGAGTCCACTCAGCCCTTGGGGTGTAAGCACATTTGCGGGAGGATGGTTGATCGTCACCGTCGCGACATGATCTGCCACCTGTTCGGTGAGCCATATGGGAGGAAGCTCGCCCATGGTCTTGTCTCCTCTGGAGAGTCGTGCATCCTCGGCCTGCATGCCTTAGCCGAATCCGTGATGCATGGGGCTACACTCTGATAATATAACTTTATCCTATCATAATGATAGAATATTATGAGTTCAATATCATTGCTTGCGGACTGTAAAAAAGGAATTTTTTAAAAGACCATCTGGCTGAAAAAACCTATCGAGTATCCTGCGAGAATTCTAGAGTCAGATGTAAAACTGGTTTCCCCCAGAATTCACAGTAAGGAGGTCCGGACATGTCACAACTTTTCAAAGGCATGGAGCGAATAGAAGAAGCGCGCCAGGAAATGGCCGGAGAGAGTT
>JBATLR010000196.1:0-2227 GCA_049289415.1 Nitrospirales bacterium
GGCCACCCATCATACTGATCACAGAGTGATCGATACTGCCAAAGCAACGGCTCCCATGACCTTTCCGGTCCAACGGGGTCTCCCATGCTCACCCAGCTCCGTCCGTGAATCTGGTACATCACAAAGGCATCCTCCTCCCCAGACATCAGGAATCGTTTATCGCCCAATAAGGCCAGGTTGGCTTCGGTCCGCAAAGATCGGCCCACAATGGTTCGCACCGTAAAGATATTTGTCGGCTTTGCAGATTCTTTCGGATGAACCCTTCTTATGCATTCCAGGACAAGGAAACCGATAAGCAAGATCGTGACAGCCATGGTCGAGCGTAATGTACGTGACACATCGCTCCCATACGCGAATTCTCCCCAAAGATCATGTGAATAGTTGACATGCTTGAAAGCAAACATCGCCAACCACATCGACCCGGCGACACCTATCACTATTGTTCCAAGCCAGGCAGCGGAGAATTGCCAGGTCAACGAACCTTTCCGATAGAATGCCCCTTGGCTCGCACGTAGCACCACCAAAATTACTCCCAGAATGCCGGCCTCCTCGTAATCAAATCCCTTGACCAGAGAAAACAGGATCCCTCCACACAGCATCCATTGAGCCATATGAAATGCGGTTTCCATACGGCGAAATACACCGCGAGCCAGAAACATGAGCCATAATCCCACCACACTGCTCAACAGATGTGAGACCTCAATGAATGGCAAAGGCAAATATGGCCGTAGCATGTTGAGCCTGCCTCCTACAATCGGAGTGGCTGACGAGAATAGGAGAATGACGCCGCTCGCGAATATAGCACTCCCCAGAATAGGTGGGGTCGTGGCCCGACCTACTCGTTGGAACATCTGGACGGCTGGGGTCAGGACCCTAGTCCCCCACTGGCGTTCATGCCAAACCAGCAAACAGGCTGCCACAGCAAATGGCGCAAAATAATAAAGACAGCGGTAGACAAGAAGAGAACCGAACAGAGCCCCTGGCTCCACATGCGACAACGCAAGGAGCATAAGTGCTTCAAAGACACCAAGTCCCCCCGGCGCATGGCTCAACACCCCTATGGTCATGGCACAGACATAGATGCCGATAAACGCGGGAAAACTGATTTCCACATTCGGAGGCAATACAAGAAATAACGCGGCGGCGGCCAGGGTGATATCCACCGCGCCAAGCGCAAGTTGCTGCAGGGTTATCTGGAAAGTTGGCAAGGTCATGGTCCAACTTTTTAATTGTAAGGGCTGCGTTTGAATGGCAGTCCAGATCAAATAGACGCTTACACCGAGCAGGATACACAAACCCATCACCCGATTGAGAAGTGGGGATATTCCGTCGGTCCGAGTAAGTCGATCCGGCTCTACGACTAAAGCCAGACCGAGCATGAGACTGACTCCAAGACCAAACGTCATCGCACAGAGTCCGGTCAACGTGGCGATTTCGACCGCTGAGAGCCCGGCAGGGGAATAAATTCGGTAGCGGATGGAACCACCCGTAATCAGCGACAGCCCAATATTGTGACTGAACGTGTAACTGATAAACGACGCGGGTCCCGTGAGGGAATAGGGTAAGGATCGGCCAAGATGACGAAGCGCCAACACGTCATACCCCGTCAGGGCAAAGTAACTTCCACCGACACAGAAACTGGAAAGAATAAGGGCGCGCCAGGAAATGTCATGGAAATGGGCGAGAACATCTTTAAGATGAACTTCGACTAGGATATGGTGGAGAGCGATCAGTGCCCCCCCGAACAGAAAAAGACTCAGCCCGACCCCAACATACTTCCAGTTTTTCATTGATGAAAAAACGAAAGACATGGGCACAACCCTCTCGTTCAGAACCTGACAAAGAACCGTTACTCCTGCCCCCTGTCTCCTATACCATTTAGAGACGAAGCAAACAATAAATTATGCGGAGTAATCTTTGAGTGTGGGATCCCATAAACAGGAGTGTGAAATGCTGTATGGGAGGTATTTTCGATATAAAATTTTTGCTTTCCTGAAAACAGAGATCAACTCTTAAACAAAAAAAAGAGGGCTTCTCCGTCGAAGAAGCCCCCTTTTTCAACCGGGTTTAACCATATAAACGGTTACACCTTAACGGTCAAATATAACGCCCCTTTCCCCCGATGGATAAAAATTAAAGCGGATGCATTCTCCTTCAAGTGGGAAACCATCTTCACGAAATCTTCCTCAGAACGGACTGGCTTACGATTGATTTCACTGATCACATC
>JBATLR010000197.1:0-2048 GCA_049289415.1 Nitrospirales bacterium
TTTAAAAACCCGCCGGGAGATTCTGCCGGACGGTTAGTTGAAGCCGCAGGATTAAAGGGTGTGCGGGTTGGTGATGCTGAAGTCTCGACCAAACATGCCAACTTTATTGTGAATAGAGGAACAGCCACCGCCGACCAGGTCCTGGCATTGATTCGAAAAGTCCGGCAAACCGTGGCGAAAAAGTTCGGGGTCCGCCTTCAGCTTGAATGGAAAGTTATTGGAGAATTGTAAAGATGCCAGGGTTGATGGTGCTAACGAAGAGATTGAGTCAGAGGGAAAGGCTTATCACAAGGTGAAGACACAGAGAATGATGACACAGAAATCTTTGCGAATCGGTGTGCTGATGGGTGGATCTTCAGCTGAGAGAGAGATTTCGCTCAAGACGGGGCGTTCAATCTGTGATGCGTTGAAACGACGTGGATATACGGTCATTCCCATTGAAGTCGATGCCACATTACCGCATCAGATCCGGGCAAAGAAAATTTCGGTGGCCTTTCTCGCCTTGCATGGACCGGGAGGGGAAGATGGCACGGTTCAAGGGATGTTGGAAGTCATGAAGATGCCTTACACCGGATCGGGCGTGACTGCGAGTGCCGTCTGCATGAACAAAGGATTGACGCGCGTGGTCCTTCAGGCTGCCAAGGTTCCCGTCCCGCCGGGTATGACCTTAGCCGGCAAAATGACCCCGGTTCGTCCACCACCCAGCTTAGGCTTGCCTGTGGTGGTGAAGCCTTGTGCGGAGGGGTCCACGTTTGGTGTCTCCATCGTCCGCAAGCCATCTCAATGGAAGGAGGCCTTGCAAGAAGCCTATCGATATGGGGAGCAGGCGGTGGTGGAAAAATATATTCCCGGTCGGGAAGTGGCGGTGGGCATTTTTGGCAACGAGGTCTTACCCGGCGTAGAAATCATCGTTCCCGGGGGCTTTTACGATTTTACGGCCAAATATGGAAAGGCGGCAACTCGTTATGTGTGTCCGGCTTCGCTTTCTTCAAAACTGGAAACTGCTCTTCGTGATTACAGCCTTCGTGCTTATCAGGCGTTAGGGTGTCGCGGTGCCGCTCGAGTCGATTTTCGCATTCATACCAACGGACGACCGTATATTCTCGAATTGAACACCATTCCCGGCATGACTGAACGGAGTTTGCTTCCCATGGCAGCGGCACAGATCGGATGGGACTATGATGATCTAGTTGAACGGATATTGCGGGAGGCTCTACCGAAAAGGATGGTCCCGTCTTCCGGGAAAAAAGGAGCACCAGGAGTTCTGCGTCATGATATCGGGAGAATCCCTTAACACGAAACGGCCTCGAAAAAACCGGCCCCTTAAAAAAACCGGAGGACCGGGGAAAGCGAAGTCGTCATCGACAGCCTTGCGGGTCCGGCGTGTCGTGATCGGAGGTGTCCTGGCCTGTCTTATCGTGGTGGTTGTGGTGGGAGGACGTCAGGTGATGCGGTGGGCGGATGAGTGGACGGAAATCCAACAGATCACGGTTGTGGGTTTGGATCGAGTCACGCGCGATGAAATTCTGACGAAGCTGAACTTGGCGCCACAGACCAGTTTGTTCTCTGTGGATTCAGAGCTGCTCGCGACCCGGTTGGAATCGCATCCTTGGATTGGGTCGGTCGCCTTTGAGCGGGTGTTACCCCATTCACTGGTGATCCAGGTGACTGAGCGTCAGCCGGCAGCGGTGTTTGGATCACCAACCGAACCCTATTATCTGGATGCAGAAGGGTATCTGTTGCCGAAAGGGAAGGTGCCGGCAGGGATGACATTGCCCATTGTTGATGGGGTGACCTCCACATTTATGACACAGCATCAAGCCGAAGGCCATCGACGCGCCAAGCAGGGTATTCACATTGCTGCGTTGCTGTCCCAGCAGTTTTCGGGCAGACCGCGGATTGATGTGTCACAACCTCATACAACGATCGTGGATCTACCCAATGTCCGGTTTCAATTCGGGCGTGAGGTGGAGGACCAGTGGCAACGATTTTTGGTGTTGTATCCCACCGTGAAGGATAAAATTGAAGGTCGGTCGCAAGAAGTGGAT
>JBATLR010000198.1:0-11507 GCA_049289415.1 Nitrospirales bacterium
CTCGAAAACTTCTCCTATCATTCAAATTGCCGATCCCCCTCATGCCTTGAGTCAAGACATACCCCAGGATGACATTGACAGCAACCCACTTCCCGCAAGGGGTCCGTTCCAAGACCCAACTTCTCAAAAACAATAAACGGCATTTTGGGAAGGAATGTGGACAGGTACACTCAACGAAACCGTTGTGACCATTCCATCTGTAACCATTCTGGAGGGAGAGGCTTTGATTAAGGAGGACCCTTTCTACCCAGAGATTCCAGATCATCTCACGCGGGCAACTAGGTTCTGGATTCTACTCGAAAGGAACCGAGAAATACATTCGCACAGAGGAAAAAGGCTCCGAGTAATAGACCTCCTACCCCCGTATAGGCAAAGAACTCTGTCAGAATATGCGCGTGAGCCGGACCCCGACCAATGGACGGCGCCAACCAGAACATCGTGTACCAGGAGAGTGGATAGAAACTGCTCAGCCCCAGAAGGATGGCCGATGCTTTCTTATAGGTGGGTTTGAGTGTGGAAAACATGACAAGGATGACCAGGCCCAAGGAGAAGGCTGCAATGCCTGTGGCATGGAAATGGGCCCTTTGAGCGTAACGCCAAATTTTGTCAGCACTTTTGGAATCGTGCACATCCGGATTAGCCGTGATCCCTTGCGCAATATAATCCTTGAACACATCTTCATTGACCCCAAACACAATACCCATTCCCACGCCAAACAATAGCCCCAGCAACACGAGTGCCAGGCCGATCTTAACGGTACTCAACTCTCTTTCCATGTGTGGTCTCCCTGCACTCAACGGCTAGGCCAATCGGTGCCCTTTGAATTGTTCATCGAGATTCTTTTCATTTTTTGCTGCATACCCTAACGATAGACATGTGTCTTCACATGAGGTTCATACATCAGCATACGACACGCAAATGAAGGTACCATGAATGCCCCATGAAAGTTTCTTCATGAACGGCATCAAAAGATACTATTCCTGTTAGATACTCTCAAGGAAGGATAAGCCGGAATCGAACCGCTGCCATCCCTTCACCATAGCATGATGAGTCCTTCCCAGGGCCCTTGGGCATCCAGTTTATACCCTTCCTCCTCAGGTATCTGAAGCCAGCGGGAGATCTTCATGGGTAACGGGTGGTTGTGTGTACCACGTCCTGGCCAGGTCACTCCATGAAGTGGGAATCATCGGCATGAAGATGCACCTGCCGGGAAGGCATGATAAGATAGAAAAAATTTAAAAGGTCCCATAAAGGTCCCCCTGCTTTCACGATTGTTGACATGTTGAGAACCCTGACAATGGGAGTCTTCTGCTTGATGCTTGGTGCCTGTTCGAGCGTTGAACCGGCAGGAAAATTACCCACCGCGTTGTCAGTTGATCTCTCCCGGTATAGCGGGATGTGGCATGAAATAGCACGACTGCCGATGTGGGGGCAACGAAATTGCGTAAGATCTACAGCCGAGTACCGGTTACTGGAACCGGGGAAGGTTGCCGTGCGGAACGCATGTACCACCTCGACCGGTGAGGAGGTCAGCATTGAGGGAGTGGCCACGGTGGTGGACCCTGAACATCGGGCAAAGTTAAATGTGGTCTTCGACCAGTGGGCCGCTAAACTTGTGGCGTTGCTTACCTCATCGGAGCAGGGGAATTATTGGATACTTCGGGTCGATCCCGACTATAGGCTTGCGATCGTCGGCACCCCGGATCGTGACTACCTCTGGATCCTGGCACGAACCCCCTCGATCGATGAAGCAAGCTATCAGGACATGGTCTCCTTTAGTCATCGGCTTGGCTTTCAAACAGAGCATTTGATCCGTGCTCCGTTCAGCGCAGATTAAGTTCTTGCCTCCCCCAATTAAATATCAAATTTTTTCGAAAGCGGAATTAATAAGCTGAAGAATTCCCCTAACGCGGACTTTTTACCTTTTCACCATGCACGGAACCCTCCCGCCAGTTCTCGCGGTTTATGAAACAAAAGCCTCTGGTATTTCTAAGCACAGCGAATCCACTAAGGATCGCTTGGACTCGAGCTTGCTATTTTGACAGTGTGTAAAATCGGTCTTTCACGATTTTGCCGTCAGAATATTTATCAAAGCTCTCTCCCATGGAATCACCGAGTTCTGCCAATCTCGTGTCGGGATGAGGGTGAGTCTTAAATAGTAAGGCGACGCTGCTGTCATTGAGACCTGCATGACCAATTTCCTGCAACACCATTGGCAGGCCATAGGCGTCATAGCCGGCTCTGGCGGCCAACACCACCCCAATTCTGTCGGCCTGATATTCGGCATCTTTATCCAATCCGCGAGCCATCACTTCTGCTCCACTCCCAATAAGATTATTCACGGCCTGCTTCGCTTGTTCATTCTTCATTTTGCCGAGTTTTTGGGAAAACAAGCTGCTTCCCATCTCAATCGCCTGGCTTTGTTTAATGATGTTTAGATGATGTTGTTTGACAACATGACCAATCTCATGTCCCAGCACTCCAGCCAATTCCGCTTCAGAATGAAGTTGGTGATACAAACCTTTGGTGAGAAAAATAAATCCACCCGGCGCCGCAAAGGCATTGATATCGTCGGAATCAATCACTCCAAAATACCAATCAAGGTCGGTTCTTCCACTCTGCAGACTTAGCCACTTTCCAACTTGATTGACATACCGTTGCAAGCGTTCATCCTTGACCAGGGGCGCAGCCCCAAGCAGTCGTCCGGCAATCTCTTGACCGATGGCTATTTCCTCTTCTGTGGAAGTCCCTTTGACCAGGTCGGTCAGGTCTGTCAGTGAAGGAGTTTTCTTGCCCGTCTGTTTCTGCGGAGTACCGTCTTGTGTTTTTCCTGTGGTGGTTTCATCCGGCTGCCCTAATTGTTTGAGGGCATCACCCAAATCAAATGCATGCGTGAGGGTTGCCACTCCGGAGATTACCAATGTCAGAATGCATGCACGCAGAAGGAATCCTTTCAAACCCGCACTTGTCTGTTGATTGTGGAACACTAGAGGACCAGGCCGTAAAAATTCACCGCGTATATTTTTCTTCATATTATGCTGATGCCTCATATGTTAATTCCCGTCTGTCGGCTGCATGAACGGAACTTTTTGTACTTGTAACCCTGCCTGATTGGCAAATTCTTGTGCTTGTTTCTTTGAAGTCCGATAGGTTTTGAGTGTCTGTAATTCATGTTCATTAAACTCGGCCTCCTTCAAATCCTCTTCATCTAATCCGCGAACTCCCGTCGCAGCCACAACATTTCCACTGCCGGCTCTCCCAGTGGCCAGGCCCAATACTCCTGAGGCTTCCGTTGCCGCGGAAACCTTTTCCGCAGCGCCCCCCCGCCGAATAGAGAGCATTCTTACCCATCCGGTTTTACTTTTTCGGGACACCTCTAACCATCCACCTTTTCTTCTCAGAATCTCTACGGTATCCCCTTCCTTTAACGATAGCACTTCTCGAGCATCTTTAAAGGGTTCGCTCATGACCTGGCACGTTTTAACGGCTATCCCAGGATCCGAAGCTTTTCCCTCTGCGGGAAAGACTCCAATAATGACGATTGTCAGGAAGGCTAACCATTTCATCATCACCGTCCTCCTTCTTGCGTTGTATAGACACGGCGGTTCCGGGTGCATCACTGAATGAGTCCTGGGACTTTCGGGTAAAAGATCATGATGTAATCTCAAGCGGCTGCTCTTTGAGATTGACCATGGCTTTAATCACTAAATGTTGCCAAGCCTCCAGTCTGGAATTTTCATTTCCATAGGTCAGGGGACCTTGGCACCATCCGAGCTTACATCCTATTCTATCATTCTCACAGATGCCACGAACCACTTCTCGAACCAGAGATACCGTTTGTTCACCGGATTTTTCCACCTCCCATGGCTTCGTTTTCACATGACTTTCGACCCAATAAATGAGGAACATATTCTGAAAGGCTTTTTCAATGCCGGCAGGTTTCCGTGAGAAGGGTTCTATCGTAAACCCAACCTTTTTGCCATACAGGCCACGCTTCAACAGGGTCAAGAATCTCCCTTCCGGGATTTCCTCCAAGCTCTCCGGTTGAACCACCACCACCACGGTATATTGCCATCCGTCCACCCCCTCTTCTACATTGAGCCAGACATATTTTTCCATGATCGTGGCTTCGGCATAGGCATACACCCGCGCGAGAGAAAAATAGATCAACCCGGCGGTGATGGGTGCCGTTAAATCAAGATAGTAGGTGGTAAGATTCAAGCTCGCGAACGTAAAGGCCATCAAACCCACTTGCGAACCGGCAAACACCATATCAATGGCTTTGCGTTTGACCCCGGTCAAAAAGGCCAAGGCTGTCGCCCAGATGAGGCCAAGGGCCAGTCCCGTAAAGAGCCAGGGGTTTTGGGCCTGGGTGATCCAATCTCCGTTCTTGATATTTCCAATCGCCGTGGCCAGAATTTCCACACCGGGATGAATCTTCTCCATGGGAGTGGGCTTGGTGTCGAACAGGGCCGAGGCGGTGGACCCGATGATCACAATCTTGCCCGTAAATTCATCCGAAGCCCGTTGCTTTTCTCTCCTTAAGAAATCCTCAAAGACCTCACTAAAGCGAACCGATCTGAAGGCCCCGAATTTTCCACGCCAGTTTAAAAACACATCTGAATCATTCGGGAGTCTCCACCCCAGCGTTTCCCCGAGCTTGGCAGGCAGGGAAGGTACACGCCATCCAAAATGATCACGATAGATGGGGTACTGACGAACAATGCCATCCCGATCCGGATAGACATTGTTGGTCCCCAATCTTCCGCTCTGAATAATACCGGTGAAGGAAGGCAGGACCAGGGCAATCCCTTTTTCTTCTTGTGACTCGCCATGAACGGGTTCCATGCCGGGAATCATGGAAGGGGTCACCTTGCTGAGTTCATCGTTCGTTGGGGACAACCGCATCATGGGGAAAAATGTATTTTCCGAATCACTGACGACGTCATTGAAGTACGAATCTGATTCTTTATTGAACACATCAGGATCACTAAATAAAATATCAAACACCACGGCTGAGGGCTGTTGCTCCTCTAGGGTTTCCAGAAATTCCGCAAAAACCTGACGGGGCCAGGGCCACCGGCCATATTCTTGAGCCATGGCCTCCAAACTGGCTTCATCAATATCCACAATCAGGATATCGGGGTCGGCTTTGTGAAACAGGACCCGATTTTTCATGATCACATCAAATGTCTTCAGTTTCATTCCGCGAATCAATTCGAACGAACCGGCATCCAATACCACGAGAACGCTACAAAAAATGGCCAGATAGAGATAAAACCGACCTTGCGATTTCGTCACATAGCGATACCCGACCTGAATGAGTTTTTCAACAGAAAGGTTCTTCATCTCTTGAACAAGACCTTGAACCTGGGTCTGGCCTGAAAAGCTTTCATCTCAAGGCACCAAAGACTTGGATTAAAAGAAAGCAACGCAAATCCCGCAGGAGTTATCAGGAGGGTAGGAATTAAAACTTTCAAGTAGAAATGGTAGCCAACAACTGAGGAAATGTACAGGGGAAACATGGGGCAGAATTTTCAATGAATTATCCTTCAAATTTCGGTCTGTCCTATTCTCTTTCCATTTTTGTGTTATAAGGTATTCTCCCAACGTCCCATGCCGATTTCTTTCGATTTCAGGATTGAACAAGCCTTTCAGCTGCGGAGAGGGCCTCTGCAGAACTTGGCAGGATTCTTCCTCTTTTTTCGATTTGTTTCGTTTTTAATTTGGCGTATAATATATCCGACCCATGGCGGTCCTATTTTTTTGTCAAAAGAAATGCCACGATCTTTAAGTGTATTCTTTTTTACGTGAAAATTTCCGGGCCTTTTCATTCCTCCCTGCCATCCTCAGTGACACGATATTCTCCCCCATGGTTTCTACGACTCCAGCGACTCTCTCCGGGAACAATCGTGGTAATGGGGGGAGCTTCCGCTATTGTTTTAGGCACGATCTTATTACTGCTTCCCTGGGCGACACCTCCTTCAAAGCCATTGTCATTCATCGACGCGCTATTTACTGCCACGTCAGCCGTTTGCGTCACAGGCCTGATCGTAGCTGATACCGCCACGGACTTTACCGTATTCGGCCACACGATTGTCTTGGTGCTTATTCAGATCGGCGGGCTTGGTTATGCCACCCTGGTCACCATGCTGCTTCTTACGATGGGTCGCCAAATAGGACTGAGGGATCGGATGATGATGGCGGAAGCCTTAAGCTCACTTCACTTGCAAGGATTGATTCCATTTGTGAAGGCCATAGTGATGTGGACCCTGATACTCGAACTGCTCGGTGCCACAATGTTAAGTCTTCGATTTATCCAGGACTACCCTTTTGCCCAAGCCATCTATCATGGAACTTTTCAAGCGATATCTGCCTTCAATAACGCCGGATTTTCTTCATTTTCCACCAATTTAGTCGGATATCAAGCGGATCTCACGGTGAATCTCATCGTGGCAATCTTGATCATTTTGGGAGGATTGGGATTTTTTGTGTTGATCGATGTGTCACAATTTTTCCATGGCGAGCGCTATCGTCTTCAGACCCATTCCAAACTTGTGCTGGTCGTCACCGTCCTCCTGCTTATCGGAGGGACTGTCAGTCTCCTACTGCTTGAATGGACTAACCCCAAGACTCTGGGAAATTTACCCGTGGTCGATAAAATACTGGTAGGAGCCTTTCACTCGGTTTCTGCCCGAACGGCTGGATTCAATACGATTGACTTAAGTCAATTGGGTAATGCCTCTCTCTACCTCATTGTCATTTTCATGTTCATCGGTGGCTCACCGGGAGGAACGGCCGGAGGAATTAAGACGACCACATTCGGGATTATCGGTGTGTTTGTATGGACCACCCTGCGGCATCGTGGAGATGATGTGGAGTTTTTTTGGCGCCGTGTGCCAACGATAGTCATTCGCCGGGCTCTGGCCTTAGCGATTCTCGCCATGTTTTTGTTGACCGTGTTTACCCTCCTGTTATCCATGGTTGAACCCCATCCATTTCTCTCACTGATGTTTGAAGTCGCATCCGCCCTGGGAACGACCGGGTACTCCGTGGGCAATGGCGGCGTGCTAAGCCTCTCGGCATCCCTGACAAGTGTTGGTAAATTCGTTATTATCTTCTGCATGTTCATCGGGCGGTTTGGGCCATTGCTTGTAGGATTAGGATCCTTTCAGGAAAAAGGAAGAAAACTGTACCGCCTACCAGAGTCAAAAATTTCTATTTGCTAGCATTGCGCTCGTCGCTAGGTATTCAGATAACCCCAAAGGCCCCCCTCCATTCAGACAGGGAAGCAGGCCACCGGGCAGTGATAATGACAAACCTTCATGATCCTGAGCGAAACCATTGGTCAAAAGCTCTAGCGATCGCATCCGTGGCCAAGCCGTTTCACCACAATGGGGAACACAGCATATTTTGGTCATGCCCGTTGCGCACCGGAGAGTTCATCTGTGGGTGAAATATTATGCCCTTGATCGGCATGACGCAAGGCATCCAATCGAAGGTCGTACCGTTGTTCTGGTCCAATGTGATCCAAAACCCCTAATCCTTCCAGAACTTTAAGGACTCCCGGTTTAATTCCAACAAAGTATAGATTCTGGCGATGCGCATGAACCATGCGAAGCATATCCTCAACCGCAAGGGCGGCAGTTCCGTCAATGGCTGAGACATCCGATAAATCAAGAACGACATGGGTAAAGTTGTTGAAGCCTTTTAGCGACTCCAGGCGTCTCACCATAGTTTTTGCCGAACCGAAGCTCATCGGGCCATCCACATGAATCAGGACAATCCGACCGTTGTTGCGTTCAAGAATGGCTTTTTCTTCAGGATGAAACGGGATCTCCTGTGTCGGCTCACTAATGACCCGTAAATTAGCCAATTCAAGTTCGGCCATCCGCTTTACAAATAAAAGACTCGCCAGGACAATTCCCACGCCAACAGCCGAGATTAGATCCACAAGAACCGTAATGATCAGCACCACCCCCATGATCAGCACATCGGTTCGTGGGGCCTTGACCAAGTGTCGGAGAAATCTCCAATCAATAATATCCAATCCCACCTTGAATAAAATCCCGGCTAACACGGCCAAGGGAATCTGTTCCGCTAACGGTCCCAGCCCCAGCAATGTGGCCAATAACACCAATGACATGAGGATTCCCGATAGGGGCGTTCGGCCGCCACTCCGAATATTGGCCACCGACCGCATTGTCGCGCCTGCCCCCGGAAGGCCACCAAATAGGCCGGCCACCATATTGCCAATTCCCTGACCAATCAATTCTTGATTCGAATCATGTTGGGTACGAGTCATGTTGTCACACACCAACGAGGTGAGCAGACTATCGATACTTCCAAGGAGAGCCAACACCACCGCCCCCTCTACCATCAGCAGAAATGCACTGGTCCCCATATCAGGGATCATCAAAGACGGAAACCCTTCCGGAACATTTCCAATCACTGGTGCGTGAGGGAAAAAGAAATAGGCTCCCAGGGTGCCTGCACATAGGGCCAGAAGTTGTGGAGGAATCAATTGACTTATGCGTACTGGTGTCAGATACATGATCGCAATAGTCAGGAGCCCCAGAATGGTCGCTTGGGGGAAAGGATTTGATAAAAATTCCGGAATGGCCACCAGATTGGCATAAATTCCGTCCGGTTTGGCCTCGAATCCAACAAGCGGTCCAACCTGCAAAATAAGAATAATGCATCCAATCCCGCTCATGAATCCTGAAATCACCGGATAAGGAACAAGGGCAATATAATGCCCGAATCCGAGCAATCCGAACAGAATTTGTAACCCCCCACCCATAATCACTACTGTAAATGCGAGAGCTGGATTGTCAGAGAATTGAACCAGAATTCCAGCCATCACCACCGTCATGGGACCGGTGGGGCCGGAACATTGCGCAGGGGTTCCCCCGAATACGGATGCGAACAATCCGACAAAGATCGCGCCATAGAGCCCGGCAATCGCACCGGCCCCTGAGGCCACTCCAAAAGCGAGGGCCAATGGTAATGCGACCACAGCCGCCACCACGCCACCGTAGATATCCCCTCGAAGGTTTTTGAAATGCAGTCCATGAATCATGGGCATCGCCTCTCCTACTCCTCTATGAATGAAATCCTTCGAAACCATTACTTCCGGCAAATCAGGCGTCCTGCCTGCTGCCGTGCTTTATTTATGGGGTGCGTCGGAGAAGAACATGACCTTTGTCTTTACGGTAGATTAGCCTTCATCGTGCCTGTTGCTAAAAGAAATATTAACCAGAATGGGATAAACCAACGAATGAAAGTCCTTTTTTGGTTCGAGGGTAGCCAACGAATTGCCGAATTGATGGGCCGTGAATGAAAATATTTATGAGATTGAGTTTTGTGCTCTTACTGAATAAATTAACGGGAATACGGATGAAATGGCAGAGGGGAAAACCTGACAAGACCACACGAGACCGATTGAAATATTGTTCAATCGAGGAAAGAGGTGGGAGTTTAGAAAAGATTTCCGGACGTCAGCACACCACAGCTCAGAGCATACTGCACAAGGTCGGCACGACTACGAAGACCGAGTTTTTCCATAACCCTTGCACGATACGTTTCAACCGATTTGATACTAATCCCCAATTGATCGGCAATGTGCTGATTGGTAAACCCTTGTGCGACCAGACGGAAAATCTCACGCTCTCTCGGACTGAGTTGTCCCAGCAATCCAGGGGCCCTGTCGGCCAGCCTTTTCTTGCGGGCACCGGGGAGATCCTGCCCCATCCCATTCCCTACAGTCCAATCCACAAAGGTCTTTCCTTGGGCCACGGTACGGATCGCTGTTAATAATTCGGTGTCGGCCGCACTCTTGACAACATACCCCGAAGCACCGGCAGCTAATGACCCCCGAACGTAGCCGCTTTCGATGTGCATGGTCAGAACAAGAATGTACCCGGCAGGACAACATTTTCTCAGTTCGCCGATTGTGTCAATATGCATATGACCCTGCATGGCCAGATCCATTAAGATGACATGAGGCAACAGGTCTTGAACGGCCTCAATGGCGGAAGCGGCGTCTCCGGATTCACCAACGACTTCCATGTCCGGTTGCCCATTGATCAAAAGACGCAATCCCGATCGGAGGACTGCGTGATCATCGACGATAAAAATCCGAATTTTCATGCCCCCTCTCCCTTTAAGGGGATGTTGACATAGATGGTGGTTCCGCTTCCGGCAGATGATTCAATGGAAATCGAACCATTGAGCAACAGGGTTCGCTCCCGCATCCCATGCAGGCCAAGATGCGCACCTGCTGCAGCCTTCCGAACAATCGCCTGCGCGTCAAATCCCTGTCCATTATCTTCCACAATAAGTCGAATCTGTGCCGAGTTTTGCTGCAGAAGTATCGACACGGTGGTGGCCTTGGCATATTTGCCGACATTAGTCAGCGCTTCCTGAACAATTCGATACAACGCGGTCTCCACTGCGGGAGCAAGCCGATCCTTACTTTGCCAATTTTGCGCCACATCCACCTCTATGCCATAGGTCGAACTAAATTCGGCCCCATAGCGGGCGATGGCTTCCTCTAGTCCAAAATCATCCAGTACGCTTGGACGCAGGCCTTTTGCCAGTCGCTGAACCTCCTGCAGTGTCGTACTCGTAATCTTTCGAAGATCATTCACCCGTGCTCCCATTCCGTCTGAACGTGCCTCATCCTCAGCCGCACGAAGTCCAACCAGAAGAGAAGTCAGAGATTGGCCAATTTCATCATGTAATTCCCGACTGATTCGACGCCGCTCGTCTTCTTGAGCCGTCATGATTTTGTCCAATAGACGGCTATGAAGCGCTTCAGCTTCTTGAATTTTTTGGTAGGCCAAGGCATTCTGAATGGCAATAGAGGCTACCTGCGAAACCCCAATCATGGTTTGCTGATCAAAATGTGTAAAGCCACTGGCCTGCTCTTTGTTATGGACTTCAATACAGCCCAAAAGAGTATCCTTGGCATCGAGAATTGGAATGCATAAGGCTGAGTGAATATCAAAGGCTTGACGAAAATCCATCTCAATCTGTCTGTCATCCCGCGCTTGGTTCGTGAGATAGGCCGTCTTATGCAAGAGCAGCCAGCCGGGTAATCCCTGCCCCGCAGACCAGGAACGATGACAGGGTTTTAGGGTCCGACCTTGAATATATTTTTCACATGTCAACGTTTCCCCCGAGGCCAACCCGGCAAACCCGGCATGGGCCTGGACCAGTTGAATGGCTTCTGCCACCAATTCGTCCAAGAGCGTTTCCAGCACGAAAGTGGAATTTAATTTTTCACTCAGACGAAGCAGGGCCCGAATAACATCTTCTTCCTGCTTTCGCTTGGTGAGATCCCCCATCACCGCGGCAAACCCATGAAGTTGATCATGTTCATCACGTAAGACGGTGATGCCCACATGCCCCCAAAACCTCGAACCGTTTTTGCGTACCAACCATTCCTCCTTCATAACACTCCCCGAAACTCTAGCCTCAGTCAGAAAATTGCTTGGTTCGCC
>JBATLR010000199.1:0-5070 GCA_049289415.1 Nitrospirales bacterium
CTCTGTGTTGGCCAAATCTGCTAAGGGTCAGGTTGACCCCATGTACCGGAATGAGCCGATTGAAGCAGCCGTCTTTGGCGTGGAATACCCTCACACCATTCTCGGAACGTTTCAGAAAGAGTTTTTAGCGGTTCCCAAGCCGGTCCTGATCTCATCGATGAAAGAGCATCAAGGGTTTTTCTCGCTGATGACAAAGGATGGCGCGCTCCTCCCAAAATTTATTGCGGTGACGAATATGCCGTGGGGAAATACCCCCCTCATGACCAAAGGGAATGAACGAGTCCTGGCAGCCCGCCTGAGTGATGCGCAACATTTTTTTAAAGAGGATTCGAAACGCCCACTGCATGAACGGGTGCCGGCATTGGAAGGCGTCCTCTTTCATCACAAACTGGGAACGGTGCGTCAAAAAGTGGATCGGGTGGGTCACCTAATCGGATGGATGACTGAGCAGATTGGCCGAAAGGATCTGGACGAGGTGTGTCGACGCGCCGCTCTTCTGGCCAAGGCGGATTTGACGACCGGCATGGTTGGAGAGTTTCCGACCCTGCAAGGGGTGATGGGGGAAGAATATGCCAGGCACGATGGCGAATCTGCAGAGGTCTGTCGCGCTCTTGGCGAACAGTATTTCCCCCGATTTCCAGAAGATCAGTTGCCGACTGGACTACCCGGGGTTCTACTTGCGGTGGCCGATCGGTGTGATTCCATCGTGGCGTTTTTTGCGGCCGGAATGTCTCCCTCCGGCTCAGAAGATCCGTTGGGGTTACGTCGAGCCGCGTATGGGCTGGTGCGAATAATAGCAGAAACGCCACTCCGGCTGGATATCACCTCCATGGTGAATCGGGCGTTGCAGATCTTGGATGAACAAGGTGGGCGGGTGCGGGGGACACCCCATACCGGTTCAGAAGTGGTGGCGTTTATTCTCGACCGGCTTCGATTTTATGGCAGGCAACACCTGGGATTACGGGAAGATGTCATGGAAGGGGTCATCCGGATTCCTCATGCGATGGACTGTGACATGGGTGATCTGGTCGCACGCATGCAGGCTTTGGAGGCCATGGTGCCTCAACCGGATTTTGATCCGCTGATGATCGGATTTAAGCGGGCTCACCGAATTGTCGAAAAAGAACAATGGACCAACGCGCAGGCCCTGCCTGAACAGTTTGTGCATGAATCGGAGCGTCGGCTGTTTCAGGCCTTGGGGGTGATGCGACAACAAGTCCGCAGTTCAGTGAATGACCGGAATTACGGAAAGGCTCTTCACTCGTTGTTGGAACTCAAGGGCCCAATTGATGAGTTCTTCGGATCCGTGATGGTCAATGATGCAGACCCACAGACACGGGCCAATCGCCTTTCCCTGTTAAAGGCGACGGATGACCTGTTTCTCACGGTAGCCGATTTGTCCTGTCTGCAATCGGCAAGTGGATAACAGTCGTTAACCGGAGAAGATTCCAGGCCGCCCTTGTGAAAGCGGGACGGTCATGGGAAGGAACATCCGATGGGGGATGGTACGGACCGTGAAGAGAGCCCAGAGATTTCAAGACGGCTAAAGCGCTTTACTCTGGTCGTCACGGTGGCCCTTATTATCGGCTGCAATGCCTTAATCCTGACCGGTCTTTGGGTGAGCGGAGTTGATTTAGAAAAAATCGTATCAAAATCGGAACTCTACGATCCCGTGAATGGGCATTGTGTCCAGGTCACCTGGTTAAAGGTTGTGGGTGTGGATGGGTTGGTGAAGGTCTGCTCCGAATGGCTCGATTTTTCCGATATCTCGGGTGAAACGCATCAGTTGCCGGAAGGAAAGACCCTGGCTATGGGGCCGGATGGGAACCTATATGTCTCCGGGAACCCAGCCGAGAATTACCGATTGATTGCGCTCATGATTTTTGCCATAGTTGTCATAATTTCCGGCATGTGGACCAAGCAGATGCTGATAGCCAAATATCAGGACCGTCTTCAATCTGTAAATCATCATTCAACCTGAATGCTCGTGTATCCTACCTTTGTTCTGACAGCCAGCTCATATATTCATATTCAAACACCACGCCTGTCCCAGGCATCTTTGCGAAAAAAGACTGTTGCCCGTGAGGGTCTCCATTTATCGGGGAGAATGGTTGGGAGAAGAATGTCAGACATTCAGTCTCCTCCTGTGACGACGTCTTTTTTTTCGAAGGGCCGATGGGTCGGGTAAAGGAGAGCGAAGAAATGCGGCACAAAAAATATGTCTATTTCTTTGGCAGCGGCAAAGCCGAAGGATCCGGCAACATGAAAGAACTTTTAGGAGGGAAAGGATCGGGATTGGCTGAAATGACCAACCTGAAAATTTCTGTTCCGTCCGGGTTCACGATTACCACTGAAGCCTGTGTGGAATACTTTCATGCCAAAAAACGCTTTCCAGCCGGGATGTGGGATCAAGCGCTGAATGGCCTGCGGCAGGTCGAAAAAACCATGAAGGCCAGACTCGGGGATCCGGACAATCCGTTGCTGGTGTCGGTACGGTCAGGAGCACGAGCGTCGATGCCCGGTATGATGGATACAGTGTTGAATCTCGGCCTCAACCAACAAACGGTTCAGGGTTTAGGCAAAAAAACCGGCAATCACCGGTTTGCCGTTGATGCCTACCGGCGGTTTATTACCATGTTTGGCAGCGTGGTGATGGGCATTCCCCGTGAACGCTTTGAACATACCCTGGAGGCGATGAAACACGCACAAGGGGTCAAGCACGATACCGATTTGACTGAAGACGCCTTGGCGCAGTTAGTGGTGCAGTATCAGGAATTGGTCAAAACCGAAACCGCGCGCGATTTTCCGCAAGATCCATTTGAACAACTTCGGATGGCGGTGGATGCGGTGTTTGATTCCTGGTTTGGGGATCGTGCCGTGACGTATCGCCGACTCTACGATATTCCCGATGAATGGGGAACGGCCGTCAATGTCCAGTCGATGGTGTTCGGCAACATGGGCGACACCAGCGGGACAGGGGTGGCCTTTACCCGAAACCCCGCGAACGGAGTCCCGGTCTTTTTTGGCGAGTGTCTGTTGAATGCCCAGGGCGAGGATGTCGTGGCAGGTATTCGAACTCCCCTGCCGGTCGTCGCGTTACAAGACACGTTGCCGGACGCCTATAAGGATCTCATCAAGACCCAGCGTACCCTGGAAAAACATTACCGGGACATGCTCGATCTGGAATTCACGATCCAAGAGGGCAAATTGTATATGCTGCAAACCCGGATTGGAAAACGGACGGGAATTGCTGCAGTTCGGATTGCCGTAGATATGGTTCGTCAGGGGCTCATCGACCGGAGAGAAGCCGTCAAGCGGGTTGCCCCGGAACAACTTTCCCAATATCTGTACCCCATTTTCGAAAGTAGCGATGAGGCAAAATTTCAGTCAGTCGGTAAAGGGCTTCCAGCGGGTCCGGGAGCTGCGGCCGGCCGTATTGCTCTCACCCCGGATCAAGCCGTGTCCATGAAAGCCAAGGGGGAACGGACCATCCTGGTCCGTCATGAAACGAGTCCGGATGATATTCATGGGATGCATGCAGCCGAAGGATTTCTGACGGCCAAGGGTGGAATGACCTCGCATGCGGCCGTGGTGGCCCGTCAGATGGGAAAAGTCTGTATTGCCGGTTGTGATGCCGTCGAGGTTTTGCCAAATGGAAAGGTGCAATTTGGATCCATGATTCTCTCTGAAGGAGACTTTCTCTCCTTGAACGGGTTTACCGGACAGGTCTATGCGGGAGATATTCCGGTGGTGGATTCCGAAGTGATCCAAGTCATTCAGGGAAGAATGGATCAGAAAGATTCTGAAAAGTATCAGTATTTCTCGACGATTTTGAAATGGGCCGATGCGTTCAGAGTGCTGAAGATTCGGTCGAATGCGGACATTCCCGAGCAAGCGCACATCGCACGAGGATTTGGGGCCGAAGGTATCGGGCTCTGCCGGACCGAACACATGTTTTTTGCCGAAGACCGCGTACCCATCATGCAGCAAATGATCCTGGCATCCTCCAGAGAAGAGCGGGAGTTGTATTTAGAGCAGCTATTGCCACTTCAACGGCAGGACTTTATTGGACTCTATCGTGAAATGAAGGGATTTCCGGTCACGATTCGCCTACTCGATCCTCCCCTGCATGAGTTTTTACCCAAACGCGAACATCTTCTGGTTGAAATCGCGAAGTTGGAAGTGACGAATGGAGACCCTCAAGTCATTCAGGAGAAACAACGGATACTGGATCGAGTCGAAGAGTTGCATGAGTATAATCC
The DNA here is from genome assembly GCA_049289415.1 of Nitrospirales bacterium. Taxonomy (GTDB): domain Bacteria; phylum Nitrospirota; class Nitrospiria; order Nitrospirales; family UBA8639; genus Nitrospira_E. The sequence goes on from JBATLR010000199.1 coordinate 4,263, forward strand.
CATGCTGGGTCTTCGTGGATGTCGGCTTGGGATTACCATGCCGGAAATTACGCGGATGCAGGTTCAGGCGATTTTTGAAGCGGCGTGTGAAGTGGCGCGCGAAGGGAAGAAGATCGTGCCGGAGATTATGATCCCGTTGGTGGGGATGCCGTCAGAGATGAAAGCCCAAAAGGAACTGATTCAAGAAGTGGCGCAAAAGACCATGGCGGAATATGGCATGAAGTTGAATTACTTGATCGGCACCATGATCGAGCTGCCTCGTGCGGCGGTGACGGCTGGGCGAATCGCCGAACATGCTGAATTCTTTTCCTTTGGAACCAATGATCTGACGCAAACGACCTTCGGGTTTTCTCGCGATGACGCAGGACCCTATATCGGGTTTTATATGGATCGCCAGGACCGGTGTCCGGTCTGTCAACGGACCAACGTGGATTGGAAGAAAATGGTGTGCCGGATGTGTAAGGCCACGATCGACAAAAAGGCCGAAAATATATTGGACGCCGATCCCTTTGCGGTGTTGGATCAAGAAGGGGTTGGAGCCCTCATGAAATGGGCGATTCAGGAAGGGCGGAAGACTCGCCCGTTAATCAAACTTGGAATCTGCGGAGAGCATGGTGGTGAACCAAGTTCCGTGGCCTTTTGTCATGAATTAGGCCTGAATTATGTGAGCTGTTCGCCTTACCGTGTGGCCATCGCGCGGCTCGCTGCGGCTCAAGCGGCGGTGGCGGTGCTCGAACGTGAGGAGAGTCAACGACAGCCTCGATCAACCTCGAGCAACACCGGTAAATCCGGAACAGTGCCGACTAAA
>JBATLR010000200.1:0-17785 GCA_049289415.1 Nitrospirales bacterium
ACTATCCATTCTTTCCCATTTCGGCCGTTACCAGGGAAGGCCTTCCATCACTCGTGACCTATTTAGGGAAAGCCGTTCTGGAAGCAAAGACCTCATGCGCGAGCAAGTGCTAGCGGCGTGCAAGAGGATCGTCGTCAAAGTGGGAAGCAGCCTGGTGGCTTCCTCGCAAGGCGGTCTACGTCTTGACCGCATCAACCGTTTAGCCCAGGAATTGGGCACCCTGCAGGCTCAGGATCGACAAATTGTCGTGGTTTCCTCCGGAGCCATCGTTGCGGGCATCTCACACCTCGCTATTTTTTCCTATCCCACTGAATTACCCCTTCAGCAAGCCGCCGCTGCCGTCGGACAAAGCCGGCTCATGCGAGCCTATGAGATGGCGTTTGAAGAAACGAAAAACAAGATTGCCCAGGTCCTCTTAACTCACCAGGATTTATCCGACCGTCGACGATTCCTGAATGCCCGCCATACCCTAAATACCATTATTCAACTGAGGGTCATTCCGATTATTAATGAAAATGACACCGTAGCTATCGAGGAAATCAGATTTGGTGACAATGATACCCTTGCAGGGGAAGTGGCCCACTTGGTTGACGCGGATCTGCTGGTGATTTTATCAGATGTCGATGGGCTCTATAGCCAGGATCCTCACCTCAATCCTTCGGCAGAATTAATTCCTCTGGTTGCCAACGTCACCAAGGACATTGAAGACCTCGCCGGAACTTCCCGAACACAAGCCAGCCGTGGAGGCATGGTCACCAAGATCAGAGCCGCCAAACAGGCAGGACGCTTTGGAGTCCCGACCCTTTTATTAAATGGAGAAACTCCCCATGCGTTGGAAGATGTCCTAAACGGAAAGCCCGGGGGAACGTTTTTTGTGTCAGACCAATCACCCCTGACCAGTCGAAAACAGTGGATTGCCTATACGCTTCGCCCAAAAGGGGAGGTCCGGTTAGATGAAGGAGCGGTGGCCGCCCTCACCCTTCGAGGTAAAAGCTTATTACCCTCAGGCATTCTGGACATCACAGGCATCTTTCTGACAGGAGACCCCATTACATGCGCCACCCGGGAGGGTATGCCGTTCGCGCAGGGACTCACGAATTATTCTGCCGAAACTCTCCACCGCATCAAGGGGAAAAAAACATCAGACATCAGACAACTCCTGGGCTCATTGGAGTATGAAGAAGTCATTCACCGGGACAATCTGGTTCTAACTAAGCACCAGGTCTCATAAGCGACGTGACTCCCGACTCATGCACAATGCTCCATTGGCACAGGTATTGATCGTCTTGTATCTCCTAAAAATTACACAGGGAGCTGTCGAATATTTCAAAAATATTGCCGTTTCCTCAGCATATGAGTGACCGAGCCTCATCAGAGAAATATGGTGGAGCGTTCATAAAGACCCCTCCAGCAAGGCCGCAGCCGTTTGGACGAGCGGAACATACGGTGGAGTATGTGAGCACGGCAAGGAGCGACCTGCCTGCGCGAAGCCGCTCCGGCGAAGGCAGGGAACGCCGCTGGCGGTCTTTTTCAACACTCTCCACATGAGAAAAGTCTAGACTGATGTTTATCGGCCTCTTAGGCGGCTCATTCAATCCCATCCATAATGGGCATTTGCATATTGCCCAGTATGTCTACAACGTGATTCAGCTCGATCGGATAATTTTCATTCCGACGGGGGATCCTCCACACAAACCATCGGCCTCCCTTGCGCCAGCCCCTCACCGGTTAGCAATGGTGCAGCAAGCGGTTGCCCCTTTTCCCTACTGCACGGTATCCGATTACGAAATCCAATCCGAGGCAGTGTCCTACAGTGTCGACACCGTCACTCATTTCAAAAAAGAATGCCCCGAGGGGACGGAGTTGGGGTTTATTGTGGGGCTTGATGCTTTTCTGGATTTCTGCAGTTGGAGACAGGTGGATCATTTGCTCACCCTGTGTCATTTTATCGTGTGCTCGAGACCGGGGGTTGCCTTCACACAACTTCAATCTCTGCCGTTCCTACCTGCGGCAAAGGCTCAAGTATTTCAAAGCCTTGACCAACAGGACACGACCCGCCTGGACATCCTTCTCCCATCTGGAAAGACACTTTTTCTCTTAGCGGTACCACCGTGCGAGATCTCGGCCTCGACAATTCGAGAGCAACTGGCCAGTGGTTCCCGCGTAAGCCAGTGGTTGCCGCCCACGGTGGAGTCCTATATAATTCGCCATCGATTGTACCAATGGCCCGTTTAACCCACCCGAAACCATCTCCTACCCTCGAACAGGCGGTCTTCATCGCTCAAGCGGCTCAAGAAAAGCAAGCCGGAGAGGTGTTGGTGCTTGATGTGGGAGCGATGACGTCAATAGCGGACTATTTCGTCTTTGCCTCAGGGGATTCGGAACGCCAGGTGCGAGGGATTGCCTCCTTCATTGAAAAGGTCATGTCCACACGCTATGAAATAAGCCCGGATATTGAGGGAAAAGAAACGGCCAATTGGATATTACTCGACTATGGAGACATCATCGTCCATATATTTAAATCAGACATCCGGAAATATTATGCCTTAGAAAGTATGTGGGCGGACGCTCCACAAATTTCTATTCCTGAAAGCCGTAAACCTTTTCCGCAGGTCGCACAAGCGCCAAAAGCCCCCGGAAAAGTCGCCAGGCTTTCTTAAGCAACGAGAAGGTTTTGTCTTTTTATCCGTAGGTTGGAAATCGAATTTTTTAGGAAAAATAATGGAGAACCCCATGACCGCATTTCAAGATTTGGCAGACCGCGTGCTGGAGGGATCAGTCCCAAGCCGGGAGGAAGGCTTGGCCATTCTGGACACCCCTCAGGAAAAACTGCTCGATCTGGTCAATGCGGCCTATCGGATTCGGTCACGATATTTTGGCAACACCATCCGCCTGCAAATGTTGCTCAATGCCAAAAGCGGAGCCTGTCAGGAAGATTGTCACTATTGTTCCCAATCAACCATTTCCACCGCTCCCATCGAGCGGTATGCACTCGTCTCTCCGGAAAAAATGCTGGAAGGGGCTCGACGGGCCGCACAGGCCAAAGCTCAGCGGTATTGCATTGTGATCAGTGGGCGCTCCCCGTTGCAATCGGAAATCACGCACATCGCCAGCGCCGTCAAACAGATTAAAGAGGAACTCCCGATTCAAATCTGTTGTTCACTAGGCCTCTTGAATGGCGAACAGGCCAGCCAGTTAAAGTCGGCTGGGGTCGATCGCATCAACCATAATCTCAACACCAGTGAAGCTTATCACCCTGCTATTTGCACGACACACACCTACCAGGATCGTCTCGACACCCTGAAACATGCCCGCGCAGCCGGATTGGAACTCTGTAGCGGCGGTATCGTCGGCATGGGCGAACGAGACGAAGATCTGGTGGACCTTGCCTTGGCCTTACAGGACATCCAACCCGATTCCATTCCGTTAAACATGTTGTACCCGGTCGAAGGCACACCATTTGACGAAATGAAAAACCTCACACCGGTCCGTTGCTTAAAAATCCTTTGTCTCTTCCGATTCTTCCACCCCCAAACGGAAATCCGGGCGGCCGGCGGACGCGAAAAAAATCTCCGCTCGCTCCAACCCTTGGCGCTCTATGTCGCAGACTCCCTCTTCGTGGATGGCTATTTGACCACGCCGGGCCTTGCCCATCAGGAAGTCTGGAAGATGATCGAAGACCTGGGCTTTACCGTGGAAGTGAAGTACGAGGGGATTGAAGCCGAAAAAGTCGAAACCTGCTCATCCTGATTGCTCTACCTGCGGTTTCCTAATATTCCTTCATCCATAGACTCTTACGAGTCATTCATATCTCAAATCTTCAGCTATAACCTGCCGGCTGGCCCATCTGGCTGGCCCCCAAGCCCCCAGCAATGCAGCCAACAGCGCCACCAGGGCAGCCATTCCCAACGTTTCCCATGGCAGGGTGAACTGAATGGTCCAGCCAAAGGATTGCTTATTAATGACGTTGATCAGCAACACTGCCAGCACCAATCCCACCAGAATCCCTAGGCCGGCACCCAATCCGGCCACATAAGAGGATTCCCAGAAGATCAGGCCTTGAATCTGCGGGCGACTCATGCCCAAGGCTCGCAACGTGGCCAGTTCCCGACGGCGTTCGGTGATGGCGGTCATGAGAGTATTGATAATCCCCAGCACCGCCACGCTTAGGGCAATCAACTCCAACACATAGGTGACACGAAACGTCCGATCAAAAATTTCAAGAATCTCAGTTTTCAATTCTCCGTTACTGATTGTGACGATGGGGACGTCATTTTTTAACACCTGTTCGATCTCACGTCGCACGACCGGGAGCGACTGACCGGCCTTGAGATACACCGCAAAGACGGTTGCGTCAGACTTCCCCCAATACCGACGGAAGAGATGGTCATCCATAACCACTTTTCCACCATCGGTGGCATAATCATAAAAAATGCCCTTGACCGGAAATGCCTGTTGTCCTGAAGGCGTCTTCATGTCAATGTGCCTTCCTAGCGCCAGCCCCAGCCGCCCGGCTAATACCTCAGACACAATCACGCCTTCACCTTCGATCGTTTCTTGTAAGACGGAAGTGGAATCACCTGTCACAAAGAGATATCGGCTGCGCCCGGCATGAAGGGCCATGTCGCGTGCGACCAACGACACCGACTCCCCTGAAACCTCCCCCACCATTTCCAGATATGGATCAACCGCTTCGACCCCTGGGACCATTATCACCCTCCTGACCAGAGCCAATGGCAGAGCGGGCTTGCCGTTCTCGTTCTCTTGGTCCCCTAGCCAGGACACCGGCGCCACGATGATATCCGCCAGCATCGTTTGCTCAATCCAAATTTCTACGGTGTGCCGGAAACTTTGGATCATGATGCCCACCCCAACCATGATGGCCAACCCGACGACAATCGCCGCCATGGTCACACTGGTCCGACCGGGATTGCGGCTGATCTGTTCTGCCGCAAGGGATGGCAGGAGGCCCCATCGCCCGCTTTGCCATGTTCGCCTCCACTCATGAACCACTCCACAGAGCACAGGCCCCAGGGCGGTTCCTCCCACCAGAAGACAAAACGCCGCGGCATACCCTCCGACCGGAATACCGTCCACGGGGGCCATGGTACTCAAGGCGGCACTTCCACAAAAGGCGATCACCGCAACCCACCCTGACTTCCTATACGAACCAGATTCTTCATCTTCCGATTGGCCGACCGATAAGGCTTGAACCGAGGCAATCGTGCTGGCATCCCAGGAAGGGCAGAGCGCTCCCAGAAGGGAAACCCCGACCCCAATCCCTATCGCTTCCAACAACAGCCAGGGATGAACCTGCGAAACAGCCAAAGACGTGACCCCATATAACTCGCCAACACTTTGCCCGATGAGCGTCGTCAACCCGCCAGCCAGGAAGGCTCCAAACCAACAGCCCATGACTCCACCCACAAGGCCAAGCAGACCCGACTCCAAGAGAAACAATCCCGTGATGGCTCGCCGTTCCATGCCGAGTGACCGGAGAATGCCAATCTCCCGACGATGGTGTGCCACCGAAAATGCCATCGTGTTATAGACCAGAAACACTCCCACTAACAGCGCAATTCCGCTGAGCATGGTGAGATTAAATTGGAAGGCTTTCAACATCGATTCCACTTGCTCCGTCCGTCGGGAGGATTGACTCATTCGAATATCCGGCGGCACCACAGTTTTCAAAGCTTGGATGAGCGTGGCCCCCGACACGCCAGGGTCAGGAACTACCGCAATGGAATGCAGACGCCCTAACCAACCAAACGACCATTGGGCTGCAGCAATATCCATGATTGCCTGTCGTTCGGTGCCCTGGAGAAGGGCATCGGAGGATCTCAACAGACCCCCCACGATCAGATCATGGGAATTACCCTGACTCGTCACAGTCAGTATCTGCCCTTCGCGCAACCCTAATTCCCCGGCAAACTCTTCCCCCAAAAAGACCGTCTTCGGCGAAAAGACCTGTTTCCACTGATTGTCCCTGATTGCATTTGTCGAATCCCCTGATGCCCTAAGCTCCTCATAGTCCAGAAGATCGACTCCCCAAATCACGAGCGTGTGCCCCATGGAGGGGCCTTCCTGGATCATGGACTCAATTTTCAGAACGGGCTGAGCCGATTGGACCCCGAGGAAACGTTGAATCTCCTCGATAATCGACTCATCCATCCCCTCAGACCCGCGTGATAGGGTGATGGACGCCTTTCCAACAACGGACGCCACCGAATCCTCAAAGGATTGATACACTGCGCCATTGGCCAAGCGAATGGCCAACCAGGCCGAAACCCCAATCGCCACCCCGATCACTGTGAGAAAGGCTCGGAAGGGCCGATGGCGCACATGGTCAAGGACCAATAGAAGAAGAATTCGTATCATGGGAGCGGTTGTCGGAAGTAATGGACGTATGTTAAAATAACTAGAAAATTATGCGTGGGGCACGGACTCAACATGCCAAAAGGGAAAGTGACTGAATCGGAATCAACAGAAGAACTCTTGGAATCAAATTCCGAGGGACAATCTCTCACCGCTCGGCAAAAGGAAATCTTGAGCCTGGTGGCTCAAGGATTTACCAATCGTGAAATTGGTGAAAAGCTCGACATTAGCGTGCGAACGGTTGAAGTCCACCGCTTCAACTTGATGCGCCGGTTACGGGTCAGAAACGTGGCCCAATTACTCCGGCAAGCCATTGCCCTTCGTATCATCCCCCAAGGCCCGACGACTCCGACCACAAGAACCTAAGAGACGTGCATCTCGACCCGGCCTGCTCATTAAGGGTTGAAAAACGCAGCTGAACGCATATGTTGACTCTACCCTGTGAAGGCGTTCAATCGCATTTCTCTTCAATCCATCTCCCGTAATTTCCCTCGACACGCCATCAATGACGGATAACCTTTGCCTTGCAGGCAATCGGCAATTTCCCGTTCGAGCCTTGCAAACACCTCACAACCTTCCTCAACCAGCACTGTGCCTATCTGAACCGCCGAGGCGCCACACAACACATGCTCGAACACATCAACCCCGTGTTCCACCCCACCTGTGCCAATAATAGGAATCTGATCGCCCCAGATCTTCCAAAACGCGCGAACATTGGCCAGGGCCACAGGCTTAATTATCCTACCCCCCAATCCGCCAAAGCCGCCTTTTGGCTTAATCACCACCATTTCCCGGTCCGGATCAACGACCAGGGTATTCCCCACTGAATTGATGACCGTAACAAAGGCCACTCCACTTCGCTGAAGCACCTCGGCAATTTTCTGATGATGGATCGGATCAAAGTAAGGCGGAAGTTTCACTCCGAACGGCACCGTCAGCAACGCACGAATTTCTGTTAATAGCCGTTCCGTTTCCTCAAAGTCATAGCCGATCTGTGGCTTCCCGGGAATATTGGGACACGACAAATTCACTTCCACCAAATCCGGTCGAGCGATCTCCAAGGCCTTGGCGCCTTCTAGAAAATCATCGGGATGAAGGCCGGCCAGACTGGCGATGACAGGTTTCCCAAACCGCTTCAACTCTGGAATGAGTTTCGCGTAGACGGGAAATCCTAAATTGGGAAGGCCCATCGAATTGATCGAGCCGCCGTCGAAGGCCACATACCTCGGTTGGGGATTCCCCTCACGGGCTAGCGGCGTCATCGATTTGGTCACAATCGCACCGGCATGGGACATGCCCAGGGCCTCCAGCTCTTCCGGCGTCACGCACAAGGCTCCTGACGCGTTCATCACTCCAAATGGAAACGACACACCGGCAATGACTGTTGAAAGATCCATTTCGTATTACTCCAATTGTCCGTCTCGAATCGCGACGATCCGATCCGCTGTCTGAGCGGCCCCTAATGAATGGGTGGCCAAGAGCACCGTCTGGCCAAATTCCTTCGCACATTGACGCAGCAACGACACAATTTTCTCTCCAGTTTCACCATCCAAATTGCCGGTGGGTTCATCAGCCACAATCAGTTGGGAGCGATGCCCAAAGGCCCGGGCAAGCGCGACCCGCTGCTGTTCTCCTCCGGATAATTCATGCGACCGGTGACCGATCCGATGACTCATCCCTACCCGCTCCAGCATGTCAGCGGTCCGGGTTCGGATCGTTCCTGATTCCTCCCCTCGTAAACGCAAGGGAAGTGCAACATTTTCTTCGATCGTCAATCCCGGGATCAGATGGAAAGCCTGAAACACGATCCCCACCTCCTCCCGACGCCATCGGGTCCATTCCTGATCATCAAACCCCAGACTGGAACGCCCATCCAGCAGGATATCTCCAGAGGTCACCCAGTCCAACCCGGCCACCAAATGCAATAGCGTGCTTTTTCCACTCCCGCTGGGTCCCATGAGCGCACAAAATTCTCCCTGCTGAATGTCCACACAGACATCCCGCAGCGCCACGACCGAAGTGGATCCGCGCTGATATTCCTTATAGACATGTTGAAACTGAATCACGTGAACCTATCAGAAATTTCTGCCCTCAGTAACGCTTTTGAATCATGGCATATTCACTATCTCTCCTATATCATAACGAAGGTAAATGGACCAAGGCGCCCCACGATAATTAGGCATACTCCCCGGTTGACCTCAGCTCGGAAAGTTCGCCTCCATGGCCCCACCATTTACCGCGACATGTCTACTCCGAAGGCTCCTGCATGTCATTTTTCCCACCGCCTGTGCCGGCTGTCAGCATCCCTTGCAGGACGATCCCGTTCCATTTTTTTGCCGCCGGTGTTGGGATAGGCTCAAACCCATTCCAGGCCCAGTTTGTCCGCGGTGTGGACGCCCCTTTGCCTCCCCCATCGCCCTATTACATAGTCCCAATCATCAGTGCGGAGCCTGCCGCGCCCGACCATTGGCCCTCACGCAAGTCTGGAGTCTCTTTCCCTACCAACCCCCATTGAAAGAAGCCATTACCCTGTTTAAATACCGGGGAAAACTGTCGTTGACTCAACCACTCGCCCAAGCCATGGTTGAAGCGTTGCCCGCTTTACCAACCTTAGATGCCATCATTCCCGTCCCCCTTCATCCGCAACGCTTACGAGAACGTGAATACAATCAATCCATGCTCCTCGCAAACCGACTGAGTCACCACCTTGGGATTCCTCTTTTCCTGGCGTGTTTACTCCGGATTCGTCCCACAGTCCCCCAAACCTCGTTAACAAGGAAAGAGCGACTCACGAATCTCCGTCGGGCTTTTTCTGTCCCCAAGCCGGCCCGTATCAAAGGCAAACGGATCTTATTGGTGGACGATGTCTTAACCACTGGCACAACCCTGCATGAATGCGCCAAAACCCTTCGACGTGCCGGCTCAGGCCCAGTGTATGGGCTGACACTCGCCAGAATGGTGTAAGGAATTTGTTGCAAATCGCTACTGAAAATCGAGGCAATAGTCTGCCAACATGGATCTACGGCTGGCTGTTTTCTCTGAATACGCCCCACCTCACTTCCTTCTCCCCTTGCCTGTCTTTTCTTGATTAGTCCTTTTCACCAGCCCCTTCCAGGAGGGTCTTAGCAGAATAAGTCCGATACCTCCGACCTATAAACGTATTTGAGATCTTTCGAATCGTATAAACCAATTTTCGACTCTTCCCAAAGAGACCATTTTGCGATATATACAGCCCGTACATTGCGATCAGGAGGAACGACTCAATGCCCATTTACGAATACCGTTGTCAGGATTGCCGGAAGCGCAACTCCTTTTTAATCCTCACCTCGAAAGCCCCAGTCCCATCCTGCAAGCATTGCCAAAGTACCAACCTGGAACGCATCATGTCCCGCTTCGCTGCACCCAAATCGGAAGAAGCCAGAATGGAAGCCTTGGCCGATCCCAGTAACTTCGGGGACCTGGACGAAAACGATCCACAGAGCATGGCCCGCTTCATGAAAAAAATGGGAAAGGAGATGGGTGAAGACCTGGGAGAGGACATGGACGAGGCCATGGACGCGATGGACACAGACGATATGGATATGGGGATGCCTGCCACCGAAGGCGACTAGCTCGACTACTCAAGCAAAACTACTTGACTTTTCTTAAACTTTCGGTAAGCTACACTCACAGTTAGGACTTTCAGGAGATCCAAGGAACATTCTGCATGTTTGCTGGACAATATTATTGCAAAATCGATGAAAAGGGACGATTTGTTGTCCCGAGTCCTATTCGTGAAGAAATCGAAATTCACGGGAATAGTCTGATGTTCCTCAAGGGACAGGATATGCCCGTGTCCGCCTATACTAATCCGGAGTGGGCCAAGATCCTAGAAAACGCCAAACAATCTCTTGATGAAGACCAACGACGTCTTTTCATGTATCACATGGTCTCGGAAGCCTCCGCATCAGAAATGGATAAGGCAGGTCGCATCCTCATCCCGGGCCGGTTTCGCAAACTCGTCCCGGTGGATGAGGATCAAGAAGTAGTATTAGTGGGCATGTTTCATCGCCTTGAAGTGTGGAATCCCTCGGAATGGCGACGTTTTGTCCATGTAAACGAAGACACCTTTGAACACAGCATGAGCAAAATTCAGAGCCTCCTCTAACAGACCCTTTGCTTCTCGTTCCACCACCGATACCATACCCCCTTTCATAGATGCCCCATTGAGAACTATTCGTATTCCCTCCCTTCCCAAGCTTTTGCAGTCCAAAGGGAAAGGTGGCCTGGTCCTCCTCCACAGTCATAAACGAAAAGCCAAAACTGCAGATTCTGGGATGGATTGGTCGAATTTGGGCGGCGATACTCTGTCGACTCGCGAACTTTTTGTTGTCTTACCGCTTCCACCCAGCATTAATCATCAATATGCCACCGTCAACGGACGGAGGGTCTTGGCCTCCACAGGCCGGCATTATAAGACCGCCGTGGCCCGACACTTACTCACCATCTTGCGGCAATCATCTCATCGGACGGAATTTTTACAGCAATTGGAGAACCACACCCTTAGTCTCTCCCTCCGCTTCCACTTCAAAACAGCCCTGCGACGGGATCTGGATGGCGGGCTCAAAATCGCGCAGGATGCCATTTGCCAAGCCATCGATTTAAATGATAATCGCGTCACCGAAATTCATCTGCACAAAGACCTGGATTCGGTCCGTCCCCGCCTAGAATGCCTATTAGCTATTCAGGAACCTATCGCCCGGACAATCCGATCCCCCAAAACTCTCTCGATGGTCACCAAAACAAGTCCCCGAACTGTCCCTCAGTCTTCAACAGACCATAATCCTCGTTGAAATCTAGACCCGCCCGTTCCTCATCTAACGGCTGACATTCCATGTGCCGTTGGTCCTTCCAATCCTCATTCGCCAGACTTCGCTTTTTCAATTAGCTGAAGACGGAACCCGTCATGGGTGGTGCGTTGGACAAGGACGCTTCATGCTGATGCTGTTCTGTTCAATAGTCAGATGAATATCTGCTCACGATCGGGAACATGGCTGAAATGATGGAAAAGAAGAAGAAATTAGAGAGAGGTGACTGCGCGAGAGAGAGAATGCAGAACGATGGTCAATGGGTGCTTGACCGCTCTCGTGGGATGGTTGGTCAGGGCCGGGAACGAAAATCCCATCTTTTGGCCCTTGCAATGCCGGACAAGTCCAGGCAACCAAATGCTGTCGCCGAGGTAATGCAGTTTGACAGACACCTGGGTACCCCTCAGCACAGGAGGAATTTGATTGTCGGGGAATTCAACGAGCATGCCCTGAGAACTGAGATTGAGCACACGGCCCCGACACACTGTGTCTTGCCCATAACGAATGGCAACCGGAAGCACTTGGTAGGGTTTGACGGACATCCGGCGAAACGACCGTCGATCTCCTTGAGCGATTGGTATCGGTTGCGAGAGATCTTGTCTCAGTGCGGTCGATGTTCCCATCGTCACGACTCCGCTGGATGTTCTTTGCTAGATTCAAAGATCTTCAAGGCTTCATCCTCACTGGAAAAAATGGGGATCCATTCCCCAATTTCAGTGATTTCCAAGACATCCCGAACAAACCCTATCGGAGAAATAATGGCCAGTTTGCCACCAATTCGCTGAAAGCGCCGTTGGGCGAGAACCAACCATCCGAGGGCAGCGCTGTCAATAAATGATACGGCCACCATATTTAACATCACAAATCGATAACCTTGCAGAATGGCATGATCAATCCGCCATTTAAAATCCTGTCTGGCATGTTGATCAAATCGACCCATAAAAGTCTCCACCAGGGTATCGTGGCTGAGACTACGTTCGGAAATAACCATAGAAGATTCTTTCGGGGTGATATTGGATGGTGTCTTCCTGTATCGGTTTTCCTCGCTCCAGTCTTTACCCGGCATACCGGCAAAGAACATGCGTTATCTGCAATAAGCTTGAAGGGGCCTTTCAGGGTTGGGAAAGGAGTTCCACCATGACATCATCTATAAACTGAACCGGTGACGGCTTGCCGGCACCGCTCTGAAACGGACGGGTCACCCGAAGCTGGATGGTATGACGACCTGCTGCCACAGGGACTGTTCCAATGAAATGGTGCTGAACCGTGCCACCATCCTCCATCGGACCGACATCGAGATCCGCTATGACTTGATCATCAACGACCCATTCAAACAATCCCCCGTTCAGATTCCTTTTATAATCGGGGGAATGGTAGGTGCTCCCCACACGGGCTGAGAGCTGAATGAGGCCGGCATTAGTCATTGTGGTGAGACTAATCCCTCCACCTTGTTGCACTTCATGGGCAGGAGCAAAATGAAGCTGGCCGACTTGGACCTGAAGGCAATAAGAGGGAGAAACTGGGTTCCCAAGATCACACAGGGCAACTGTAGGAAATCCCTTACCCCCTAAGGTTCCATTGGAGGTAGAAAACACCGTCCAGTCAGAAAGGGTCCCCGATTCAAAATCCGTGGCCATGAGGACCTCGGCCGAAACAGGGCAAATCCCCATCGACACTATGCCCATGAGGAAAGTGAAACCCCATCGTTGAACAGCATGTAGGCACAATTTGATTTTTGAAACCATAGCGATATTTCCCTCCATAACCTGCACCTTTTTGCCTCTCAGAGTTTTTTTCAGACTTGAATGCCTGATAAGATATGTAAAAACGGGTGGCTAGTTCCAGGTTTCTCCGTTTGAGTCTCTACTCAGACTACAGATTCTCCCCTTAAGAACCCTCTTTTTTCCGTTCTTACCGACGGTTTCAAGGACAGAGTAGATTCGTGCACGACACAATTCATTTTTTCATTCACCCGAACATCAAGGTCCGTACAATATGAGCACACTCTTCACACCTCTGTTCGTCTTTTGGCAAATAGTCGGAGGAATTTCCTGTCTGATGGGTCTTTCCTCACCGTCCTGGGCTCAACAAACACCACTGGAGGCTCATCAGGTTCATCCCCTGATAGCAGCCCAAGTCTTAGTGGTCGAAAGCATCGCGCTCACGGAGCGAGGACTCCAGGACTCCACGGCTATCACAAAGACCGTCACCGACCGATTGGCCGACACAGGATTTACCATCGTCTCTAGTCCAGAAGAACCTCACGATGCGGTCATACGGGTGAAATGCGAAGAACGACAGACATTCACCGGCCCGAGTCAACATCGGAATACGAGTCCGGCCCTTACTTCGCGATTATGGAAAGGCCCTGCCTGTCATATTTCTTATCGCTATGGAGAACAATTTCCTCCTTGGAACTGGGATGTTCACACGTCATTTGAAGATACCAGTGAGGCTGCGGAAACCGCAGGAGCCTCGGATACGGGAACCTTCGCCATGACTGCTCTCAACACCCGAATTCAACAGGATGATTTCCCATTGTATCTAGTGGCTGAATGGGAACAAACCGACAGATTGCTGATGCTCTTTCAGAAATCCTCAGACAATATTGACCGGCAAACGACAATCCTCAAACTTTTGGGAACTCTGGCTTCCGACCAAGCCTTCGAAGCCCTCAAGCAAGCGCTCACCAACCCCGCCCTGACACCGACGGCACTAGCGGCCCTTGGGCAACAAGGGGAAAAGGCTATCCCTGCCTTGGCTTCATTTCTGGAATCCTCCACGAACTCAGACCACAGATTAGCCGCTATGCAAGCCTTAAGCGCCATTGCCACGCAGAGCAATGCTCCCGCTTTATTCACTCAGTTTATGAAAGCTTTGGATACAGAAGAGCCCAAGATACAAACGGAAGCCGTCAAAGGCCTTGGGAACCTTGGGGATCGACGTGCGATCGAACCTTTGGAAAAACTTAACCTGAAAACCTGGACCAATCCTTCCACCAAACCTGACATGATGGCTCTCCGTAAAATGCTGAGTTGGAGCCTCTGGCAACTGAGTCCAAGCGCTCACACCGCAGAATGAATCCCACGTGGACATTTTAGCCTGGGAAAAACCATGTCTGAGAATTTCACCCGAGACACTTCTAATGTTTTGAACCTGAATCAAAAAAATTCTGGAAGTCGCCTTTTCTCTACCTTTACTCCACACCGCATCCGTAAAAAGTCCTCGCTAAATTTTCCAAACAGGCTCGTAGGCTGGTGACGGATCTGGATTGGGACTAATAGAGACTCTTCGGCAGCCAATACCGCCAAGGACAAGCAAATGGCTCAGGTGAAAAATGCCTGGAGGCCCCTCAATCTTGCGCACTGCAAATCAAGACGTCGGGATTTGGAAAAAAATGTGAGAGATTCTAAAAATGAATAACCGAAGATGGTGCGCCCGGCAGGAGTCGAACCGGCAACCTCTTGATCCGTAGTCAAGTGCTCTATCCATTGAGCTACGGGCGCTTTTACTGTATTTTCAATACGTTAGGTGAGTTCGTCAAGCAGGGTCAACTGACTAGCGTGAAATTAATGCTAACCCGGAAAAACCGTCCCCCTTCTTAATAGTCTCGGTGAAATCCACTCTACCATTTACCAACTTTTCATGTCTTAATTTTATGGGCGGAAATTTTAAAAACTGGTCGGTGGTCAATTTCTCTCTATCCTGGAACAAACAGCCTTATACCCGTTCTTTCCTAAACGCGTCAATTCATTGGGTAGGAACAGGCCCACCCATCCTCGGAACTTTTGATGCTTGAACCATCTGGTTGGCATTTAGGTGGTCGTGAAAATTAATAAGTTCCGGATAGGCCAATTCTTGTGTGAGGGTCCACAATTTAATTAAGGAGAAAAGTCCGATCATCTTGTCTGGAGATTCATATTTTTTTTGTGGTGGCAAAGATTAATTTCCCGCCTGAGATTATTCCTCGTTCGTTCTCCCGTTAATCCGACCGCCAACCCCTCCTAAACTTCGTCGCTCAAGGGTGGAAACGCAAAAGTCCTGCTCAAAATTTAGACTCGCCGCACCTAACGGGTCCCTTCATACCATCTGATGGCACCCTGGTGTGCCATACCCCAGAATGGGACAACCGGAACCCCTACGAAATACCAGGTTTTTCTATGCTTCGTTCAACAGGAGATTTTCCGTTGTGACTGGGTTTTTTCAATCAGGACGTTGATGCTCCTACCTGACACACGGGCAAGTACCCATAAAGTTAGCACATGGGTCAAGCATCCCGGCCTTGAACCAGACTATAAGAAAGTAGTGGGTCCAAGCGATTCGGCAAGCGGACGAGAATGATAATTCTATTGAATTTAGACGAATCCGTCCTTTCTTCATTGGTGGAGTTCCCCGATGGAATATACGTATTTTCATTTAACCTGTCTGGGGAATTGATGCCCATCTCCTGGGAGCGTCAACTGTCAAGAAAACATCACCATGATCTCTCCACGAAAGGACCAGAAAATATCAGTATCAGGAATTTAATTTCCGCTAGTCATATGGGAATCAAAAAATAAGGGAGGAAGTACCCATGCTTGCCGTTAGAGAGCATTGTCAGCAGAACACAAAAATTCTGGACCTCTCAGGAAGTTTTGACGCCAGTTCCAAGCTAGGCCTTGAAGTCGCCATCCTCGGAGCAAAGGAAATGGGCTGTCAACATATCATCTTAAATTTTTCTGAAATTACCTGGATTGATTCAATGGGATTAGGACAATTATTCCTTTGGTATCACAAGATGAGACCCAATCACGTGCACCTCAGTATCGTCAGCCCGCAACCGACGGTCAAAGATCTCTTAGAGTCGACCCACCTCTCAGAAATCGTTCCTATCTATCAATCTGAAAAAGAAGCTGTGGAGGCTCAACCCCAGACTCCTTATGTATGAACAATCCCATTTTCAGCCTTTCAGAAAGGACGGAAGACCTCCCTTTGAATTACCATTCCCACCTTCTTGGAATACCTATTCCCGCAACACTTGATTTTACTGAACAAGAAACCGGACTACAGCCCATGAAGCCAGTAGAGGTGAGCCATCCATTTTCCCATTGCTATCCAGCAATTTTTCAGACAATTCCTTTCCCTTAATTTGTCACCGATGCTCCAGGGAAAATGCTGAAGAACCCGAAATTACGAACACCCGATTTCAGATGCATAGAAGCCATCCCAAAGAATGATCTTTCTCATGCACCTGTTGTTTTCTTCTCCCCATAGGACAAACGAAATGGAGAATCCAGTAATGAACACACCAGACCCACCGCGGGATTCCATACATGATTGCTTACATACCAGGAAAACCCAGCCGTGTATTTTGGTGGTTGAAGATGATCCTTCAGTGGCAGAGTTTCTAAATACGGTTCTTGAAGATTGGGGATATCACGTCTGTGTGGCCAGAAATGGACGGGAAGGCCTGAACATGGTGGTGAATCATACGGTTGACGGAATTTTGCTGGATATGCATATGCCCGTCATGAACGGGCGGACCATGCTCGATGAATTACGATGGTTGGGATATCAAATGCCGGTATTGGCAATGTCCGGTGGGTTAGACCTCCCGGCCCTTCGGCAGCTTCTAAGGGAAGGCGCTCAAGGCTTCTTTCTTAAACCCTTTAATCTGCCATCCCTCAAACAATCCTGTCATCAGATTTTCAAAAATTATGGAATGTCTGGCCCTTTTCTTCAACCCTTTCATACTGCATAAAACCCAGGTGGGAATGATTTTGTTGCTTCCCTTAATGAACGGGACAGAAAAATCGAGTACTACCCTCTTAATGGGGATAGCAAGGAATTAATGGACCGGATCCAACCAGGAAGATGTTAACGCTGACTGTCATAGCAGATAGGTGTCAGTAATTTGACAAAGTGGCATCATGGTTTGGACCTTTTATCTAAAAAGTCTCCTTGCGACATGTCGTCTTTTCATGCTCCAAATTCCATAATTGTGCATTTCTACAGGCGATTAACGCCCATGAGAATTGTGTACTACAAAAGGCTTATTTTTTGCTTATTTCACACTCAACTGTGGAAAGGGACTGTTAGTGATTCAACAGAAGGCGTTCATTTGAGGCGCAAAAATTGGACATATTTACTGAAGATAGTGGGTTTTGCGAGCGCACTTCTTTTGACGTTGCCCTTGGAGAGCCTGCATGCGGCGACAGTGCCGGATATTCGAGGCACCTGGACATTTTCCAGCGTATCGCTAGAGATCAATTGTTTAAATTCGAGTAGGGATTTTTATAATCTTCCGGGAGGTACAGATTTCAATATTACCAACCAAACTAGTACCGACTTTACTGTCACTATTTTGGATACCGTGATGAACGGCGGCGATACCATTACGAATACGGGAACGTGTTCAGGCACGGTGTCATCGGATGGAACAGTGAGTGAGTCATGTACGTATGTAGAAACAGTTAACGGAGGGGTTCGGTATAGTGGCACATCCACTTTAACGGGTTCCCTTGTGGGGAATACCCTGACGTACACTCATGAAGGTCAAGACTTGACGGGAAGCACCTGTCAAT
>JBATLR010000201.1:0-3471 GCA_049289415.1 Nitrospirales bacterium
CGACGGGGCAGGGGGCGGCCTACCACCAGGCGTAGTAGAAGACGGTCAGCCCTTTTGCGATGGCTTCACGTGCTGTCTTAATGAACTGAAGGTCGTCGTCGGTCTCCGTCCCGTCTGACTCACCGAAGAAAAAGCCAGTGGTGTCGGGTAACTCGAAAGAGCCTATGGCGCGCGCAAGCTCGTCCAAGTCTTCATGCGTCAAGACAACGGGCACACAGTTGAAACTGTCGGCCTTACCGCCCTTGGCGCGATAGAGTTCCTCCATCCAGCCGTGCAAGTCGGGGTGCTTGCGCCAGTAGTGGATTTCCTCTGCACCGCTCATGTCAAAATCGACAGGCTTCCTCGGTTTCCGTGTTCTTGCAAAGGCATACATATCTAGTCCCATAATAAACTCCTTTTCTGAATGTGACCGTCCCGGAGGACGCAAACCAGAAAGGCAGGGGCTTCGAGCTGAAGTGGTCATGGGAAACACGGTGGCTTGCCAGTGGTGCGGGCATCCCCATTGACCCGTAGGCGGCCACTGCCAAGGTTGCGGCCAGCTCTTCGGGCGTCACTTCAGAATGGGGGCAAAGGACAGATCGTGCCATGCAAGGACACCGCGAACCCAGAAGCGTGGGAATGAGGCAGGCGCATCGAGATCAGACTAGACCTTCGTCACCGATAGCCACGGCGGAGCTTGGCTCGATGCAAGCGACCCAGGGCGGTGCGTGCAGCCTCGGCTGTGACGTGTTGATCTTGGCGGCACGTCCCTGCTTGACCGATGCGTCCCCATTCGCGGATGAGCGTGACTTCCCCGAACAAGGTGGACTGCATCTGCATGCGGTAGAACCGCGCCATGTTGCGCGAGGGATCGACACGCTTCAGAATGACCGGAGCGCTCATGTTACCCTCCGCACTGTCTTGGTGCTGACATTGAAGAGGCACGCGATCTCCGCCAGGGGCCGGTGCTCTTCGTCACGCATGCGGCGCACCTCGTCTCTCTGCGCAGTAGATAGGGCAGGGGGCCTGCCCCCGACACGGCCACGCTTGCGGGCGGCAACAAGGCCTTCCTTGGTGCGCTCGGAAATCCGCTCGCGCTCGAACTGAGCGATCGACGCAAAAACATGGAACACGAGACGGCCTGCGGGCGTCGTGGTGTCGATGTCCTCGGCCAGAGACCGGAAGCCCGCGCCGCAATCCCCGATAGCTTCGACGATGTCGAGAAGGTCCTTCAGTGACCTGGCCAGGCGATCATACTTTGTCACGACGACCACATCGCCTTGCCGGAGCTGGTCAACCATCAGGTCGAGCTGTGGCCTGGTGCGCTTCGTGCCGGTGATCTTGTCGGCATAGATGCGCTCTGCGCCCGCCGCCTCTAGGGCGTCGGTCTGGGGTTCAAGCTTCTGGTCGTCTGTCGAGACGCGGGCATATCCGATGATCATGGATAGATAGTGCCACAAACGTCCCAAAACTCAAAAGGTTTTGCCGGGGGTTTTTGTCCCTGTCAACAGCCTGACTTTCAGTCAGGCAGGGCAGGGGGGCAAAAACGACCGTTTTTGTCGCGCTGCCCTATCTCCCAACCTTGATGGGCGGAGACTCGGGATTCTCGCGGCGCACGAAAAGGGCGAAGGGGCATCCCGATGATGCCTCACTGCGCTTCGCCAGACGCCGATGCGCCTCCAAGCCGGGCAAATGCTCAAGGTCTTGGACTTCCCACGCGCCGCGCGCATACTGCCTGCCACCCTGCTTGTAAACGACCTGGCGGTAAGATGCCCAAGACACCCAAAGAGCCAGTCCGCCACAACGTCGCTGCATTCGCGATTGAAAACCGCGTTGATTTCTTGGCGCTCTCTGCCGCCCCCGATAACTCTGGCTGGGTAAAGCTACAGCAAAGCGGCATTTTTGATTCCTCTTCCCATGCCCCTGCCCCATGCCGGCACTATGTCTTTTCTAAGGACATCAGCCCAACCCAAGTCCACGGCGGAAAGCCCCGTCAGGAAGCCTATTACGAAGAAATCGTCAGACACATGAAGGAAGCCATAAACCACTTTATTGAAGACAATGAAGACGGACTCTCGTGGCTCATGTCGCTCGATGAAATCGCAATCAGCGTACCAGGCGTTGTTGAAAACGGAAGCACGCTAATTCAACTTCCACTTTGGGAGTATGTCTCCGAGGACAATGTAATGTGGCGCGGCGAGAAAGGGCTGAACTTCAGAGAAGTTCTTGCGTCTATTATCGAAGATTGCATTGAAGAGAAGGGACTGATTTGGAACGAATCACGTTCCAAAAAGCTCCGAAAATCAATTTTTGTCGTAAACGATGCGAGTTCTTGTGCAGCGTATTATTCAGACGATTACAGCGCGAAAAATCCTGACCATCGGATTGATTTGATATATATGAAAGCGCACGAAGGTATCAATTTTGGCGCCTTCGAGCGCGATCTGTGGTTTCCCTCCAGGCCTCATCCGGAATACGGACATATATATCCGAACCCGCATGAGCGTGATTTCCGATCAAATTTCAGTGGAAGTTGTCACTTTCACGGATGCTGTCTCGAAGGTGTCGTTTCCATGAGCTCATTCCTTGAGCGTGCCAAGCTCGCAAGAAAAGGGCTATGGCCACTTCAGGAATGGGGGGACGAACTGACTAAAATTGAACGAAAGCATCATCGGGACGATAAGATTAAGAGCGAGATGTTTGACAAATTGTTTGGAGTTGGAGAAGCCGCTCCAGATTTACATGGCGGAGTTGAACTTTTGGCGCACTATGTTTCACAGGCTATCCACCATATCCTGCTATCACCTATTTCACCCAACAAAATTTATATCGGCGGAAGATTTGGAAAGAAATTAATTGTTGAAGCAATTGTAGAAAATCTAGGCGTGATGTTTAATGGGTACCCCGCGCGTGAGGGGTTTTCTCGTGAAGCACTCTTTGCTATGATAGAAGCCGCGCCCACCATTCCAGACATCGAAGGCACCCCGGATCTCATAAAAGGAAGGCGAAAATTAGAATTGCTTGGCGCAACCGTTATCGCGCTTTCCCGCGCCCCCTACGGGAATACAAGTCGACCACATCCAGATGTCATTAGTATTGGCGAGCGACAGAATAGAAGAAGCAAGTGAGTATAGCCATGGTGGTTTCCAAAAATAATCCAGAGGAAAAAGTTGAATTTAATATCCCCTCTGTGGCAAGATGGGGTGATAATTTATTTCCCAACGGAGATATGTTGAGGCCGATAAAGACCATTGATAGTATTCTGGACGAATTGGAAAATTTTGTTTCACAGAACCCACATTCGAAGGCCATAGCAGAGGCGCGCCTTGCTCGGATTTTCTCTTCGACTGCAGCACCGTCCAAGGTCACTCAAGAGACTACAATCACTGGTAAGAGACCTTGGTCAAAAGAAATGAAAATTACCAAAGCAGAAGGTCGTAGAAATCCGGCAACATTTGTTAAAGAAGTGTACGAAGCGGAGATCATGAATAG
>JBATLR010000202.1:0-8199 GCA_049289415.1 Nitrospirales bacterium
GCAACCCACCGGTTGTTTTTCTGTCGTGAGGTATCTCGGCTACTACGGGATTTCAAATATGATGTTGAGGCATTTTGCATCAGTGCAGTGAAGTTGAATGCCTACAGCATTCGCACACGGATCCCATGAGTCTTTTTTCCGGTAGAGTCCGCTGTTGCCAGAATTCTGATACAAGCCTTTTATTTGGTAGAGATTTTGGATAAGGCACGAATCTACCCCAGCTAGCAGTTATCCACAATTGCATGTCTGCCTAAAGGCATAACCGTTGCATTTATAAAGTTTGCTAATAATCTGATTTTTTTTGGCAAGATTCATTGGGAAATATTTCAAGTTTCGCTTCTACGCTTTATAATAGGAACCCGTTCGTTCCGACTAGAATTTTTTTCCCATGTATGCGTCCCAATCCCTCCATACGCCTCTTGACCAATTGTTCAGTTTTTATCGGAAACAGGTGGTGGTCTCTTTGAAGCCGTTAGTGCTGGAGTATTATCCCGACCTGTTTAACCAACGGCAGGATGAATACCGGAAGATGATGGAATTGAGTGCCAAAATGACTGTTGTGGGCCATGCCTGCGCGGAGATTGCCGGATTTCCCTATGATGCGCGTCGGCAAATGATTGGCAGTTTGTTCGGTGGCTGCTGTTTTCTTGCGGACAGTTTTATTGATGACTTTGGATTAGATGTTGCCAATTCCTATATTGATCGGATGGACGACCTGTTGACCAAGGGCTGGTTTGAGATTCAGACGGATCGAGAAAAACTGTTTTATGTGATTATTGCGCGTTTATTTGCTGAACGGGACGTCTTGGATCCTCTGCTTCGGCAAGCCATACTGTTGCTCTTTCAGGCACAAAAACGGGATGTGGCCTTCCGTTCTGATCCGGAGAGCATTCGCTCACGTCCCCGCCGAGAACAATTGCGAATTTTACGGGAAAGTGCCAGAAACCGAAGCGGTCATGCTATTTTGGTTCTCACAGGATTTTTAGTCCCAGCGGTTCCTCTGCATTATGTAAGTATGATCTTTCTCGCAGGCTCCTTGATCATGCATATCGACGATCACGGGGATTGCTATTCAGACTTGCATTATCAGCGGGTGACCTATCTCAATCAGGTTGCCGACCCCGAACGCACTCTTCGTCGGATCTTTCAAGGGCATATTGCCCGTTTGCGGCAGGGGTTACCGGAAGGCTCAGGGCGGGATTTGCTGATTGCCTTTTTGACCAAATATTTTGCGACACGTCTCAAAAAGCATCGTTTGCAAAAAACACATCGAGAGTTGGCCTGGGCGGTCTATGATTAAGCTCCGAGGAAGAATCATCTCGACCGTGGTGGAAGTGGTGTGTCCGGTTTGTTGCATTTTCGCGGACGCAAAGGTTCAAGGAAGAGGAGGCCCGGTGGTCAGGCGCACATAGAAATATGGGACGTTCTCTTGAGGATACAACGGGAACCACAGAAGTGTATTGGGGTGATGTGTTTGCGATTGCTCTTCAGGAGCTACGGTCTCAAGGAAAGGTCAGTGATGCGCGCCCCCTGTTACGCATTGATGGCCAAGCCGAAGCAGCCATGGCCCCGTATCAATTCGATCCAGTTTATGGGAAACTTCATCGCCGGGAATGTTCGAATATTGCTGACGATTCCCGGTCGGCGCTTTTTGCCAGATGGAGCATGGGGATAGATGAACAGTTCCTGGCCTGTTCCCATTGCCGTCCGCACCCCTATCCCCGTGGCCAGGAAGCACAGGACGTAACGTTGGATATTTTATTTGGTGTGATCTCCATTCTGGATCAGTTCGGAACTGTTCTGCGGGAACGTGGCAAAGAATATCGCACTTCCAGTGACGGGCAAGAACTTGAACGAAAACTTGAAGATTTATACCAAAACCTTGATCGACAACAAAAAGACACGATTGAAGTGATGTTGCATTCCATGGATCAGATGGTGAAATTCTTGCGAGAGGCGGATAGAAACCTAAGTCAGGTGCACGACAAGCCGGTCAATGGTCAGGTGCAGACGAATGGCCATGGAATGGCAAAAAAGAAGGCCAATGGAACCGGAACGATGAAAGCCGGGAATGGAAACGGCAAGCGTCCGGGGCGTCGCCAAGAGTCAAGGAAGTCGAAATAATCAAGGGTGAGTATGGCCAAGTCAAATTCAGGGGAAGCAAGGTATTGAAGGGAACGCCCTTATTTGGGTACCCCGGTTTCATTTTTTACCAAAGGTGATAGAATGGCGGCCAATATGGTTCTTCGAATTAAACTCGGTCCCTTTGTCTCGTTTGAGATTGAAGGGGAGAACTGTGAAGAAATTTGTCAATCCTTGAAGGGGTTTGAAAAATTGAATGAACGGATTGATGCGATGTGTAGTGATCTGGCCGAGCGGGTTTATCCGGATGGGATGACGGGTCAGCAGACAGGACAGGAGGAGGCGACGTGAATTTCAAAGGCCACCTGGGTATGGAGAGTTGCCCGGATTTTTCTGTCCAGGCTAAAACCGAACCAATCGCCTTTGCCACGAAGGCCAAAGGATCGTTGGTCGCACAGGTGAGTGCAATCTCGGTACGGGTAGGGGAGATCCCGATCAATCTGTCGATTCCCTTTCTTCGGCGTGCCGGTGGAATCCATACGGTGGCTTCGATTGGCAGTTTTGGTATTAAACTTTCCCCATTTACCGTCGCCGTTGAAGGGGCCAATGTGCAATTAGCCGGGGTCCTGGGCACAAAAGGTATCACCACACACCTGGAGGGGAAGGTTGGATGTAAATCCAAGTTAAGCTTCAATGGCAAACTCTTCGGGAAGATTGCCAATTGTTCGGTGGATCTTCCGGACGATGACTTTGAGGAACACGTCGACACGATGTAGCTGTCATCGTGAGAACATGATTGAGAAAGGTCTGTCCGTGTCAGTTCATCCTGCACCATGCCGTCACTCCCATCTGACTTACCAGGTCTACCATCAGGTCGTCTGTCAGCATCAAATCGAAGTGGAGGTCTGGCCGGCCAACGCTGAAGTGTATTTTCGTGATGAACGATATGCCGATCCTGTGAATACCCAGGTCCGGTTTCACGCTTCGGTCTATAACGGGATGAGCAGCAAGGTGAATTGGGCTGTTCAGGATGCTGCAGGAAATCCCGGGGCGGGTTCGATTGATCCGACCGGCTTATATCTTGCTCCTCCGAAAGGCAGCCTTTCTCACGGGACAACCGACATCATCATCGCCACAGCGGCGGAAAGCCCCTTTCGGAAAGCCTATGCCTTTGTCACGTTAATGGGAAATGGGCCCGTCCCGCTTCCTCAACCAATCCTTGAAATTTTCCCCAAACAGGCGTATCTCTATTATCCTCAAGGACATGATAACGCCTATATCGATCAGAGCAACACCCAACAATTATTTCGGGCGACGATTCGGCACAGTTCAGGGACGGCTGTTCAGTGGCTTGTGGATTCAGTGGTGCAGAGCGGGGCGGGCCCTGTTCCCTGGTTTCTTTATCAGCTTACCGGGTCGGGCGCTTCCAAAGTCGTGACGATTTCAGCCCGATTACAAACCCAGCCGGCCATTCTCGATGAGGCCAAGGCGATTCACCTAAACTATAGCTGGCCAGGACTTGTGTAGCATCCGGCAAGGAAGGGCATCCATATGGGCGACATAAAAATTAAAGAGGCAAAAAATCTTGATAAATTGCGGATCAGTGAACTGAGTAATGTTGATCCGCTTGTGATCAGCGAAGTTCGACATATTGCCCCGGCGGCCGTTCACATTAAAGAACTGAATCATATTGATCCCCTGACGATTGAATCCCTCCGCATCAATGAAGTTCGCAACCTGGATCCGATCCGTGTTGAACAGTTCAATGTGACCAATCTGCCAACCGTCAATTTGTCTCTCCGGCAACTCCCTGCGGTTGATATGAATATCCGGCGCTTGCCCCCTGTGTCGATCGGACTTCATCAGGATTTTTGCCTTCCCTCCAGCTACACGTTACGTGCCCGGTTATTAGGGATTGAATTTCTCCGCCTTAATCTGGAGGGACGGACCATGGTTTCCCCAAGGGATAAGGTGAGGCGTGAGCAATCGCGTATTCCCGCGCAAAGCTTTCCTCAGGTGGCGGCAGCCGGCAATCCGGGTATTCCATCTCGATCCGTTACCAAAGGCTCGCGGGTCGTGGTTACGGGATCACCTTGTCAGCCCATGTCTTCGTCTCATCAGTCCAAACCCGGAACCTCTGCCGGGCGACCTATAAGCAGAGAGGATTTCAGGCCTGGAGGTGAGTATGGAGGGGGGAGACAAGCCTCTTCGGGTGGATTGAAAGTGGGAAATGTCCCTTCTCGTACCTTTCCGATGACCAAGGCCGGGTCTCAGATGGATTTCATGGATAGTGCTGTCAGCAGCGGGGAGAATTAACCTATGTCCTGTGTACATTCGCAACGCTCATACTCAAAGCATGGACACGATGGGGCTACCATAATGGGACAGACCACTGGTCAGGCTGTTGGTCTGGCCTTCCATCTGGTCGGTGCTGGTGCCCAATTGTTCCGGCAATTCATGCACGGGCTCATCTGGCAGGAGCCACCATGTCAACACCGATGCGCCTGTACGTTGTGTCGTGGGTGTGGACCGGTTGTCCAGCACCATTATTGTGTGCAGTGCCAACCTTCACCCTGTACGTGCCATTCATGTTGTTAATTCGCACATTGTCTTTGGAGTCATAAGTATGAAGTCCGAGAGCAAGGCTACTGCCAGTAAAAACAGTAAGAAAAAATCTCCGTCACGGCGATCTTCAACTCAAAGAAAGTCGACAGCCCAAGCATCTGCTCACGCGGACCAAAACACCAAATCGGAGGATTCGATGTTCGGGCATGGCGATCAAATCGGCACGACGTTTGCGAAAGGATTGGATCTGGCTGAAGCGGGTTTAAGTTTGGGCTTGACCCTCATCAACCGTTTTGGAACGATGATGCAGGATTCCGTGCTGGAGAAATTTTCCGGGGTTATGGGCGCCGCCACCGCTTCACCTCAGGAATCCGCTCCCTCGTCCTCCAGATCACATGATTCGACTGCTCCGGTGCCTTCCTCGGAACATCCCGAAGGTATCGAACCGCAGGATCCCGCCTATTACATCGCGAATCGTTTACCGCTTACTCCAGGGCAATCTGTGCATGTGTCATTTTCTATTAATAATGATTCGATGGACTCGGCCAAGAACGTCAAGTTGAAGGTCGACGGATTTGTCGGATCGACGCAAGGACAGGTATTTCCTTGCAAAGGCTTCACGGTCAGCCCTGGAACGAAAACGATTGAGCCGATGGATTTTGAAAAATTTATTTTGAAGGGCGTAATTCCCGCCGGGCTTCCGCCGGACATTTATCATGGACGTATTGTTGTGATGTCCGAACAGGCAATCGAAATCCCGGTGAAATTATTGGTGACGTCGGCAACGTAAAGCGGAGAAGCTCTCGAATGAGGGTTATTCTACTCAGAGGGATGTTTGACGGGAGAACCTATGACGTACGATGTGATTGTGGTTGGGGCCGGACCGGGAGGGAGCAGCACCGCGGCGTTTACGGCACGGAAGGGGCTGTCGACCTTAATCCTTGATCGAACCGATTTTCCCCGGGATAAGGTCTGTGGGGATGGGTTGACCCCTCAAGCTTTATATTGGCTGGACCAGTTGGGCTGTATCGACGAAGTGCTGACTCACACCAAATCCTGCATTAAAACGTGCGACCTCTTTATTAACGGCGAATTACTGCTGACCGGGGGATTTCCGAATACCACTCATTATCCTGATTTTTGCGTGTTGTTGGATCGCCGGCGTTTTGATCACATTCTTCTTCAACATGCAGTGGCCTCCGGAGCCGAATTCCAAGCGCACTCCCTTGTACGAGAGATTCACCAGATGCCCGATCATGCCCGCGTCGTCCTGGATCATAAAGGGCAGCGCATGGAAGTACAGGGAAAAATTGTGATCGGGGCAGACGGCGTGAGTTCCGTCGTCTCCCGCTCTATCGGGAATGTCTTAAAAAATGGAGCGACGGCCCTTTCACTCCGTGCCTATTACCGAAATGTGCCGGCTGAAGGCGCCCAAATCAAGGTGTATTTCGATGAGCGTTTTTTTCCCGGGTATGCCTGGGTCTTTGTGGACGATGACGGCTTTGCCAATATCGGGTTGGGGTACGCGTTTGATAAGCCGTTTCCCATGATCCCGAATCTGAAGCAGGTGTTCCAAGATTTTCTGGATCAGGATCTGGGCCACCTCTTGCGTCATGCCTCACGGTGCGGAGCCGTTTCAGGTGGGGCTGTCTCATTTTTTAAACCCAAGGCCATCGTGGCAGATCGGGTGATGCTGGTGGGTGACGCGGCCAATCAAGCCGATCCGCTGAATGGCGGAGGTATTCATAAAGCGATGGAAGGGGCGTATTTAGCTGCCGAAACCGCGCATCAGGCCGTGTTGAGTGGGGACTGTTCGGTCCGTGCTCTTCAACAATACCAAACGCAATGGGAACAACAATTTGAGTTAGACTGGCGGACGGGGGAATTATTTTTATCCGTAGCCAAAAATCCTGATTTAAAAGAATTCTGCCTGTTTGTCCTTGCCAATATTGCTCGGATGACCACGCATGACCGCCAATTTCAAGAATTCTGTAGTGGAGTGTTCAGCGGGGTCCTTTCTCAGAATATCTGTCTAGTCCCGCAAGCCTTGTTTCATGCGATGCCACGCAATCCGGCGGCCTGGATGGCTATGTTACAATTAGACGAAAAAGGATTAGTGACCGGGCCCCTGAGTCTGGCCATCGACGCATTGACCAGTAGTGCGAAAGCGTCAAGCCGCATGCTGATGAGTCCTTGGCAAAGTTTAAACTGGAGCCTCGAGGTGATGACCAAAGTTCTTCGGCTGGCCAGGGGCCATGCCGAAGGATCATTCACGCCGACAGGCCCCGCATTGGCAAAATGTCCAATTTGATCACCGGCAGGGATTCCAACCCGTCCGGAGAAAGGTACACGACATGGCCACCGTTATAGAATCCGTCAACAAACTCATCAATCAGACCTCCACACAAATTCTAGAGAATCACATCCCTCAAAAAATGGCCGACATGGTCAATACCGTGGTCAATACGGGTTTCCAGATTGTGGAAGATGTGTTGAAGATTACCCAGGATTTGACGAAAGCATCGGACTCTAACCAAGGAGATTCCTAATGCATCACCATTTACCGCATTGCTGTGTCTCGACGTCCCACCATTCGTCACCGCATTATCATACGACCGGTCATCGCGGCGTGGTTCCAGTGGGGTATCCGGTCCTGATGCCGATGCCATATTACCCGTCAGTCGGATATCCCGCATACGGCTGGGGAACTCAGGCCACCCATTCCATGCCTCTTCCTCAAGAAGTCAGTGTGGACAGCGGGACCAGCATGAAAGAAGTGTTGATCGGAGGAACCACCAACGCATCATTGACTCTGGAATACGCGCCGGATGCCGGGGCGACTTCCCCCTTGGTCAAGGTCACGGTGGACCTTGATGGGAGTACCTCAACATGGCAGGAAACCTCAATGACGGACGGCTATCATGTGAAATCGCATTTGCTATCCATCGAGCCAGGGGCCAAGGTGACGTTGGAAGTGACAGAAGCGATGGCCCGATTGCGCTGGTGCGAAACAGTCTGCTGTTGATCGGATGAGGATATCTCAATCGTCGGCGTATTTTCTTTTTGAACTGCTATTCAATTTGAGGCAAGATTTAAGGAAGGGCACACCAATGAATTACACTCAGCCGATGTTTTCTGGAATTCCCACTCATGCGTATCCTGGTGCCGGAGCCTCTTCCGGACCACACTTTCAGCATGGGGGCACCGGGTTTTGTCCTGGTTGTAGCCACCCCAGGGCTAAATGTTGCTGTGGGCATCGGGAATGCCGGAAGGAAGCCAAGGAATTGCTTGTGGAAGCGGACACTAATGTCGACGGAAAGACGGATCCTAATTCCATGGTCCTCCAACGAGTCCGGGCCATGGCCATGTTCGCAGCTCCGGTTGAGTTGTCAGCCGGCGAAACAAGTGGCAAGAACGCAGAGACGAAGGCCGCCGTGGCTCCGATTGTTGGTGAGGTGGATGTGCGAGGAAAAGCGGGAATCGGCAAGGCCTTTATTGGGGGAGGATGTTGCGTGCATCTTTCCATCGAATATACCCCGACGAATGCGGCAT
>JBATLR010000203.1:0-7807 GCA_049289415.1 Nitrospirales bacterium
TGCCTGCCAAGAAAGCTGCTAAGCGGGTCTGTCAGCCAAATGTCGACGGGGGTTTTCTTCATGCTTCGAAACTACCATGAAGAGCGGGAATGCGAAACCGGATGCTAGACGGATTTTTTATGGGACAAACTCTGCCTCCTGAAACTTCCCGATTCCCTTGAGCGAGATGACCATTCCCAACAGGGACAATGCCATCAGCTCGCCTATCCTTGGGACAGGCGCCACCATATGTGCCACCGCACGATTGGCATGCAGATCTGGATGACGGTAATGATAAATCAACCAGGGAGATGGGGAGATTCTATTGTCTATACACTTCGTATTGGACCACGCAGATAGTGAACGAAGACCTTTTGTGTCCGGTAGGCCTCATCCACCTTAATCCAGCTGGCATCCCGCGCCGGATGCGAAGGATCAGAGTCCAGGTCGAGAAATCTGAGGCTCAGCAAGACTCTTTGTTTCTCTCAAGTTGTCTCTATTAACTTCCACGTTCTTCTCTGCTATTGGCCCATGGGAGAGGGAAGATTTTTGGGCAAGAAATCTTTTTTGACATAATCTTTGGGAGGGTCAAATTCCTTCGCTGCGACCGACTTCTCCTCCACTCCGGTCAATCGGCTTTCTGTGACAATGGTTCCATTGGAGAAAATTCTCGTGAACACCGGGTAGCCTTCAATCTTCCCTATTGATTCAAAAAACGACGCTGGACCTCCACCGCCTTTGAATGCCCCTTGCCATACCTCCTGAGAAAAGGCGGCCATATCATGAAACACACCTCGGGCTTCCTGACTGCCGGGAACCTGATTCCAATCACTCACGCAATGTTCTGCGACTTTTTCGTTTTCCCGCCAGGTTTCATATTTCAGGCAGGGGTAGCCATTGATGGTCTGCCTTTCGCCGGTTTTTTTGACCTGCATCTCGACCTTCCCGCCCAACATGGCGGGATTGATCCCCTGCCCGGCAAACATCTTTTCCATCATGGCTCGTCGTTCCGGGGGCATATTCTTTAACATTTCCTGCATCTTTTGCATGGCCGGATTGATCTGTTGACCAAGATTGACCATCGTGGCCTTGTCCATAGCACGCCAGGTGTGATCTCCATGATTGATCAGCAGAATTTCCTCCCGGTCGCCTCGATAAATAACCGTGGATTGAGTGGCCCCTGCGTCATTCAACGTCATTTTCAGTTTCTTCCCGTCAACCGTCATCGCGTCGTTTCTGGAAGGTATCTCTGTCCGATTGGGAAAGGTGGTCTCGACATGAAAAACCACGCCTGCACAGACCGCCGTTTGAATACCCAGCACCAACCCGCTCACAAGACCCAGAACCTTCACCATATAAACCTCCTGACGCGTGATAGATGGCACAACCTGCTGCGTTGACATGAGGTAAACACTGAGACCCTTCAATTTCTCAAAATTCAACCCGATTCACAAGTCATTTTATTGCGGAAAATCCTTAATGAGCTCTTCCCTCCCCTGCCATTTTGCTCCCTCCAAGGACCATTTTTATTGAGGGGAGCTAGGAATTGGTTTACCTTTCCTGGTAAAAGAACTATGGACAGGAAACGCTCGTTAGGCGACCACCCCACATAACCGACAGGCAGACATCCCTTAAAAGAGGTCACGAGTTGCCGTGACCTTTCACGGTTTCGTCATCATGGTCAGGGACCATATGCTGCCCGGCGCGACACGACCATCGGGTCGCGGGGTAGGACAACGGTAAGAAGGCCCAGTCTCTTAAAGGTGAGGCCAACCAGCCCAAGGAAGACGGTTTAAACCGTCCCTTCTTCTCGTCTTTAACGAACATCACATTTCGACAGACCGACTCAAGTCGGCCGACACACAATATCAGGACCTCATCCAGAAAGGTTGCAAAACCGTCATGAAACACGATGCCTCCAACTCACCCACGGCTCCAACGATGAAGGGCTTTTCACCCGGCTTTGCCGCTCTCGGCCTTGAAGCGGCGCTGCTGACCACGCTCGAGGCATTAGGATATGAGGAGCCCACCCCCATTCAACGTGAAGCCATTCCACCGCTTTTGGCCGGAAACGACCTTCTGGGGCGTGCCGCAACCGGAACTGGAAAAACCGCTGCATTCACGCTTCCCTTACTCCAGCGTCTTGCCCATTCGCCCAAGCAGCCACACCCTTCAGCCCTTATTCTCGTGCCCACCCGCGAATTGGCCATACAAGTTTGCGAGGCTGTCCAACGTTATGGGAAGCAGCAGGCCATCGCCATCCTCGCGGTTTATGGAGGACAAGCCATCCGACCACAGCTCATTGCGTTGAAACGCGGGGTCGATATCGTCGTGGCGACGCCAGGACGGGCACTGGACCATATCCGACGCAAAACCCTTCAGCTCAAAGACCTTCAGATTGTGGTGCTGGATGAAGCCGATGAGATGCTGAATATGGGGTTCGCGGAAGATCTGGATGCCATTCTGAAGCAAACGCCGACGACCAGGCAGACCGCACTATTTTCAGCAACCATGCCTCCACGCATTGCATCAATCGCACGACATCATCTGCGCAACCCCATCGAGATCCAGATCATCAAGGAACCGGTAAAGGCCGGGGTGGCCCCTCGGGTGCACCAGACGGCCTACCTCGTGGCCAGGCCACATAAAGTGGCGGCCCTAGCCAGAATCCTGGATATGTCCAGTCCAAAGTCCGCCCTGGTATTTTGCCGAACACGTTTGGAAGTCGATGAGCTGACCTCCATGCTCAACGGCCGCGGATACCGGGGAGAAGGCCTGCACGGCGGGATGAACCAGGCTCAACGCGATCGGGTGATGCAATCGTTCCGTGCCGGGAAAACCGAGCTGCTTGTCGCAACAGACGTGGCGGCCCGAGGTCTGGATATTCCTCACGTATCGCACGTAGTGAATTACGATGTCCCGTCCTCTCCCGAAGCCTACGTCCATCGTATCGGGCGAACCGGACGAGCCGGACGGGCCGGTGAAGCTATTACCCTCGTGGAATCACGGGAACGCTGGCTGCTGCAAAACATAGAGCGCCTGACCAAATCCAAAGTCGAGATGGGCACCCTCCCGACGGGGGCCGACCTCCAAGCCAAGCGCCTTGAACAGATTGGCGTTTCCATTCAAGAGATTCTCAAGGCCAACGACTTTGAGCAATTCCGAGTCGTGGTCAACACCCTCACCGAAAAATTTGACCCGGCCGATGTTGCCGCAGCCGCCCTTCAATTGGCCTATGGGTCAAAGACAGGTAATCGGGTTGAAGAGGATATTCCTGCAATACGGGACCGAGCACCTGACACATCCCAGACGGCCAGACGGCCAAGGCGAGGACCGTCCGATTACCCAGATGCTCCAAGAGTCCTCAGAGGCGGAGGAGGTGGTGGGAGGCCCGTCGGCAGGCGGGAACGTCACAGTCAATCCTCAAGCATGGCGACCTTGCATGTGAACGCCGGTCGAATGGCAGGGGTCCGGACAGGAGATCTGGTCGGTGCCATCGCCAACGAGGCCGGTATCAATTCGAATGTGATTGGCCCCATTAAAGTTTCCGATCAATTCTCTCTGGTCAAAGTGCCGGAAGAGCATGTCCATGGCATTATCAAGGCTCTAGGCCGGACAAGAATTAAAGGGCAAAAAGTCACCATCCGCCTCTATAAGGAATAAGGGAATTCCTGACACCGGCAGTGATGGAATGTTCTCAATAGTGTGCTTGGGCCATACATCATAACTAGGATTAAAAATAGCCATGGGAACCTAACATGGCGTCTGCCTCTCTCACTCTGAATTTGAATGTATGTTATGCCTAGGGATCTGACGATTCTTGATGTACGTGACCGTATTACGAAAGCCCGGTCGGTCACGGTCCTTACCGGCGCGGGAATTTCTGCGGATAGCGGCGTGCCGACGTTTCGCGGACCGGAAGGCTTGTGGAAAAATTACCGACCTGAAGAACTGGCATCGCCCGAGGCCTTTGCCCGGGACCCGAAACTTGTTTGGGAGTGGTATAACTGGCGGCGTGAATTGGTCGCAACCAAACACCCGAATGCGGCACACGAAACTCTCGTTGAACTGGAACGACGGATTGAACACTTTTGGCTCATCACGCAAAACGTCGATGGACTTCATGCCTTGGCCGGCTCGCAACGTCTTTCCGAAATCCATGGCAACATCTGGAAAGTGCGTTGTACGCAATGCAACCGGATTTCGCCGAACCGCGACCTGCCTTTGGTCTATCCACCCAACTGCACGGACTGTTCGGGGTTATTACGCCCTCATATTGTGTGGTTTGGAGAATCATTGGATCAGGAAGATATGAACCGCAGTTATCAGGCATTGCGTACTTGTGATATTCTTCTCATTATTGGCACGTCAGGCGTAGTCTATCCGGCTGCATCCTTTGCTTCAATTGCCAAAGAGGGTGGCGCATTAGTGGTCGAACTGAATTTGGACCCGACGCCAAACTCCTCTGTTGTGGACGTAGCCTTTCAAGGCCGTGCCAAAGACCTGGTGCCGCTGTTACACCAAGTCATCTAATCGCGCCATTTCTTGACTCCCTTCGTGGGGGTTTGTTACGTTTTTTTGTTTAGGGATTCTCAGTACTTACGTTTGGAGCACGGTATGCAATTGACGATCAATGGTAAACCTGAAACCCTGGAGGTTTCGACGGTGCTAGACGTCTTGAAAACCAAAGATATTGACCCGCAACTTGTCGCGGTAGAACTGAATACGCAGATGGTTGATCAGGAGCAACTAGGAACCACCTCCATTAAAGATGGCGATAAACTCGAGTTTTTGTTTTTCATGGGCGGTGGCGCGTGAGTGCCGGATTTCTTCGGAATATTACGGATGGCATCGGGCATACTCCGTTAGTACGATTAAACCGGCTTTCCCCTCCAGGCGGGGCCACAATTTATGGGAAGGCGGAGTTTTACAATCCCGGCGGCAGCGTGAAAGACCGCATTTGCCTCAATATGATTGATGAGGCAGAGCATAAGGGACTGCTCAAGCCGGGTGGCACCATAGTGGAACCGACCAGCGGCAATACCGGCATTGGATTAGCCTTGGTGTCTGCCGTTCGGGGTTATAAACTGATTCTCGTCATGCCGGAAGGTATGAGCCTGGAACGGGCCAGCCTGCTCTCCTCGTATGGCGCGCAATTGGTGTTGACTCCTGCTCGGGAAGGGATGCGTGGATCAATTAAAGAAGCAGAGAGTATTTTGGACCAAAATCCCGAATATTTCATGCCGAACCAGTTTTCTAATCCGGCCAATCCAGCCATGCATCGCAAGACCACGGCTTTGGAAATCTGGGAAGCCTTGGAGGGTAAGGTGGATGCATTCGTGGCTGCAGTGGGCACGGGCGGAACCATTACCGGCTGTGGGGAACTCTTTAAAGAAAAAAATCCTTCGGTCAAGGTGATTGCGCTTGAACCGGCCGGCTCTCCCGTTTTGTCTGGAGGAGAACCCGGGCCACACAGAATCCAAGGGATCGGCGCAGGCTTCGTCCCCAAGGTGCTGAATCGCTCACTCATTGATGAAATTATGACCGTGACTGATGAAGAGGCTTACCAAACCACAAAGCAACTTGCCAGGAAGGAAGGGCTCCTGGTGGGGATTTCTGCAGGGGCCAATGTGTTTGCCGCTCAAAAGGTCGCGGAATCCTTAGGGCCGGATAAGAATGTGGTGACGATTCTCTGCGATACGGGTGAACGATATTTGAGTATTGAGAAATATTTCAATATTTAGGGGATTTCCACTGAACCTTTTCCATGAAGGAAGCGTCAAGACGAGGAGGAGCACACAACCTCCCTTCCTCAAACAAGATAAGGAAAATTACGATATGCCGGGGCATATCGGCTTTGTGAGAAAAATTCCCATGGCCAAGAATCATTTTTGAATATCAACACGCCTCATTCTCCTCTACTATGGGGATGACCCCATACACCGTAAAAGGTCAGAGATCATATGAGTTTCACAGAAGATCAGATTACCCGTTATAGCCGCCACATTTTACTACCCGAAGTGGGCGGTAAGGGACAGAAAAAATTGTCTCAAGCGAAAGTCTTTATCGTTGGAGCCGGGGGCCTGGGATGCCCTGTCGCCTATTATCTTGCCGCAGCCGGCATTGGCACTATTGGATTGATTGATAGCGATGTGGTGGATCTTTCCAACCTTCAACGACAAATCCTTCACCATACTCCGGATGTAGGACGGTCCAAGGTGCTTTCGGCCAAGGAAAAAATTCTGGCCTTAAACCCTGATGTCCAGGTCAACATGCATGAAGAACGATTGACGTCTCGCAATGCTCGAGACCTGATCAGCCAATACGATATCGTTATCGATGGCGTCGACAACTTCCCGGCAAAATTTTTGATCAATGACGCCTGTTATATGGAGAATAAGCCCCTCGTCCATGGGGGAATCCTGCGGTTTGAAGGACGGGCCTTCACTATTATTCCCAATCAATCCGCCTGCTATCGTTGTATTTTCAAAAATCCGCCGCCGGCCGGAGTGGTTCCTACCTGTCAGGAGGCCGGGATCATTGGAGTCGTTGCGGGAATTATTGGGACCATTCAGGCCACAGAGGCCATTAAACTCATCCTCAACATTGGAACGCCATTGACGAACCGCATCCTGGATTTTGACGCACGCACCACCGCGTTTCGAGAAATTCGCGTCAAACGGAATCCTTCCTGTGCACTTTGCGGCCCAAATCCTTCGTTGACGGAACTCATCGACTATGAACAAGAGGCGTGCCAACTTCAACCATCGGCTACAACGCTAACCAACGGATAAACCCCACCGGTTAAGAGGGGAGGATGATGCTATGAAAAAAATGCAAGCTCTGGTCTGTCGGGAGTGCGGGAAAGAATATCCTACCCAGGATATTCATGTATGCGAATTGTGCTTTGGGCCACTGGAGGTCAAATACGATTATGCCGCCATCAAACAGGTCATGACGCGTGAAAAGATTGCATCCGGCCCTCACAGCCTTTGGCGATATGTGGATCTCCTCCCCGTGGAGGGCACGAATTTCATCGGTCTTCATGCCGGATTTACCCCGCTGGTTCATGCCAAAAATCTTGGAGCATTCCTCGGACTGGACAACCTGTACATTAAAAATGATTGCGTCAATCATCCGACGCTGTCGTTTAAAGATCGCGTGGTGGCCATTGCCTTAACTCGAGCCAGAGAACTGGGATTTGAAACAGTCGCCTGTGCCTCAACCGGCAATCTGGCAAATTCGGTGTCGGCCCATGCAGCCTCTGCAGGGATGAAATGCTATGTGTTCATTCCCGGCGACCTGGAAGCCGCGAAGGTCCTGGGGAATCTGATTTATCGTCCCAACGTTGTGGAAATTGAAGGAAACTATGATGATGTCAATCGACTCTGCAGCGAAATCGCGGGAGAACGTCACTGGGCATTCGTCAACATCAACATCCGCCCCTATTACGCTGAAGGCTCGAAAACCTTGGCTTTCGAAACGGTCGAGCAATTAGGGTGGCGGGCTCCGGATCAGGTCGTGGTGCCCATGGCTTCGGGATCGTTGCTCACGAAAATTTGGAAAGGCCTCAAAGAGTTTGAGAAGTTGGGCCTGGTGGATTCGGTGAAGACCAAGGTAAACGGGGCGCAAGCAGAAGGCTGCTCCCCCATTGCCACGGCATTTCGAGAGAATCGGGATTTTTTTAAACCGGTGAAGCCACACACCATTGCCAAATCACTGGCCATAGGCAATCCGGCGGATGGATACTATGCATTAAAAACCGCCGCGGAAAGCCAAGGGGCTATGGAGGCCGTCACCGATGATGAAATAGTGGAAAGCATTAAAC
>JBATLR010000204.1:0-27898 GCA_049289415.1 Nitrospirales bacterium
GAACTAGAAGGCCGCCGGGATTATCGACCAATGAATTTTTCTCTTCCTACTGACCACGAGGAAGATCGCAACGCACCCTGGTAAGAATGGGATTCAGAGGTAAGAGCCGGGTTTCGGCTCGGCGGCCGAGGCCCTTTTGTTTCGGCAAAAGGACCCAAAACCATGGTGGCCGTGGTGTGGCCCTTCGGGTTCCCTTCGCGGTTCGCCGACTCCGGCGGTCGCGCAAACTCGTGGAGCCTGTCCTGAGATTCTATGGTTTATGTCAAGCATTGTGTGATCCGTTCTGGATTAAACGTGGTGTGGTAATGGTGAATGGACCAAGCGGTTCGAGCGATCTTACGAGCGATGATGACCAACGTGGCTGTCATACTCCAGCCCCGAGTGCGATACTGCTCGTAGATCGGTTTCCAGACTGTGGTTTTGATCGCGGACATCGCGGCGTTATAGGGCAACCGCCGTAACTCCGCGGGCCCCCGTTTGGATAAGCGTCGGCGACCGACTCTGTGCCCAGAGTCATTCGCTCGAGGGTCAAACCCCGTGAAGGCGACGAAGGCATCCGCCGTCCGGAACGGTACGCGTTCCAAGGTATTGGTCAGGGCGATACCCACCAACGGGCCGACTCCCACAATGGTTTCCACCCGATGTTGCGCCGCCTGATGGTGCGGCGACTCGGCGGCCATCGCAGCCATGGTGCGATCCATTTTGGCTAGCAAGGCATCCAATCGGGCCACCACCGCCTTGAGTTCGGTGGCAAAGCCGCCCAGATTGCGCATCGTCAGCTTGAGGGTGCCTTTGAGGCGGACGATCGTAGCGCGCCGACGAATCATCCGATCCAGTTTGCGTTGAGTGGCGGTGGGGGGCATGTAGGCCCGCAGGCGCGTGTGCTCTTGAGCGATGAGCCGGGCGATCAAGACGGCATCCACCCGGTCGGTTTTGGCGCGATTCCCCATGGCCTTGGCATAGTGCCGAGTCTCCCGGGGATTGAGCAGAAAGACGCAATACCCGTGCGTCTGCGCCAAGTCAGCCAGTAATTCGTGATAGTGGCCGGTGGATTCTAAACCAATACGGCTGCCACTGGGGAGAGATTTCAGCCAAGCCAGCAAGGGGCCACGCTGATTGGGAACATTGTGGACAGGAAAATGGTTTTCGGCACAAGCCACCACCAGGGTGTCTTTGCCCACATCCACGCCGACGTTCAGCAAGATTGGCATGAGCGTATCCTCCAGAAGTAAATGAATGGGGCTGGGGTGGCACACACAACGTAAGCTTGCGGACAAATCGGCGGTCAGCATCCCTGCCGCGAGATTCTTCATCGACGTTGACGGTGTGGGTGGGAGAGTTCTCAGGAAGTCTGTCCGCCGTGCGGCAGATGTTTCTCGATGTCCCTCCACCCCAGTTCCTCCTAACTTCTCAAAAATGAGCCGTAAACACCATACAAGTCTTCTCGAAGGGCTCAAACAGTGCGCGCCTTTTCCCCGGAGTCGCCTGCACTGCTTGGCCACACCACAAGGCCAGAGGAGACTGTGGAAACATTGAGTCACTTATTGAGGGCGGACCAACTCGCTTGGCTCAGATAATGCCCGCCGGTTCTTAAAAGCGCCCACCTATGGGGCAGGGCGGCAGATGTCCTTCAGTAGGAGACCAGAATGTGGAGGGTAAATTTCACGATTGGTTTCAGCATGTCTGAGCTGATTTTTCAAGGGCGTCCAGCGTTTGGTCAACGATTACGATGCGATTTCCAGAGAAGAATACTTTGGAAGTTTTTTGAAAATACCGATAAAGGAACATTAGGTAATTTAAAGGCAGAAAGAATCGTAGACAATAATGAGTGAAGATCTTGAGTATCCCAATTGGGTAGAGGGTGAATCTGATAAAGACCTAATCGAGGAGTTTTTTTCGGAGGTAAAGAAGAAATATCCGGATTTATCTGAAAGCATAGATTGGAATGAGGATCTCATGCATATTTCTATGGGAGATCTTCAAAGGCATGCGGAAGAAATGTGCAAGTCTGGAAAACTGGAGGAACTGAAAGAATGCTTTAAATGGGTTGAAGGGTATTTCTGCCGTTCAAGACATGAACTGCTCAATGCTTTCAATGTGTCATTTTTAGAATATTTTGAGCATCAAGGGCTTTCACCGAAGGAGTTTCAGGAATTAATGCCTGTCAATCTCTATCGAGGCTATCAGGAACAGAGGAAGTGCATGGAAAATTTGGCCAAAAAGGCTGAGGAATTTAAAAATGAAAAGTCTAAAGAGTAACCACTTATAAAGTATTACGAGATTTGGGATTGTTGGTTTTCGAGTTGGGCGCCGAGGTCGGCCCATTTGTGGGTGAGGCGATCAAGGTCGCGTCCCCATTGTTCGCGTTCGTGATGGAGGGAATTCCAGCGGGAGTAGTCTTGATAAGTGGCCGGGTCGGCGAGTTCCACGTCTCGAACTTTGATCTGTTCTTCAAGCTGACCAATTTCTTTTTCCAGGGTGGCGACCTGCTTTTCCAGGCGGGCGATGCTTTTTGAGAGGTCTCTTCGAGATGGACCGTCAGGAGGAGCGACGGTTGTCGTGGGTGTCCCATTCGTGGAATGCTCGGTGGTGGGTTTTTCTTTGTGGGGCTTCTCTTTTTTCTTCGATTTTTTCTTGTCGGGTGTATCATCCGGAGGAATCTGGTCTTCCAGTTCTTTGGCCCGTTTCCAGCAATAGTATTCATAGTCGCCGATGTAATCGCGGGCTTGTCCATCGTCTATTTCCACGACGCGCGTGGCTACTCGCATGAGGAATGTGGGGTCGTGCGAGATAAACACCATGGTCCCGGGAAATTGGAGCAGTGCGTCCGTTAACATATCCACGGATGTGGGATCCAAATGGTTGGTCGGCTCATCCAACAGCAAGGTGTTGGCTGGCTCGACTAACATGCGGGCTAAGGCGACTCGATTGCGTTCCCCGCCGCTCAAGGCTTTGATGGGTTTTTTCTGATCATCGCCGGAGAATAAAAACGCGCCGGCTAATCCTCTTAAAAAATTGCGTTCAGTCATGGGCGCGGCTTCTTCCAGTGAATCCAATATGGAATGTTCAGATTTCAGGATTTCGGCCTGGTGCTGAGCAAAGTAGTGGAGGGTGACCCCGTGACCCAGGGTTCTGGACCCTTTTTCGAATTCCAGGACTCCAGCCAGGATTTTAAGAAGTGTAGATTTTCCAGCCCCGTTTTCCCCGACCAAGGCTACCCGTTGTCCCCGTTCAACCGAAAAATCCAAGCCATCATAGATGATTTTATCGCCATAGCGTTTTCCGATATTCCGGAGTTCAAAGACGTCTTTTCCGCTGGCCGGCGGGTCCGGAAATTTAAATTTCAAACGTTTCGTGTCCCGCTGCAGCTCAATGCGTTTGACTTTTTCAAGTTGTTTGATTCGGGACTGCACCTGGCTGGCTTTGTTGGCCTGGTAGCGGAACCGGTCGACGAAGTTCTGGACGCGTGCAATTTCTTTGGATTGTCGATTGGCTGCGGCCTCTTCCTGGGCGTCTCGCTCTGCCCGGAGTTTTTGAAACCGCGTATAATTGCCCCGGTATTCCTGTAAGGTATGGTTTCGGACCTCCCAAATATGAGTGACCATGTTGTCTAAAAAACCAATGTCATGGCTGATGATCAACAGCGTGAAATTCGAAGAGAGTAAAAATGATTCCAGCCAACGCTGCGTGGGTTTGTCGAGGTGGTTGGTCGGTTCGTCCAGCATGAGAACGTCGGGGGCTGACAGCAGTAAGTGGGCTAAAGCCACCCGCATGCGATAGCCACCGGAGAGGGTGTCAATCTTGCGCTCCCAATCCGACTCCTGAAATCCCAATCCGGCAAGAATCCGCTTGGCTTCGTGATCGGGAAATTGATTCCGGTGTGTGGCATCGAGAATGGTGTTTCCCGGCAAAGACTCCAGTTCCTGTGGCAGATAGCCAAGGCGAAGAAACGGACGTTGTCGAATCCTACCGCTTTCGATCTCCTCCTCATTGAGGATCATGCGCATCAGTGAGGTTTTTCCTGATCCATTAGGACCAACGAGCCCCACACGGGTGTTGGGTTTGAGGTGTGCCGAAGCCTCAATGAACAGGGGTTTCGTGGGGTAGCTCTTGGAGATTTGTTCAATATGCAGCATGCGGAAACACCATCCAATATGTGAGATGAAAACTGAGTCAAAACCCCTTTGTCATGGTCAAAAAGACGGAAAGGAGGGATGAATTGGTGGAGCTGGCCGGGATTGAACCGGCGACCTCGTGAATGCCATTCACGCGCGCTCCCAACTGCGCTACAGCCCCACACCGAAAATGATGCTATCACGCGACTACGGTTCGGTCAAGAAAATCAAAGGCCAGAAATGCAGAACTCCCTCGTTGACAAATTATGCGTTGAGACCTACGATTCACCTTTGAAGCTCTGGCTGATCCGCTGGCCGAGTTTTTTTTTGTCCCGTGCTCTTGTCTTGTGCGTGTGGAGGAAGCTATGGCCGCATTGGTTGTTGTCGGCTCCCAATGGGGAGATGAAGGAAAAGGAAAAATTGTGGACCTTCTGGCCAGGGATGCGGATATCATTGTCCGCTATCAGGGAGGTTCCAATGCCGGCCATACGGTCATTACCAATAAAGGCACCTTTATTTTTCATTTGATTCCTTCGGGTATTCTCTATCGAGGGAAGGTGTGCGCGTTGGGGAATGGGGTCGCCATTGATCCGGCCGGGTTGATCGAGGAGTTGGACCGTTTGACTACCAAGGGGATTCCCGTTGGAAAACGATTTCTTATTAGTAATCGGGCCCATGTCATCATGCCTTATCATAAGGCTATTGATAAGGCTGAGGAGCAGGCGAAAGGGGCTCGCCGAATCGGGA
The DNA here is from genome assembly GCA_049289415.1 of Nitrospirales bacterium. Taxonomy (GTDB): domain Bacteria; phylum Nitrospirota; class Nitrospiria; order Nitrospirales; family UBA8639; genus Nitrospira_E. Next base: position 4,863 of record JBATLR010000204.1, read on the forward strand.
CGACGGGCCGAGGTATTGGTCCGGCGTATGTCGATAAAATGGCGCGAGTCGGCATTCGCATGGGAGATTTGCTGAATCCGGATGTGTTGCAACAAAAGATCCGGGAAAATCTGGTGGAAATTAATGCGTTCTTAGAGCGCATTTACAATGTGGATGGTTTCACCGTTGAGAAGGTTTTTAAAGATTATCAAGCCTATGGTGAGCGACTTCGTCCGCATATTACCGATGTAGCCTTGGTCCTGGACCGGGCCTTCGAGCGGGGGAAGCGTGTGTTGTTTGAAGGGGCACAAGGGACCCATTTAGATGTCGATTTTGGGACGTATCCCTACGTCACCTCTTCAAGTTCCTGCTCGGGTGGGGCGTGTACCGGCAGTGGGGTCGGTCCCACGACGATAACGGGAGTTTTAGGTGTCACGAAGGCCTATACGACTCGAGTGGGCGGAGGACCGTTTCCGACAGAATTGACTGATGAAATGGGTCAGCAACTCATGCAGCGTGGGAATGAATACGGGTCGACGACGGGTCGGGCCCGCCGGTGTGGCTGGTTGGACATGGTGTTATTGCGATATGCCGTTCGAATCAACGGACTCACCTCATTGGCCATCACAAAGTTGGATGTGCTGGATGGCTGCAAAGAATTGAAAATTTGTACGGGATACCGATATCAGGGAAAACTCCACAAAGAAATGCCAGGTGACCTACAGGTGCTGGCCGGTTGTGAACCGGTGTATGAACGATGGAGTGGGTGGACTACCGACACAACGGGATTGAAAGGGTATAAGGGACTTCCACCTGCTGCCAAACGGTATTTAGCCAGAATAGAGGAATTAACCGGATGCCGAATCGATATGATTTCGACCGGGTCCAAACGTGAAGATACCATTGTTGTGAAGAATCCATTGGTTCGGTCACGCAAAGGCTAATAACTTACATGCTTCTTTGTGTATTTTCGGCTGTAAGTTTGACAACAACAGAATCCATTGTTAGCATCGCGACCCGGTGAGCCGCTAGCTCAGTTGGTAGAGCATCGCCCTTTTAAGGCGAGGGTCGTGCGTTCGAGCCGCACGCGGCTCACCATAAGTTTCTTGTGTTTTCCCCTCAATAAACCAGCCAGAATTCTGGGTACATCTCCCATGGGTAGGACTTCATTGCCCGTGAAAATCCTTTAGAAAAATAGTGCGGCACCCTTTATCAAAAGAAGGGTGCCGCATGAAGTGCAATATATTTAGTGCTTGTGGGCTAAGCGAGCCAGGTTAGCGTTGGCTTGGGACAACACTAAGGCAAAGGCGGCAAAATCCGTGTCGGTCAATGGATACCCCGTAGAACCTCGATCCACCAGGATGACTCCGATAGGCCTGTTGGGCGCGTATAAGGTTCCGGCAAACCCGGGTTGGTCGCCCCAGTATTTTACAAAGTCGGTAGGCATTCCTCCGCATTCCCCTTCTTTGATCAATGAAGCATATTGAATAGGGTGAAACCTATGGAGCAGTCGATCCCAGAAGTTTCCATGGGAAAGAGGGCAATGAAACACGGGTTGGATGGTTTCCACATGTGGACCATAACCGATTTTGGCCTGGAGCATATCTTTTCCCGGTACGACCAATGCGAGCCAGACCCGTTCAAATCCGTATGAAGCATGGAGAGTTCGGGTGACAAAGGTAAGCAGCGAGGAGGGTTCGGATATTTTCATGGACTGAATGGTGAAATCCAGCAATGGCCTATCCGAGGCCGGAGAGTGCTGGAGAGAAGGGGATGCTTGCTCCGCCGATGTTGGTGATTCTTTGGAAAGAATCCCTTCGGGGTCTAGAACTTGATGGATCGTTTGAGTGAGCCGATGTAGGTGTTGATTGTGAAGAAGTAGTCCATCGGCCTCAGATACGGGAAGAAAGTGCTGTCGGTCAATGTTGATGGCCGAGGCGATTTCTGAGGCTTGGCTAAAGGCTTTGGACACGGTGTGTTCCAATTGGATCATGGAGAGGCCGAATGGGGGAAGAAACTGTTCCATCAGCCCTTGGAGTACCTCTCCCTGTCCGGCAGCCAATGGGTTCAGGAGACAATAACTCAATTCATTCGCGGCTCGAACAATACCTTCCATGATCTGTTGATCTGCTTCGGGGCGGGATTTGGGCCAGACGGGCTTTTTCCCCAATAGTTGAACCAGGCTGTCCGGCAGATTCCAATGCTTGGCCATGGCGGCAGCGATGACATGCAGGGGTCTTCCCAAAAGAGTGAGTTCGGCTTTTGGGATCTTGGCTGGATCCTCCCGGCGTATGACTGCTAGTTGTTCGGCGACGTCGGGTCGACAGAGGGCGAGGATGAGGTCTCCCAGTGAATAGAGCATCGCATTGGTAAATAACGATCCCGTCTCCCCGTAATTGATGGCTTTCCCCAGTTCCTGTGCCTGGGTCCCCGCGACCAGAGCGCGAGCCAGTAGGTGTTTCAGATTGGTGGTGTCGGCTCCAAAGGTATCCGCTTGTTCAATTAATTGGGCGGAGACCACCATGGCCCGAATGACGTCAAATCCGATAAGGGCCACCGCATAGGTTGGGGTTTTGACTGATGTGCGGGTATGATAGGCAGGGCTGTTTGCGATTTTAATGACATTGGCCATCATGGCTTGATCACGCATGATGATTTCTCCAATATCGCTGGCATTTGAGCGTTTATCCTGAGTAAGATTTAGGACTTGGATGCAACTTTGCCTGAGGATAGGCAAGGTTTCAGGGGCTTCGGCGAGCAGACTTTCCAGAAACGAAGCAGAGGTTGTGTGACCGGTGGAGGTGGCGGGTTTCATGATGGCACGTGCGGCAGGGTAGAGTGCCAGGCGGTAATTCCAGGACGTGGTAGTTTTAGATCATGGCAATGGAACTTGGTAATTGGCTCTAAGGTTAATTCTCGGTAATATTTTCCGAAACATTAAACCGTCCTCACCCTTTGAGGTGGGAGGCCGGGCTCATTTTTTTGATTGGGTGTTACCTGTATGAGAAATAGAATTTCCTGCTCGGCTCAGGAGCTGAGCCAATTAGATGCTGATATGATTCAATCCGTGGTTGGGGGAACCGTCTTCGAAGAAGGCCATCAATATTTTTCCGCCCAACGAGTCAAGATCCTTGATGCGGACCAGACGCAAATCACGGCCGAGGTCCATGGGGTCTATGGCGTGTATACGCAAATCATTAAATTGCGAGCGGGGACTTTGTCGACCAGGTGTTCCTGTCCATCGACTGAGCAACCTTTTTGTCGCCACTGTGTTGCGGTATTACTTCACCAATTTCATAACGGTTCCTCACTCAAGCCGAGTGCCAAGGAAAATCATAAGGACCCGGTTCCTCCTTCCGATCTGCGGGGAAGGGCCGAAGCACCCCATGCGGAGGAATCCGGGGGTGCGGGTGATTTAAATTTTTGGGAAGCCATCCTGTTTATCGATTGGGTACAGAAAGCCGTTGGACTTTTAGGTAAGGAGGCCACCCTACCTCCAGTTCCTGGTTCGCTCGGGGGGGTTGCTCGAGAATGGGTAGGTGTGGTTGAACGCCTTAATGCACAATGCCTGGAGGGAGAGGAAGATCGACTTGATGCGTTGAAGAGCCTGCAATCAGCCGAAGGCATGGTTGATAACCTTACGAAGAAGTTGCATGTTTTAAAGGAGGAAGCCGAGGTGGCTCAAAAGAATTGCAGGGTATTAGAGGAAAAAGTCAAGCAATTGCAGGATTCATTGGCAGAACACTCTAAGGCATCCAACTAGGTCAGGTGATTTGCGGCAGGCGTCGTGGACAATGTGACTTTTAAGTTAAGGCCATGACGTCAGTAAATTATTCATGCTCGGATCTTTCTGGGCTCTTCCATCCCGCCAATTGATCCATCTGTTCGCCCCACCATCCCAAGTACATTGTCGGCAATTTGGTTCAGCGCAATGGTCGCTGGGGAATTGGGAGCCAGTTCTACTACTGGAAGATATTTTAATATGGATTGTTGCACGTGCAAGTCTTCCGGGATATTTCCTAAGATAGAAAGGTCGGTTCCGACATATTGCTTAAGCAGATGTTGTAAGTGCAGGGTATTGATCCTTGATTTGGGAGTCATGCGATTTAAGATAAGGGCCGGTTGAAACCTTTTTAGGGCTTCTTGGGCAATCCCCACACCTGATTCGCTCGTTCTTCCAACGGCTTCCAGGACTGCTGTAACACTATGGAAGTCTTTGTCCAGAAGGGCGTCCGCTACTGGGTCGCGGGCTAAAAAAGCCGTAAGAACTTTTCGAATGGCGGCAAGTTTAATGAATCGATACAGATCTAGGACCGAGGTCGGGTCAGGAGTGGCCACAGCCAGGTAATAGTCCGCGAGGAGGAAAAAGTCCAGTGCGTGATAACTGGTGCCTGCGCCGACGTCAACCAGAATGATATCTGCCTCCAGCTTCTGTACGTGCCGAATAAGGCGTCTTTTTTTTGCATGTTGCAAGTTTGCGGTAATCAGCGTTTCCCCGGTACCAGGAATGAGCTTCAGGGAGGAGAGGCTGGGAATAGGGTGGGCGATCCCATTTAAATCAGTAAGAGTGTTTGTCAAAAAATCTGTGAGAGTGGATGGAGGATGGAACATCCCGAATAAGATGTGGAGATTAGCTCCCCCAATGTCCATGTCGACCAGCGTGACGCGAAGCCCCTTTTTGGCGAGGAGGAGGCCAAGGTTGCTGACGACCATGCTTTTTCCAACTCCGCCCTTACCGGAGGCCACTGAAACTATACAAGACATCGGTTGAACTCCTCTCTCGTAGATTTCACCTGGAAGTGAGTACCACTCTACTCAGAAAATAGCTTATCATGGGGCCTGTCTTATGCCCATGGTACGGGACTATGCGGGTGGTTAAAGAGATGAAGGATTTCCACTCAGCTAGGGCGTTGCTGTGAATCGGGGAAGCTCTTGCCTTTAAAAATGGAAAGTGCTAGGTTATTTTCGAGTAGAGTGGGCGTGAGCCCACTTTTTTTTGGTCTTGGTTTGTGGCCGCTCGTAGTGAGGAATTGTGGTGGCCTTTACGGCTGACAATCTTGAGCAAGTTATTCGCCAAGTTGGCGAACCTATTGCTCGAGCCTTAGGAGTGGATATCTTCGAGGTTCAGTGCACCGGGAGACCCGCCAACCTTTTGGTTCGATTAACTCTTGATAAAAAGGGGGGAGTTGGAATTGAAGATTGTGAACAATTCCATCAATCCCTGCGTCGAACCTGGGAGGTTCTTCACCCAGAGCAAGCCGCCTATCGGTTTGAAGTTTCTTCGCCTGGTCTAGATCGACCGCTCCGAGATTCAAAAGATTATGAACGAGTGGTGGGCGAACGACTTCGAGTGACTCTGAAAACCTCGATCAACAAGCAATCAGTTGTCTTGGGGCAATTGATTGCTGTTACAGACATGGGGATTCATTTGATGGATGACAAAAGCAAGAATCCACAGGAAGTAGTTGTGCCCTGGGAAGATATTGCCAAAGCGAGATTAGAGGTTTCGTTCTAACGTTTTACTGGAAATGCGCACCAACCGCCCATGTCCGTTTGAACCGCTCATCGTGCCTTGCGAGGAATACATATGAAAAGTGAACTCATGTTGGTCATTGATCAAATCGGTCGGGAGAAAGGAATCGATAAGGCCAAAGTCATTTTGGCCTTGGAGTCAGCGCTTCTCACGGCTGCGAAGAAACGATTTGGGCATGGTGAAAATATTCAAGTCGACATTGATACGGAAACCGGCGAAATTTCTATCGTGAAGAAAAAGACGATTGCCGAGAACGTGCTGGATTCTAAAACAGAGATTTCATTGGAAGATGCCAGGAAAATTGATGATGAAGCTGAAATGGGAGACGAAATCGGCTCACTCATTGATTTGGAAGAATTCGGGCGTATAGCTGCACAGGCCGCGAAGCAGGTCATTTGTCAAAAAGTTCGAGAGGCTGAGTGGGAATCGATTGAACGGGAATATTCCAAAAAAGAAGGGGAGCTAGTTCATGGGGTAATTTTGGGCCAAGAGCGTCGAAATTACCTGGTCGACATTGGAAAAACGGAGGCCCTTCTACCCATTCAGGAGCAAATCCCACGGGAAGCCCATAGACGGGGCGATCGAGTGCGGGCTTTGTTGCTGGAAGTTCGACGAACTCCAAAGGACGTGCAAGTGATCCTTTCCCGAGCGCATCCCCAATTCGTGGTAAAATTGTTTGGTCTGGAAGTTCCTGAAATTGCAGAGAAAATTGTTGAAATCAAAGGGGTGGTACGTGAGCCTGGTGACCGGACGAAGATTTCAGTGGCTTCACGGGATAAGGCGGTTGATCCGGTTGGCGCATGCGTTGGCGTCAAAGGTTCACGTGTTCAGGCCATTGTTCGGGAACTGCATGGCGAGAAAATAGATATCATTCCATGGACAAATGATCCTCGGGTTTTTATCGGGGAAGCCTTGAACCCTGCCTCCATTGAAAAAGTAGGGATTGACGAACAAAAGAAATCTGCCTTGGTGGTGGTGGCCGATTCTCAGCTCTCTTTGGCCATAGGAAAGAATGGGCAAAACGTACGATTGGCTGCAAAATTGACAGGTTGGAAGATCGATATCATTAGCTCAACAGAATACGAAAAACAAAAGCTTGAACGAGACCAGGAGATTAAAGCAGCTTTGGCTGAAGAGGCTGCTCAAATTACGGAAGAGCCGGCGGCAGACAACGCCAACAAAATTGAAAGATCCTCACAGGATGAAATCGTGGAGAATCCAGCGGTGGTACCAACAGAGTCAGGGCAGAGCTCGGGATCGTAAGGATACGGCTTCACAGTAAAGGACGTGCATGAGAGTTCATGAGATAGCCAAAAAAATTGGGATGGAGAGCCGTTTGCTTATTCCTGAATTGGTGCGACTTGGCATTCAGGTTAGTTCCCATAGTAATACCGTGGAAGACAATATGGCCAAATGGGCGATGAATATTATTCTTGGTAAAACTCCTGAAACAACGCCCAAACCTGGGGAATCATCCGTTTCAGGGCCTGTTGGTGTAAAAAGCTCTGAGGGGGGGCGCCTACTGAAAAAAGAATCGTCGACTTCTGGAAGGCATCGGTCCGAGGCAGTGGCCGAAGAGCCTAAAAAAGCCGAAAAAAAGCACATACTGATTAAGAAGAAAAAAACGGAAGAAGAAATCCTGGAAGAGATGGCGGAATTATCTCCAGTCGGGGAAGGTGAGGGAGAAGAGTCAACGGTCATCCAGGAGGAGTCAGCGTCTCCATTGGAGACGGCTTCCGTTTTGACTCAGAGTCCTGGCGTATCGGCCGTAGAATCTCATCAAGAGGTCCCCGCCTTATCGCCCACTGAATCGGGAGGACTTCCTGGTGTTGTGGCCCCTCCACCTGTTCTTGAGGAGAAAAGTGTCACAACCCCTCCCTCTAGTAAATCCCCTGAAAAAGAGAAAAAAGGTGAAGGGAAGCCAGACAAGAAGGCTGCGGTTTTATCGCGAGAGGTTCCCATAGAGGAAAAAGGCAAAAAAATTAAAAAAGTTGCGCGTGTGAAAGACGAAGATCTCTTTGCCGCACGGTTTGAGGATGCTGCGGTCTGGCAAGATCTTCGACCATTACCAACGTTGCGACGTGAGGAACGTACCCGTCAGGTTCAACAGCCTTCGGTGGGTGAAGTCACCAAACCCCGGAAAAAAGCTATGAAGGTCACTGCAGGGATATCCGTGAAAGATTTTGCCGAAGTGATCGGCCAAAAACCCACGGAAATTATCCGGAAATTAATGGATTTAAATATTGCAAAAACCCTCAATCAACCCATGGATTTAGAAGCTGGAGTGCTCATTGCGGAGGGCTATGGCCTCGCAGTTGAAGCGGTGGCTGCTAAGGGAGGGGAAGCTCTCTTGGATGAGGTGCTTGAGGGAGGAGAGCAAGGAAATTTGGAACCTCGCGCGCCTGTGGTGACGGTGATGGGACATGTCGATCATGGCAAAACCTCGTTGTTGGATGCGATTCGGCAGACCCAGGTGACCGACCAAGAGGCGGGAGGGATTACTCAACACATTGGGGCGTCTTTTGTGAAAGCTGGTGAACGTGGTGTGACGTTCTTGGATACTCCAGGCCATGAAGCCTTTACGGCCATGCGGGCTCGTGGGGCTCAGGTTACTGATATTGTGGTTTTGGTTGTGGCTGCAGACGATGGGCCGATGCCTCAGACAATTGAAGCTATTAATCATGCGCAAGCGGCCAATGTGCCGATTATTGTGGCCGTGAATAAAATGGATAAACCGGGGGCTAATCCTGATCGGGTCAAGCAAAGTTTAGCCGAGCATGGCTTGCAACCTGAAGCATGGGGAGGCCAAACCATTTTTGTTGAAGTATCGGCAAAGCAAAACAAGGGGTTAGACCAGTTGCTTGACATGTTGTTACTTCAAGCAGAAATTATGGAATTGAAAGGCGATTCTACCTGTTCCGCTCGAGGGGTTGTCTTGGAGGCGAAATTGGATAAGGGGCGTGGGCCTGTTGCCACCGTGTTGATTCAAGCCGGAACCTTACGAATCGGGGATTCGTTTGTCGTGGGGGCAGTGAGCGGCCGGGTGCGAGGATTAACATCGGACAAAGGTGAACGCTTGAAGGAAGCCGGGCCATCGATACCGATTGAAGTCATTGGCTTATTGGGGGTTCCTGAGGCCGGGGATCAGCTGGTCGTGGTGAAGGATGAACGGGCTGCGAGGGAAATTGCCCAGGCCCGGCAGCAAAAGCAAAAAGATGTAGGTCTCGCATCCACGTCCAGAAGAACCCTTGAGGAGCTTTATGCAGAATCTAAAGATGGAGAAATCAAGGAATTGCCACTCCTTATCAAAGCGGATGTGCAAGGATCGGTGGGGGCGTTAGGCGATGCACTTCTGAAGATTTCTACCGACGCGGTAAAGCTGAAGATCATTCATAGTGGAGTCGGGGGCATCAATGAAACTGATGTGTTATTAGCGGCTGCTTCAAAAGCGATTATCATTGGATTTCATGTTCGTCCGGATTCGAAGGCGGCTGCTATTGCGGAACGTGAGGGTGTGGAAATTCGGTTGTACACCATCATTTATAATATTCTTGATGATATTCGTTCGGCTGCAGAGGGTCTCCTGGCTCCAACGATCAAGGAGCGAGTGATGGGGCATGCGGAGGTTCGGCAACTATTCTCCGTTCCGAAAATGGGCACCATTGCCGGCTGTTATGTGAATGATGGATTGATATCCCGTTCGAATACCAAAGTGAGAGTTGTTCGTGATCAGGTGATGGTCTATGAAGGAAAAATTGGATCATTAAGGCGCTTTAAGGACGATGCACGGGAAGTTCAGCAGGGCTATGAATGCGGAATTGGAGTTGAGAATTTTAATGATTTAAAAATCGGCGATGTGTTAGAGGCCTACGTATTGGAAGAGGAGGCCACCAAATTATAATGCTGAATGGATAAGGGAATCCTGAATGGGGATGATCGTGGGGTTGTGCACGCTCGAACTCCATATCCCTGATGTCCAATCGTTGAAAGGGAAGCGTCAGGTCCTCTCAAGCTTGATTGCCAGATTGCGAAATCGGTTTAATGTTTCCGTTGCTGAAATTGATGAACAAGACCTTTGGCAAAAAGCCATTTTGGGGGTGGTGTGTGTGGCGAATGACACGGGAAGGGTCAATCAAGTCTTAGACCAAGTCCTCAACTTTATACGATCAAATCCCTCCCTCGAGATTTTACGATCCCAGATTGAAGTCTTGTAAGCTCCCATTATTTTTTCACGTCATGGCAAAAACAAATAGTAGTCGGGCAACACGGGTTGCCGATCAGATCCGGATGGAAGTGGCAGAGATTCTTTCCAGAAAAACGAAAGATCCACGTATCCAATTCGTGACCGTCACAGGTGTGAAGATGACCGCTGATCTCAAAATTGCTCGGATATATGTGACTGCTTTGGATCAAGCCCATTTTGATCAGGTGACGGGTCCGGGTCTAAAAAGCGCAGTAGGGTTTGTTCGAACCGAATTGGGACGACGGTTAAATCTGCGCTATACACCGGAATTAGTCTTTTATCGTGATACGAGTGCAGAGTATGGGAATCGAATTGAAAAGTTATTGGATTCCCTTCACGAGGAATCTGGGAATTCCGGGGAAACTGAAGCATCTTCCTCTCTCCCCAATACGAGTGAAAGTGTAGAGGGGTAATGGCACCAGTGGGGTCTTGCATCGACCATTCTAATACCGGGAAGGCAGCGAAGGGGATGGCCCTACATGGAGTTCTGAATGTCAATAAGCCTGATGGATGGACGTCGCATGATGTGGTGCAACGCCTCAGGTCGGGTTTGGGAATTCAGAAAGTCGGACACGCCGGTACCTTGGATCCCCATGCGACAGGTGTATTGCCGGTCTTAATTGGAAAAGGAACCAAAATTGCCCAGTATCTATTGGGATGGGAAAAAGAATATGGCGCCGTGCTTCAATTGGGCCAACGGACCGATACGCAAGATGCTTGGGGTACGGTATTAGAAGAATCTCCAGTGGAATCTCTGACGGAGGACCGTATCCGGTCAGTGTTTGCGACCTTTCAAGGGGCTATCCAGCAAGTGCCACCCATGTACTCGGCGGTGAAAATCGGGGGGCAACCCTTGTATAAAAAAGCCAGGAGAGGGGAAACGGTTGACCGACCGTCAAAAACCGTGGTGATCCATGATTTAGAAATCCAAAGACTGAATGTCCCTGAGGTCGCATTTCGGGTTGTCTGTTCTAAGGGAACCTATGTTCGAACGCTCTGCGAGGATATTGGAAACATATTGCAGGTGGGTGGACATTTGAAATGGCTTCAACGACGACGGGTCGGGCCTATTCATGTTGATCAGGCTCTTGAGATAGAATCCCTGCTTGGGGGACTTGAATTCTCCCATCTGGATGGGGCATTTTTGGGTTTAGACCAGGCTTTAGAAGGGTTTCCCGCAGTTGAGGTCGATAGAGATGATGCTCGAAAGGTGCTCCATGGAAATGCGATATCCTGGGATCGGGTGGTCGACTCGTATTTGGAACCAAAAGTTTCACCCATGGGGGACAACAATATGGTGAGGGTAAAACAGAAAGATGGGCAATTGCTTGCTTTGGGGAGAGGCCCGGTTCTTCAGGCAGGCAAGGGAGGTCTCGTATTAGCAATTGAAACGGTGTTTGCCTAGGGTATAAAAAATTGGTTTTAATTAGTGGGATAAGACGACATTCGTAGAAGGAATTTCTTACTGAATTCATGTAACCTTGAGGAATTGGAGGAGGAGTTATGGGCTTAACGAAAGAAGCAAAAACCGCGGCAATAGAATCGCATCGGATTCACGACAAGGACACGGGTTCGTCTGAAGTGCAGATTTCCTTGTTGACGAATAGAATTACGAGTTTGACCGAACATTTCAAGACACACAAAAAAGACCATCATTCCCGACGGGGCCTTTTGCGAATGGTGAGTAAGCGAAGAAAGTTATTAGATTATTTGCGGCGTCGAGATGAGGGAAAATACCAAGCCGTGATTGCAGCACTGGGCATACGAAAATAAGACAAAATACAGGTTTTAGGGTGAGCAGAATCAATGAGATGGGTGACAGATACCCGGTTCTCAATGCGAAGCGAAGCCTCACACTCCATATCAATATATCCACTCAAGGATCAGAAAGGTTGAAACATGATTCATTTCGTTGAAATGGAAGTTGGTGGTCGCCCGCTTCGTTTGGAAACTGGTCGAATGGCCAAGCAAGCGGATGGTGCCGTGTTGGCGACCTATGCCGATACCGTGGTGCTCGCCACGGCGGTAGCCTCAAAGACCTTGAAGGCTGACGCCGATTTCTTGCCTCTGACCGTGAACTACCAAGAAAAAGCCTACTCAGCAGGGAAAATCCCTGGCGGGTTTTTCAAACGGGAAGGGGCCCCCAGCGAAAAAGAGGTGTTGACCAGCCGACTCATTGACCGTCCGATTCGGCCATTAATGCCCGAAGGTTACTTTTATGAAACCCAGATCATTGTATCGGTGCTCTCTATTGATCAGACCATGTCTTCGGACGTCATCGGCATTGTGGCCGCGTCGGCAGCACTCGCCGTTTCTGATATTCCCGGGTCCGGGTTATTAGCAGGGGTCCGAATTGGAAGAGTGAACGGCCAATTTGTGGTCAATCCCGATAAGAAGGCACAGGAGGAAAGCGAGTTAAATCTCGTGGTGGCCGGAACGAAGGACGCCGTGATGATGGTCGAGGCTGGTGCAGATGGGCTTTCAGAAGACACGATGATTGATGCGATCGAACTGGCTCATCGTGAAATTAAGAATATCGTCGCCAAAATTGAAGAATTACAAGCGAAGGCGGGCAAAGCCAAGCGGGTATTGCAGGTGGAAGCCATCGACCCTGAACTTGAGCAAGCCGTACGTCAGGTCGCGGCCGCTCCCATTTGTGAGGCCATGTATATTGCAGCCAAAGCCGAACGCCAGGATCGGTTTGCCCAAATTCTCCAAGAAGCGATTGAGACCGTGGCCGGAGACGATGCGGACCGAAAAGCCAAGGTTAAAAAAGTGTTTGCAGATTTGGAATATTCCGAGGTCCGGAGAATGATTCTGGAAAAAAAGAAGAGAGCCGATGGCCGGGGTTTATCCGACATTCGTCCCATATCTTCTGAGGCAGGGATTCTTCCCCGGACTCATGGCTCTGCCTTATTTACCAGAGGGGAAACCCAGGCATTGGCTGTGGTGACCTTGGGCACTTCAGATGATGAGCAACGGATTGATGCGTTGGAAGGAGAGTATTTCCGGTCATTTATGTTGCATTACAATTTCCCGCCTTTTAGCGTGGGTGAGGCGAAAATGCTTCGTGGTCCGGGACGGCGTGAAGTCGGCCATGGCAAATTAGCCGAACGTGCGTTAGCAGCAGTGCTTCCCACCAAGGAAGAGTTCCCTTATACCATTCGACTTGTCTCGGATATTTTGGAATCAAATGGGTCCTCTTCAATGGCGACGATTTGTGGTGGGGCATTAGCCATGATGGATGCGGGAGTACCCATTAAAACGCCGGTGGCAGGAATCGCGATGGGGTTAATTTTGGAACAGGGTGGCGTTGCGATTCTTTCAGATATTTTAGGAATGGAAGATCATCTGGGCGATATGGATTTCAAAGTTGCAGGAACGCGAGATGGAGTCACAGCCCTGCAGATGGATATTAAGATTGCCGGAATTACCCCTGACCTGATGCGGCAGGCGTTGGCGCAGGCCCGTGAAGGGCGATTGCACATCCTTGGGAAAATGGATGAATGCTTGGCTGTCCCTCGTACCGGGCTGGCAGCCTATGCGCCACGTATCACCACCATCCAGATCAAGCAAGATAAAATCCGGGATGTCATTGGGCCTGGGGGCAAAATGATTCGTAGCATCATTGCCGATTGTGGAGTGAAAGTGAATGTCGATGACTCAGGAGTGGTCACGATTGCAGCCGTAGACGGGGAGTCGGCCCAAAAGGCAATGGATATGGTTCAGCGGATCGTTGAAGAAGCGGAGATTGGGAAAATCTATCTCGGGACGGTGCGAAAGATTGTAGATTTTGGCGCCTTTGTGGAGATTCTCCCCGGTATGGATGGGCTTGTGCACATTTCGCAATTGGCCCCTCACCGCGTGGCATCGGTCACGGACGAAATTTCTGAAGGTGAACAGATTCTTGTGAAAGTTCTGGAAATTGATCGACAAGGGAAGATCCGTCTTAGCCGAAAAGACGCCATGGCGGAACAGACGGACAAGGATCAGCTCACCTCTTAAGCCTGCCCGAGTCGCAACGCGTGTATAAAAAAGTCATATTGGATAATGGAGTCCGGGTTGTCCTGGAGCGGATGTCATCTTTGAAGTCCGTGGCCTTAGGGGTATGGGCCACGGTCGGAAGTCGTGACGAAGGAAAGGGTGAGGGTGGCCTCTCTCATTTCATTGAACATATGATGTTCAAGGGCACGCCAAAACGGACTGCATCCCAAATTTCCAATGAGATCGATGCCTTGGGTGGTGAAATGAATGCTTTTACCACTCATGAGGCCACGGCTTTTTATGTCAAGGTGCTGGATCAGCAGATGAGGCTGGCTTTTGACCTCATTGCCGATCTGTTTCACCATTCAAGGTTTTCGGCCAAGGACATTGCAAAAGAAAAACAAATCGTCCTTGAGGAGATCCGTACGGTCCAGGATGACCCAGAGGACTATATTCATGAATTGCATGCCAAGGATATCTTCGGCTCCCACCCGTTGGGGCGTCCGATTCTGGGAGAGCCTGGGGTGATGAAAAGACTCAGCCGTCAAGCGCTGATGCAGTATAGGCAACAGCATTATCGCCCTGAACACACGATTGTCGCAGTGGCCGGTAACTTTTCCTTTCCAGAAATCATTGATACCGTCAACACGTATTTTGGGCAATGGAAACAGGGTGGATACGGCAAGCGTTCCTCAACCATCCAGAAAGCACCCTGGCCCGATCAGCCGCAGGAACGCCAAAGTCTTCACGTTAAACCCTTGGAGCAGGTTCATGTGTGTGTTGGGTTTAAGGGATTGCCGGTGGGGCATCCGGATCGGTATGCGGGGCATGTCTTAAGCACAATGCTGGGAGGCGGAGTCAGTTCGAGATTATTCCAGGAAATCCGGGAAAAACGCGGATTGGCCTATACCATTTATTCGCATCTTTCTGGTTTTTTGGATGGTGGGACGCTTACCGTTTATGCCGCCACCCGCCCGAATGAAATGGCGGCGGTCATTGACCGAATTTGTCAAGAAACCAAGAAATTATGTCGTCGGGAAGTGGCGAGCCATGAATTAGAGCGAACCAAAACTCAATTAAAAGGAAGTTTGATGTTGGGCTTGGAAGGCACATACGGGCGGATGAATAAATTGGCAAAAGACGAAATGTACCAAGGGCGTCATGTCACCCTCCAGGAGATGGTGAAGGCCATTGATCGAATTACCCCTGAACAAATTCGTCATTTAAGCCAGAAATTATTTGATCTACAGCAATTTGTGGTCACGGCTTTGGGACCTATCCCAAAAAGAGGAATTCCGAGGTGGGGATGATCATTAAAACCGCCTATTTTTTCGCTTGACAACCATGACCTGGATGAGTAGCATTGGACCCTCTCGAATACCTGGTTTTCCTTTTTGGATTAGGGGTATGCAGAACTAGGGAAAAGTGGTTTTGAAGATAAACAAAGGGTAAGTCGTTTTTTAATTTTCTGTCATTCTAACACTGTAAGGAGGGAGCAGATGAAGAAGTCATCTCTACGTCAGGAATTGGTAGCTCTCTGTGCCTTTGGCCTGTTGAGTCTTGGATTAGTAAGCGTTGGGTATGCAGCTGGTCCTGGTCCTGACAAGTCAAAGGGTGACCCAAATGATATCACTCACCAGGGTGATATTTCTTTTAAAGGTGTACCAGCTACCAGTTTAAAGGGGCGGGTTTTTGGCCATTGGGCGGACAACCCTGAGGGAGAAATTTTATTCGGAATTCAGTATTGGAACACCTCTGCACCGGCAGAAACAGGCAATCCTCCAGGCAGGGCTTCCGATGATCGAATTCAAACGCTTCCTGACTCATTGTTTTCCTGTTGTGCCTGGGGTTATCAGGGCGGGAACGAAAAGAACAATCCATATTCAGGATGGTATACCCCGCAAACGACAGTCCGTTTAGCAGTCAAGGACAAAGCATTAATGGACCAAATCACGAAGGCGGCCCAAGATTTCGTGGCCATGGAAGTGCAAGTAGATGGTCGTACGGTCACGGGATTTAAATTGTTACAAGAAGAATAAGAAATTGTCTGATAATTCATGATTAGAATTAAAATTTTAGTCGAGGAGGGAAGCCATTATGAAAAGTGCTAAGAAGAAAGGGTTGGCCCTTGTTGGAGCCGTGGCGCTAGTTGGGGCTATGGCCTCGAGTGCAATGGCAATCGAAGCTTTCCAGGAGCGGTTTGAGTGGGGTGATTTAAGCAAGCCAACGACCCTCCAGGGGCGGGTTGCTGTGGTCGATCCTTACGATAAGGCCGTCTGGATAAATGTTGCCGTATTTGGTGGGAATGCGGAGAGTGGATATTATTGGCAAAAATATTACCCTGGCAAAAATATCAAGGTGTATCCAGGGAGCGATGAGGTGTGGAAAACGCTAGTCGCGGCTGGGAAGGACTCCTCAAGTCAAGCAGTCATGACAGACACGAAGCCATCAAATTATGGCTTGGTGGAGATTGTTGTTCAAGAAACCGAGCAAAACCATCGGGTGGCTTCATCAGCCAAGGCAGTTTCAGAGGTAGCAGGAACTCCTGAAAAACCAAGGAATATTCATAGTCTTCGTTCAATGCCTGTATTAGAGGCAATACGGGCTGATAGTTGGCCCAATAATCGCAAAATGGTTTATGATGTCTTGATCCCAGACGGGCAGGCCATTGTGGGAATCATTCCCTACTCCGATCAAGGGACTGGCCAAATTTATGACCCTGCAGAAGGGAAGTATGAGAAAGTAGAACCATATAAGGTACCGGCATCGGGTGATAAACATTAAGTAACAAGAAGCTCTTTACTAATATGGTTTTGTGAAAAAGGCCTGCGGACATCCGCAGGCCTTTTTTTATTTATTATCCGCATTCAATCTAGCTTTGAAGTCAGCGAGTCTATTGAGAGCTTCAAGGGGAGTCATCGAAAAAAGATCCATCTGTTTGACTTCATCTAATATAACATGCGGTTTTGGTGAGACGTGTTCGGGAGGAGTGGTATTTAAGGACTCCTCACAGATTGACACATTTGTAGACGAGGAATCCTGTTCAAGCTGAGCCAGAATATTTTTTGCACGATCCAGTACCGGTTTTGGTATCCCTGCCAGTTTGGCGACTTGAATTCCGTAGCTTCGATCGGCCTTTCCCTGGACGATTTTTCTCAAGAACAGAACATCCTGCCCTTTCTCTTGGACGAGGACCGTATAGTTCTTGATGCCTTCACGGAGGGCCTCTAATTGAGTCATTTCATGGTAATGGGTGGCAAAAAGGGTTCGTGCTCCCAGATGTCCACGGTCTAAGATATATTCGGCCAATGCCCATGCGATACTCAGTCCGTCATAGGTGCTGGTTCCTCTGCCAACTTCATCCAGTAACAATAAGCTTCGCGAAGTCGCGGTGTCCAAAATTCTTGCTGTTTCACTCATTTCCACCATGAACGTGCTTTGGCCGGCGCTGAGGTCGTCTGCTGCACCCACTCTGGTAAAAATCCGGTCCACGATTCCTATTCTGGCTGTTTCAGCTGGAACAAAGCTTCCTATTTGAGCCATCAACACGATAAGGGCAACCTGCCGCAAGTACGTACTTTTTCCTGCCATATTTGGGCCGGTTATCAATAAAAGTCTGTTTGTGTCCAAGTCTAGTATCGTATCGTTGGGAATAAATCCTTCAGTCTGTTGGAGGTGCTCAATGACCGGATGTCGACCTTCCGTGATCTGGATTGTTCCGCCTTCATGGACCGTCGGCTGATGATACCGGTTGACGGCAGCTGCCTCCGCCAAACCCGTCAGGACGTCCAGCCTGGCCAGTTGCTGCGCCATTCCCTGGATTCTGATGGTGGCAGATGCGACACGGCGACGGATTTCACCAAATAATTGCCCTTCCAGACTTTTCATCTTTTGATCTGCGCTCGAGAGCCGACCTTCGAGGTCTTGTAGCTCTCCGGTAGTAAACCGTTCGGCGTTGACCAGGGTTTGTTTCCGGTGGTAATCGGTAGGAACCCGCGATAAATTCGCTTTCGTCACTTCAATGTAATAGCCAAAGACCTGATTGAATTTCACCTTGAGAGAGTCGATGCCGGTCCGGTTGCGTTCCCGAGTTTCCATTTCGGCTAGTAACCGGGTGCCTTCTTTTGCCAGAATTCGCAACTCATCAAGTTCTGCATTCACCCCTGCTTGAATAATGCCTCCTTCCTTGGCCGAAAGGGGTGGATTGGGAATAATGGTGTCGGCAATCCAGGATGAGACATCCTGTAGGGGATCCCACGCCTCATGGAGGGTTTGCAGCATGGGAGACTGGAGGGACGGTAAGAGTTGTTGCAGGAGGAGCAAGTTTTCCAGAGAGCGATGGAGATTAATGAGGTCTCGAGGATTGGCCACTTCCAGGACAATCCGACTATTCAGTCGTTCAAGGTCTTGTACCGTTTTCAGATGTTCACGAATCGTCATGCGAATCCCAAGATGAAGGACCAATTCCTTCACGGCTTCCTGTCGTAGTTGTATGGCCGAGACCTGGGTCAGGGGACGGACGATCCACTCCCGCAAAAGTCTTGTGCCCATTGGAGTTTTGGTCTTGTCCAATGTCGTGAGTAAGGTAGGGCTTTGGCGTTGTTCGGAAACGGGCTTGAGAACTTCTAAATTTCGCAGGGTGGTCTGATCCAATTGCATTTCATGTTCGAGGAGTCGAATCCATGGCCGTCGTATATGTGCATGCACGAGGGTGGGCTGAGTGTCCGCCAGATAGTGTAGAAGGCCACCCGCAGCCTGAAGTCCGGAATGGAGGCCATGTAGCTGGAGGTCTTCGACATGATTGACTTGGAAAATTCTTGTAAGAATGGTCTTGCTTTCCTCAAGGCCAAAGGTTGTGGCATCACGAGGCACGATACGGGCGATAGGCAAGGATTGGAATGCTGAGGCCATGGCATCCTGTATTCCGGCAGGAAAGATGACTTCTTTGGGCTCAAGGCGGACCAGTTCATCGACGACGGTTTGTAACGAATGCTTCATCCAGGATTCTGAAATCCAAAATTCGCCGGTTGAAAGGTCTAGGGAGGCCAGTCCGAATCGATTAGCTAGGGTCGTATTCTCCGATGAGGATAACGGGGTATAACACAGCGCTGACAGAAAATTGGCCTCTCCTGCGGGAAGCAACTCATGATCGTATAAGGTTCCAGGGGTATAGACACGCACGACTTCACGACGAACGAGCCCTTTGGCAAGCTTGGGATCTTCGACTTGTTCGCATAAGGCCACTATTTTCCCAGCCTTTAAGAGCTTTGCGATATACCCGGTTGAAGTGTGATAGGGGACTCCGCAAAGAGGGATGGCCTCCCCTTTGGCTTTGCCTCGTGCTGTTAATACGATGCCAAGGAGTTTCGAGGCCTCTTCGGCGTCCTCAAAAAACATTTCATAAAAATCCCCAACCCGAAAAAATACAATGGCATCAGGATGTTGAGCCTTTACATCCTGAAATTGGCGCATGAGAGGGGAGAGTTCTTGGTCTTTCATCAGGTGAGCTGTTTCGTTTTGATAATTGTCGGGTGTGGTAAAACTCGTCTGAAATGAGTGTGCCGGTTATGTCATTTGTGGGTCGATGCCGCGCCTTCTTAATTGAATTCGGATCGGATGGACGCACGAATATGTTGGTTCAGTTGTATGCGGTACCGATAAGTTGAGTCAATGTGGGTTTGACAAATTTCCTTGTATGTTGGCCACCTTGCGGATAGTTTTGGGTCCGGTTCCAGACAGGGTTACGAGTCGGATGTTTTCTTCCTCTCCGTATTCCAAGCAAATGGCCATGTGGTCGGAGGGTAATATCTGAGGGAACCGCTCCGCCCATTCAATGAGGACAATGGTGTTTGGAGTGAAATATTCCTCTAATCCTAATGTGGATATATCGGATGGCCCTTCAAGACGATATAAATCCACATGAATAAGCGGAATAGTCCCTGGGTATTCTTGAATAAGGGTAAACGTGGGACTGCTGACTTGATCCATTGGAATCCCTAGCCCAAGGGCGATCCCACAGGTGAGAACGGTTTTTCCTGCTCCCAAGTCACCCGTAAGAGCCAGCACGTCTCCTCCTGTTAGCTGTTGCCCTAACCGTTCACCGAATCGGATGGTTTCCTGGGCAGATGCCATCCGTAGTTGAAGGGCATTCCCGGTTGACTGATGAGGTGTGGCGTGAGAGGGATTCAGATTCATGAGCTTCTACAAATGAGATAGGGTATGGGTCAATGCATGAGGAATTGTGGTCAACACATCCCCCGCGATCAGTCCTGGTTCACCGATGGTGGCGGCAGCCAGATCGCCTGCCAATCCATGTAGGTAGACGCCAGCCCGGGCCGCATCCCAAGCGCTCAAGCCCTGAGCTAATAAACCGGTAATGATTCCGGTTAGGACATCTCCCATTCCGGCGGAAGCCATTCCAGGATTCCCTGTCGGACAAATGGCCACTTGTCCCTGGGGTTCGGCGATGATGGTTCGGGCACCTTTCAGTACCAGGACCACCTGATGTTCCATGGCAAACCTTCTACTGACGCCGATGCGATCCTCATTGACTTGTTTGGAGGAGACTCCAAGAAGCCTGGACATCTCTCCAGGATGTGGGGTCAGAATTGGCAGTCGTTTCAAGGCTGAAAATATTTGCTGATGTTGGGCTAATCCGTTGAGGGCATCGGCATCGAGAACGCAGGGTGCCTCCAGTTGAGGTAGGAGATGGCGCAAGACCTCGGTTGTTTCAGGAGAGGTCCCCATACCGGGTCCGAAAGCCAGAGCCGATTTTTTAGCGGCGAAAGCAAGAAGGCCAGGGTAGGCTTCCATTCCCAACAGGTGTTGGGACGATTCCGGCATGGGATCAGTCATCACCTCCAGAAGCTTTGACTCCAAAATGGGGGAAATGCTTTGAGGAGTGGCCACGGTTACCAGGCCGGCCCCAATACGAAGTGCCCCTAGTCCAGCCATAGCCGGAGCCCCCGTTTTCCCCTGTGAACCCCCAACAATTCCTGCATGTCCAAAGGTCCCCTTGTGTGAGGACAGAGGGCGAAGAGGAATAAGGGGGCGAACCATTTTTTGGGACAGAAGATGAATCTGGGGGTTCAGATCCACCACAAATTCCTGGGGAATCCCAATATCGACGACTTGGATGGTTCCAACTTTGTCGATGGCTGAACCCACATACAGGCCGAGTTTCGGGCATCCGAACGTCACGGTGAGATCCGCCTGAACAGCGGCTCCCAGTATGGCCCCGGTGTTGCTATCCAAGCCGGACGGAATATCTATGGCTACGGTAAAGGCCTGCGAGGCATTCAGGGCTCCGATGGCGGAGGAGTAAGGTGGGCGAACTGCAGAAGAGAGGCCCGTACCAAGGAGCGCATCGACAAGAATATCCGCGTCTTGGGTGAGGGAATGCAGGGATTCCTCCGAGGGATTGACGGTTAACAGAGATGGTCTGATGATTTTGCTAAGTCGTCGATACATAATCTTCGCATCGGGACTGAGTGCCTTGAGTGGAGCCATCAAGACGACCTTTAGCTTTGCACCTTTTTTTGCCAAGAGCCTGGCAACAACCAAACCGTCTCCACCATTATTTCCCTTGCCACAAAGAATGACGACCTTTTTGCCTTTAGGGGAACCATAGGCTTCGATAAGGTGGCTCATTGCACCGGTTCCCGCCCGCTCCATTAAGGTGATGCCGGGAACCTTGGTTTCTTGAATCGTGCGCCGATCAAGTGTTTGCATCTGTTCAGCGGTCACGACCCACATAGGCAAATCATAGGAACAAGGAGAAATGGTTGGTTAATGCATGAGCAACCGCATGCCATGCGAAGACGGGTTAGGACGACATTCGGGTTCTACACTGTTTTTGAATTGGCTCGTGGGTATCTCCGGATCATTTCCCGTGCACACTGATGGGAACCTGTTTCTTCTCGTAGACGTTAACCCAGGAGGTGTTTCATGTCACGGACCGCTCGTTCAAGTCCGACAAAGAGGGCATGAGCAATAATGCTATGACCGATGTTGAATTCTTCAATTTCTGAAATGCCGGTTAGCCGCCTGATATTCCGGTAATTCAGCCCATGCCCCGCACTTACACGCAATCCTAATTTCGACGCAAGTTTGGCCGTTTGAACCAACGCGTCAAGCTCAACATCTTCTTCCTGCTGACGGCGGGTATTGGCGTACCGACCGGTATGGATTTCTATGCAGTCTGCTTGGACCTTGTGGGCGGCGCGAAGTTGATTGACATCAGGATCGATGAACAGACTGACGGGAATGCCGCCTTCATGGAGTAATTGCACCATGGCCTGGATACGGTCCCGATGCTCGATCACGTCCAACCCACCCTCTGTGGTGAGTTCCTGGCGCCGTTCGGGCACGAGGGTCACCAGATCGGGTTTAATGTTCAAGGCAATTTTGGCCACGGCATCGTCAGCGGCCATTTCTAAGTTGAGATGCGTCTGCACGGTTTCACGCAAAATGGTCAGATCCCGATCCTGAATATGCCGCCGGTCCTCCCGGAGGTGCACTACAATGCCATCGGCCCCGGCAAGGTGAGCCAACGAAGCCGCGACAATGGGGTCTGGTTCATGTCCTCCACGAGCTTGGCGAAGAGTCGCCACATGGTCGATATTTACGCCGAGTCGTGCCATGGAAGTCCTTTAAGGTCCGGGCGAGTGATGAATCAACAAGATCTCATTATGGCAAAAGGGAAAATCTTCCTGCAATAAAGGGATTTTCAGTTCAGGGGGGGTGAATCGGGAAAAATTGACTGAAAATTCCCATACTCTGAAATTGACTGGTCGCGTTACCTCATCTAGAATAAAAACTCTATTAAATCGTACGATTATCTATCCATTTCCTTCCCAAACCATCAAGGACGATTCGTCATTTTACACAAACAATGGAACCTTTTTACCGAATTCAACGTTTGCCAGGATACGTCTTCTCTCAGGTTCAAGAGTTAAAACTCCAAGCCCGGAAGCGGGGAGAAGATATCATTGATTTAGGCATGGGCAATCCTGATCAGCCCACACCCCGTCATATTGTAGACAAATTGATTGAGACCGCGCGACTTGGGCGCAATCATCGCTATTCGGCTTCACGCGGTATTACGAAATTGCGTCATGCGATTTGCGATTGGTATCAACGAAATTACGAGGTCAGTCTCGATCCGGAGACGGAAGCGATTGTGACCCTTGGGGTGAAGGAAGGGTTGGCGCATCTGGCCCTGGCTATGGTGGGACCGGGTGACGTGGTTCTGGCACCGACCCCCACGTATCCGATTCATATGTACAGTGTGATCAT
>JBATLR010000205.1:0-6068 GCA_049289415.1 Nitrospirales bacterium
CAGTTGGGCGGGGTGAGAGCACGTGCTTCGGCAATGAGACCCCGGAATTGTTCACCGCCCGCAACTCTGAAGATAGGGGGGTTAATATTGAGTGCCTGAGGGTTTGGATCGGGCCCGGGCTGACCCCCAAACACAATCCTGTCCTCGACACGTGCGATGAGATTCGCAGCGCGTCGAAATAGTATGAGGGCGCTGGACAGGTCCGGCTGGCAAAGCTGGGCGCTTGTCAGATAGACATTTACCGAGATTTTGGTGAGCGGTCTACACCTCGTGTCATCTACCATTAGGCGTTCTTGCGCTTCGCCCCGCCGTCGAGCGGCTGAATGTTCGACAGCTCTCACATTACCCTCTAACGCCTGAAGAACCTGAGGTAAAGGTGCACCCGAGATTGCCTGGGCCCTCATTTCGTCTGCCAGGGCGGCAAGGATATGGGTTTCCGCCGTGGGCTCCCGCCGGACCTCCTGCAGCGACACCGATTCAGCATCACATTGCAGAGGTCCGTAGATCGGCAAGGCCAATGCTGCGACCCGGACTTTGGCCGCCTCGCTACGCACGGTTTCCTGTACTTGGTTCCATTGTTCTTCAGTCCATTCAATAGGGCAGCATTCGTTTTCCATGGCCTCTCCTCTCTCTTCTTGGTTCACCGTTACATATGATCCGTTGGTTCAAGGTTCCATTTTATAAAAGTCTGTTTTGACGATGCCCTCAAGTTGGCCGGCCCCTGAGGTTATAAGCCGCAATGGTGAGAACGGACCATCCCGGGTTTCGGATAGGGAATCCCTCGACGAACCGCCTGCCAGACCAAACCGCTGGTGTCGACTCACCTTACGCTGAGCGAATACACGTCATAGACATAAGTCAATTCCTTCATAGACACTTCTCCGATGCTCACACACTGGAGACGATTGAGCCACTTATACGTTGCGTCAGCGGCCAGGAAGCGGGGTGTCGTCCAAACCCCCAACCTCATCGGCATAATGTTGGCTAAAAAGTTCTGGTACCCATCCTCTCCCAGTTCAATAATGCCAGTATAGGTCATCATAATCCTCACACCCTCGGATGTTTCCAATAAGGCCTGCACGTCGACGTTGGCGATGCCGTCTGGCCTGATCCGCATCCAGTCTGCGCCTTGAAGGACTTTGCCACTCAATCTTGGACCGGCCATGCTGCCGGTCGCAGCGTTCCATGTGACATGAATGCCGTCAGGGGTAGTCCCAACAATACGTGGAGGCTCAATCGCGATAGTGACCCCAGTCAGAAACTCGCAGCTAATTCTGTTAAGCGGAAACACTGAACCTTGTGGCTGGGCTTCATCGCCATACAAGGCCTGAGATGTACTCGCCTTCTTGGAATTCACAATCTGGAAGGAGTAAGGCAACTTACTGGCCTCCGTTGAATCCGGAACCTGGCGACCCGCACAGCTGCCAGTGACGCCGTAATCGATCATCTGACCCAAAGCGAGGTCGGAAAATGTCGCGCGAAAATATTGGGCGTTCTGCCCGTAATCAGTGCGCAGGGCAACTGCTCGCAGGGATTGAAGAGGGCCTCCGTTAACCCTATAGTGGACGGTGACTACGTTGCTTGGGCAGGATGGTTTGAGAATTACGGTGATGGAGGCATCGTTGTCTTGTTCTTGTTCCCCTTGGAGCGCGGGGGCTTCAGGAGTATCGTATTCAAGAGTCACCCCCTCGTTTGTGTAGACCATGGTGCCTTTTCCACTTCAAATTAAGCGGATCACGGTTCCTTTAGCAGGTTTTTCGCTTCAATCAAATCCTTCGTATCAAAACCCTCTGTGAACGAATCGTATACTTGACGTAATTGGTCCCGAGCTTCATCTTTCATTCCCATTGCTTTCTGGAGACGACATTTGCTTATCACTGACCGTAGTTCCAACATGGCTGCACCTTGCTTTTGAGCCTTCTCGATTGCCTGATCTAGTGCTTTAGCGGCAGCAGGCTCATTGCCTTGCGCAAGTAAGATGTCTCCCCTGATTCTGTACAACTCTGGCTCCAACAAACGCTCTTGCTGAGTATTGGCATGATTCATTCCTTCTTCAAGAGCGCGCAGTGCGTCTTCCGTTCGCCCGGCTTTCCTCAGAATCTCAGCATACATGACCAAAATCTCAACGAATTTAATGCGATTTCCCCAGTTGTAATAAAGATTTTTACCTCGTTCCATCTGCTGGAGGCCTTCTTCAACGTTTCCCTCCTCGGCCAAGGCCCAACCCAAATACATCATTCCGACCGGAACGTATAGCAGGAATCCCTCCTCCTCGGACAGGTTCATCAACTCTTCCACCGCTTGCTTCATTCGTTTCGGGTCGCGGGAATAGAGATAGAAGCAAAGTTCGAAGGACATGAATGCAGCTTGGCTCGGTTTATGATTCAAATCCCCAATGAGTGAAGAAGCCTTCTCGCGCTCTTGCCAGCTTCCCTCTGGCTTCCCTAAGAACCAAAGACTAGCCGAGAGGAAGAAACGGAGCGCCATCGTTGAGGAAATCTGGAAGGCATGGACAATCTGCCTCTCTGTGTCCAGCTCGAAGGCCTTGATACCGTCGTCGGCGTGTTGCTTTGCTCCTTGCAGGTCTCCACGAAAGTATTTGGTGAAGCCGACGGCGTGGTGACCCGTCACCTTAAGCATCTTTATGCCCGCTCCCGAGGCCATGTTCAAAACCTGCTGAGCCAGTTCTAGGGCCTTGTCCAATTCTGCACGAAGAAAGTGGACAGTCCACAGTCCCCAAATGGCTCCAACTATACGCTGATGGTCGCCCAATTCAATGCACAGTTCACGGGACCGCACACAACATGCCTCAACTTCTTCCGACGCCCAGCCCCGGATCGCCATGTTTGCGGGCATCAATGAAAGTTGCAAGCCCAACTCAGTTTCTCGACGTTCTTTTGTATCCTGGAGGTTCTCCAGGCACTCTAATGCTTTTCCAAGATGAGTAATAGCTTCAGAGTTGGCCGATCGTTTCAGCGCCCATTGCCCCGCCTGCTGCCAGTAAGGAATAGCCCGTTCAGGGCAGGCCGCCTTGGTGTAGTGATGGGCTAAGAGTTCGGGTTCGGACTCGGCTGTGGATGAAAACCGATTCTCCAGTATCTCGGCGATGTGATGATGAAACTCTCGCCGCGTACTTTTCAATAAGGATTCGTATGCGGCCTCCTGGATCAATGCGTGCTTGAACGTGTATTTAGCCTGAGGGAACGAATCCTGTCGATACACGAGTTCGGCTTCTTCCAGTCGTGTCAGCTCATTCTGCAAGGTGGTCTCCTCGAGCGGGGACACCGCGAGAAGGAGCTCATAGCTGAATTCCCGGCCCAGGGTCGCTCCTAGTTGGGCCACCGGTTTCGCTGTCGAGAGTCTGTCCAGCCGGGCCATTAACGAGTCTTGAAGTGTGGCAGGGATCGTCATTGAAGAAAGTGTTCCTGCTAGCTCATATTCGTTTCCCCGCTGGTGGAGCAGTCCTGATTCCAGTAATGATTTGGTGAGTTCCTCGACGAATAGCGGCACGCCGTCTGTCCGGCTGACAACCAGCTTAGTAATCTCCTTAGGCAACGTTTTTCCGCCTGTCACTCCCTTTACCACTGTCCCAATATCTATTCCGCTCAACCGATTCAGCGGGATATTCCCTAAGTTCGCTTGATCTGACCATGGCGGCTCAAAACCAGGGCGAGAGGTGAGTATGACCAGAACGCTTGTGTTGGCGGATTGGTTAACCACCATGGTCAGCCAATCGAGCGTCGTGGGGTCGACCCAGTGCAAGTCTTCGACGATGAATAGCATCTGGCGGCCAGGCGATGCCTCCAATAATAATGCTCGCAGTACCTCGAGAGTCTTCTGTCTTTGAGTCTCGGGAGTGAACTTGAGGGGTCCATATCTCGTGTCCAGTGGCACCGACAGAAGATTGGCCAGAAGCGACACGGCTTCATCTTTGGAAGGGTAATTTTTGAGAGCATTGGCACCCCCCTCCAGTTTGCGGAGCTTTCCCTCAGCTGAATCTTCCTGTGAGAAGTGGAGCCACTGTCCCAATAAATTGATGACTGGATAGAGGGCGGTGTGTTGGTAGAAGGGGGAGCACCGGTATTCCTGAAGCGTGGGATTGTCGTGCTTGAGATGTTCTTTAAACTCCTCCAGCAATCGCGTTTTTCCGATTCCGGCCTCTCCCTTCAACATGACAACCTGGCCAATGCCATCCTTGACTACATCCCACCTTTTGAGAAGCAATTCAACCTCGTTTTCCCGTCCCACCAGAGGGGCCAGCCTTCTACCCGCGGCCTCGAAACGACTTTGCATGCCACTTTTCTTTAGCACGCGCCAGAGTTTTATGGGTTGGGTAATCCCTTTGAGGTTATGTTCACCAAGGGCTTGGATGGTGAAGAAACCTTTGACCAGGTTAAGCGTGGCCTCGCTAATCACAATGGTGTTGGGGTCAGTCAGGCTTTGGATTCGGGAAGCCACGTTGAGAGTTTCCCCAAGGGCCACCGTCTGCAGCCACCCGGATCTTCCCATCTCTCCAACCACGACGAGGCCGGTGTGGATCCCAATCCGCAAACTCAGCTGGACATCGCAAAGCTGCTGTAGGCAGTTGTTCATTTTCGGGAGCTCATCCAAGATCTCGAGAGCGGCGAGGACTCCCCTTTGCGCATCATCCTCGTGGGCTACAGGATGCCCGAAGTACACCAGGATCCCATCGCCCTGGAATTGCATGATTGTTCCATCGAATTGGTGGATGGCCTGGTCACAGGTCTCCTGGTATGCCCCAATGACATCGCGCAGGTCTTCCGGGTCAAGCCGTTCAGACAGCGCCGTTGACCCCACCAGATCACAGAACATCACGGTGAGTTGGCGCCTTTCAGCCTGAGTAGAAGGCCCAGCTTGGTGGGTGACCTGACCTTCTCGCGAAGTATTAGGTACGTTTCCCTGTTCTGTGATTTGGCTAGACGTTGCTTCACTTCTGCCGGTCCACACCAGCACTTCCCCGCCCTCATCAACAGCGACGCGTTGAGCTTTGATGAGTTCGGCCTTCAGGTCGTCGAGAAACTCATCATCGAGACTGAATTGTCTCTTGAGGGCCCCATACGTTATGCGCTTGCGGCTCTCAAGCAATCGCATTGTCGCGTCCAGGATCTCTTCGAACGTCATGCCTAACCCCTCTGAACAGAATGCTGAAGAAGATCGCCCCCCGCATTCTTGGCCGCTAGGGCTTTCCTTATGCACTGACACATACTTTCCGGAGGCTCGGTTGACCCCGCTCTATCGATTGGTCATACCGCTGTCGCTATCGTCCAGTTCTTTTTTCGCCACGCACTGATTCATGCACATGTGTTGAAAATCCTGGTTCACCGCAATCCTGTCCAGAACCCGAATGAATCTTCCCTAGGAACAAACAGAAAGGCGGATCACGGCTTGGAGCCGGGTGATGTCTTCCGTCTGTAGCAACCCGCCATAGCTCCCTGGGGGAGTGCCGGTGGGGACTTGAATCTGAATGCGCCCGTCTACGGATTCTCCAGGGGGGATTCGTACCGGATTCGGAAGCACGGTTATGGATGTCTCTGGAATTCTGTGCCCGGACATGCCAACAAGATTCGTCGTATATAGGGTATGCACGGCTGTTTCTGTAGGGTCGTCATTGATCAGGGTGAAGTTTATGTGACCGGTTTGCCCTGGACTGACGGGTAAGGGAATCTTGAGCAGGACTATTGGTTGGAAATTATCCTCAGGCTGGAACCCTTCAAGCTTGGGGAATCGGGATGCCATGTGGGCCAAGGACTCTGGCCGATGTTTCGGCACATCCATTAAAGCGTCGACCAACGTCCCTGGCTGTTGGCGCAATGGCTCCACAGTAATTTCGAGATCCTGCAAGTTAGGGAGGGCATCCATTGGCAGGACCTCCGTTCCCAGACTTGTACGGGCTTCGAGTTCGTCTTGGAGGACAGCGTGGGCTTTTCGAATTAAATCCGATTGAGGTTTTGTGGAATTGCCCCGTGCAGTCACGGGCTCGCGGGGTTGATTGGAAACTGACCCTGCTGGAATGATGGCACTATCTACCCTTGTATGCCTAGAGCCTG
>JBATLR010000206.1:0-2522 GCA_049289415.1 Nitrospirales bacterium
TGATGTCCTGCACTCTTCGTGAAACCCAGCTTGGGGATGAACTAGAACAAAAAGGCGATTTCGACGGTGCCGTGGCGGCTTACCGGGACGCTGCTCGAAAAGACCCCTTCAATCTAGAACTTGAGAAAAAACTGAAAGCGGTAAAAGTTCTGGCGGCAGAACAGCATTTCTCCCATGGTAGGCAATTATTGAAAGAGCAGAAAATAGGAGAAGCCCTTCAGGAATTTCAATTGGCCACGGGTCTCAATCCTGAAAAGACTGAACACCATGCGGCCCTGAACGATGTCTGGCGATTAAGGTCCGCTCAACAAACCTTATTGGACGCCAAAAACCTGGAAGGTCTCGGACGATACGACGAAGCTTTGACGCTTTATGAATCAACCGTGGAACTAGATCCCTCCCTGACGGAAGCGGTTGAAGGCATCACTAGAGTGGTCCAATTGCAGAAAGCCACGCAAGCCATCGGTGGTTCCACAGAACCTGTAACTCTTCGATTTCAGAATACCCGCCTGAAACAAGTCTTTGAAATTTTAGCGAGAACCGCCAATATCGATATTTTATTCGATAAGGATGTGCGAGATGACCTCGTCACCATCTTTACCAAAGACACCCCGTTTGATGAAGCCTTAAATCTCATATTGACGACCAATCAACTATTTGCCAAACGCGTGGGTCCTGATCGGCTCTTGATCATTCCGGATACCAAGCAAAAACGAGAACAATTTGATGACCTGCAAATCCGCACATTTTATTTATCCAATGCCAAAGCTAAAGATATCGCCAATCTTCTTCGGACAATTCTGGAAACCAAGCGCGTCTATGTGAATGAGCCCTTGAACACCGTGGTCATAAGGGATGAACCAGACAAGATCGGTCTGGCCGAGCAGATTATCCTTGCCAACGATCGACAGGATTCCGAGGTGCTCTTTGATATAGAAGTATTGGAAGTCAATCGAACAAAAAGCAGAACAATAGGTTTGAGTTTTGCGAAACAAGCTGGCTTTGGGGTCTTCCCGGGAGATAACCCCACCACCTTTTCGACGGATCCCCAAACCTTTACCTTTAAAAATCTTACCGATATTGGGCAAGGCTCATACCTGCTCAGGTTTCCCAGTAGCGTGCTCCTGAATTTTTTAAAGCAGGAAGCTGACGCAAAAACCCTCTCGAATCCAAAAATTCGCGTCCTGAATAATCAAAAAGCTTCCATTAATGTCGGGGATAAACAGCCTATTCTTCTTTCCACCACCAATGTCCTGCCGGGACAAGCCGCCACGGGAGGAACCGCCACCACTTCGACGGTGACATCGATTGAATTCAAGGATACAGGCATCAAAGTCACTGTTGAGCCGACGATACACCTGATTAACGCGATTAGCCTCCGCTTGCAAATTGAAGTCACCAGGCTCGGACAACCAGTAACTCTCCAAGCCAGCCCTCTTATAACCCAATTCCGGTTTGGAACCAGAACTGCGGACACGGCCCTCAATATCCGGGATGGCGAAACCGTCATCCTGGGAGGATTGATAGCGGAAGATGACATTCGAGCCCGGGAATCCATTCCGGGAATTGATGACATTCCAGGACTCGGCAGCTTGCTCAGTAATAGTAAAATCGATAAAACTACGACTGAAGTCATTTTGGTGATTACCCCCCATATTGTTCGAAGCGTCCAACCACTTCTATTGGCGAAACAGACGCTGTGGTCAGGCACAAG
This sequence comes from Nitrospirales bacterium, assembly GCA_049289415.1. Taxonomy (GTDB): domain Bacteria; phylum Nitrospirota; class Nitrospiria; order Nitrospirales; family UBA8639; genus Nitrospira_E. The sequence goes on from JBATLR010000206.1 coordinate 1,715, forward strand.
CAATCAGTACAGCACGAAGCCGATGTTTTCACAACCCAAACCGGCTGTGTCCCTTATGGGCAACCAGGACTTTCCCATAGATATGACCAATGCTTCCGAATCGTCTGCATTTCCACAAAATCCCCAATTAACTGAGGAGAAGACACCCATTTCAACATCGGTGGATCCAGATTCGGCAGACGCATCCCAATCTGGGACCAATGGACCTCGCCTGCAAATACTGCCAGCGGCCGCATCAGTTAAAGTTGGAGAGCAGATATCCTTAACCATTCAGGGACAAAACCTGTCTTTGATCGGGAAAACGTCCCTGACGATTAAGTATGATCCAGCGGTTCTTTCCTTTACGCAGGCTAATGAAGGGACAGTAAGGACATCTCAACAGATGGTTCCAAGTCTGACCGTTTCTGCCATTCCGCATTTAGGGCAACTGGTCCTTCAGATGGGACAGGAGGGAAAATCTGTCCAGGGAAATGGCTCACTTGCCACGGTGGTTTTCGAAGCTACGGCGCCGGGCGCCTCAAACATTCACATTCAACAATCCACGGTCCTGGGAGCCAATGGCCAACCCGTGCCGGTCATGGTGGAACATGGCAGAATTTTGGTGGAATAAATCCTCGCCAGCTCAAGGCGGGGTAACCTTAATCGAACTCTTGGTCACGTTGGTCATTATGTTTATATTAGCCTCAGTCGCCCTTCCCATTGCGAAAGTCAGCATCAAACGATCGCAGGAGTTAGAGCTTCGCCATACCTTACGAACGGTACGAACCGCCATTGATGCGTTTCAACTGGATTGGGCGAGAGATGGGAC
>JBATLR010000207.1:0-17025 GCA_049289415.1 Nitrospirales bacterium
ATGTTGAAGAGAAACTTTCTTCTCCTCACGAACCCCTTAAACAGGAGCCCCCCACCTGCATTCGCACCCTTCAGGAACTTCAGGATCTGGAGCGTCAAAACATTCTGCTAGCCCTGGAACAAAGTAGTTGGAAAGTATCCGGTGAACAAGGAGCTGCCAAACTGCTGGGCATGAACTCTTCCACCCTCGCCTCCCGTATGAAAACCCTCGGTATTACCCGCGCGAAATAATTCCTGCTCGATTTCCACCCGTATTTTTTCAATTCTTCCCGATTCCCTTTCAGAATTTTTTCATTTCCAGGATTCTATAGTATTTGCGAACTTTCGCAAATTGGTCTTATGAAATTTCGCAATTCGGCAAATTTCACAAGCAAACTTCACGCCTCCTGATATCGCAATAAATTGTTTTTATTGATTTTTATTAATAACTTCAGCTTGGCACATCCCCTGCAAAATATCTTTGGCATAGAAGACAGCACATATCAAACAGGTTCTCAAGGAGAAGGTAGGAACAACATGACGAGTCAGGATGAGCGAGATTCAAACTCTCAGACGCCAGCTCAAAAGCGGAACCTTCAGGATATGTGCCGTCAGGCGGATCAACTTTTTTTTCACATGCTGTTTCACACTCAACCAGGAGGATGTGCCATGTCATCAGTCGCCACAACATCAACCATCAATGGGGTCAACGTCGAACAATTAGGGGCCAATATCCATGCCATTCAAGGCGAACCCGGTCTGGCCAAATTTCAGTTCCGGGCCACCAATAACTGGGTCAATGGGGGGCACAATCGCACCACGATCAAGGAGTTTTACGGAGTGGGCAAAGAAGATACGACGCGAACCGAGCCGTTTGTGCTTGATGCCGATGAACCGCCCGTCTTGTTAGGAGAGGATCAGGGAGCCAACCCGGTGGAGTTTGTGTTGCATGCTCTGGCGTCCTGCTTAACCACGTCGATGGTCTATCATGCGGCCGCCCGTGGCATCAAAATTGATTCAGTGGAATCCCGGCTAGAGGGGGATTTGGATCTTCGCGGGTTTCTAGGTTTATCGAAAGATGTTCGTCCAGGCTATCAAAACCTCCGGGTACACTTCACGGTGAAAAGTGACGCGCCAGCCGAGACAATTCGGGAATTGACGAAGTATTCACCGGTTTTCGACATTGTATCCAACCCCGTGCCGGTGGCCATTTCGGTAGATACAAAAGGGACCAACTGACGACAGACATAACTGATTGCCTCAGGCCCAACCTGAGGCAGCCAGCCCTTAAACGTCCGAATCAAAAGGGAGGTACGATCATGAAACGTCTCGTGCTTTTTATCTATGGCACCCTGTGCTACCTATCTTTCCTGGGCATCTTTTTATATGCCGTAGGCTTTCTGGGAAATTTTGGCGTCTCCAATTCAATTGATGGCCACCCCTGGGTTCCAGTCTGGCAGGCTCTGGCCATCAATTCGTTTCTGTTGGGTTTTTTTGCGGTCCAGCACAGCGTCATGGCCCGACAGACCTTTAAACAATGGTGGACACAATATATTCCTAAACCCATTGAACGCAGCACCTATGTCCTCTGTACCAACATTGCACTGGCTCTCTTGTTTTATGCCTGGCAACCCATGGGAGGCAAGATTTGGCACATTCAAGACCCAGTCGAGCAGGGTCTGCTGTATGGCCTGTTTGCGGCGGGTTGGGGATTAATTCTCATGGCCACATTCCTCATCAATCATTTTGATTTGTTCGGTATGCGGCAGGTCTGGCTCTATCTGCGAAAACAAAAGTACACACCATTACCGTTCAAGACCCCGGCCCTGTATCGACAGGTACGGCATCCTCTCTATGTCGGTTGGCTCTTGGCCTTCTGGGCCACCCCCACAATGACGGTTGCCCATCTGGTCTTTTCGGTGACGACAACCATCTATATTCTAATGGCCATTCAATGGGAAGAGAAGGATTTGGTGGCTCTCCATGGAGAAGCCTATAAAGATTATCAAGAACGAGTACCCATACTTATTCCACGGCTCTTCAGAGGGAGCCTCATGGGAAAATTACAATCCCCAAGGACCATGGCTACATGAAGGCCAGAAGTACACAATGCGCTGCGTGAAAAACCCACGCAGCGGCGGGCTTCATCTCTTTACCAGGGAAGAGAAAACAACCATGCGCACATTGAAAACCGGGAAATTCCAGGATCCTTTCCTACCTGGATGAAAAAGTTTGGATGGTATGGAGTAGTTTTTTGGTCAAAGGAGCATTCCGGCTTATCACCCATTTTATAATCCCTGCATTCAACGAAATCTTCTCTCCCGTTTTCCGGGGCGCCGACTCATGAGCACGTTGAGCAGTGCACCCCACACTGAAGAACCTATCGAAGGGGATAAAGCTTGCCCCCCGGCCAGGCTCAGTCCTTCCAAAACACTGCGAGCCAGATCGTATCTTGTTGGGGATCGGTCCATTCCACACGATGCCTGGTGTGCGCGGAAAGATAAAGCGTATCCCCAGGACCAAGCATCATTTCAGGTTGCCCCTCAATTTTGAGTGTGGCTTTTCCTGCCAGAACCACAACGCATTCATGCTCGGCCTGTTCATACCAGAAGGCTGGTGGAGACGCCTGGCCCCGTGAAACTATCCGTTCAATCCGTACAGAACGACTCCTCAAGACCTCACTCTTCAATTCGTGGTCAAAGTGTTCAGGAATATTGGCGAACAGATTTTGATATAGTTCCATTCCCTGCACCTTTCTTGACAAATCAGTCATATAAAATGAAGCTCATAGAAAGGTCCCGGCCCTATGGCATCCCATTTTTTAGGCCTGTCTGACTGCCATAGGTACATTGAGGCCAGCTCTGATTATGGGGAATCATCAGGAGTTAGCCATCTCTGGTGGGAAAAAACCGAAGGATCAGCGGCTGGATACGGAAGATGTAAAGGATCACGCACAAGAATCAGGAGACGGCCGATAATTCAAAATGGGGGAATATAAGCCAACGGCCCCAACAGACTTCTTAGGAATAATTGACTCCTCTGTTCCCCATTCCAGACGCTCCCCCAAGACACGTCTCTAGCCAAATTGACTTAAAATCCTTACTGCACGACAAAATGACCACGCCGGTTTTCCTGCCAGCACTCTTCATTCTGATCGGTGCAAAACGGCTTCTCTTTTCCATAACTCACAACCTGCAGATTTTCACTGGGGACGCCCAAATCCACTAAATATTCCCTCACCGCATTTGCTCGTCGCTCACCAAGCACCATATTATAACTTTCCGTGCCACGCTGATCACAATGTCCTTCGATCACAATCCTGTTATTCGCCAATCCGGAAGCCAATGCTTGGGCATTTTCTTGCAGAACGGAGATCGCATCCGCCCGAATAGAAAATCGGTCATAATCAAAATAAATATCTCCCAAAGATTTGAGCAGAGCTTCCGTCTTTTTTTCAATCACTTCGGGCATCGCTGGGGTTTGCTGAGCTGATTTGTCCGCCTCGGGTTCCACGCGAGCGATCATTTGTTCCGGTGGAGCCGCGTCTCCACGTATTACGGGTCGTGCCGGCATTTCCGGTTCAAACGCAATCGGCGGTATCCCCAAATCTTGTGATGATTCTTGAGGCGAAACTTGGCCTGGCGTGGTCGGTATGATAGGAGACGGAGGAATGACGGGTTCAGCTACCAGGGGAGCTTCTAGAGGCGCAGAGACGGCAGGTTCAATAACTGTCGTTCGAGGAGTGGCAAAAATATCAGCGGGAGCCGAAGGACGAATAACCGCGCGGGCAGGCTCTTCAACAGGAATGTCCATAGGCGGAATCCCCAGGAACGTTTCAGCTTGCACGGGCGGCTGAACGACCGCCTCAACAGGCGGCGTCACAGGTTCAACCTTTACCACTTGGGGCTTGGCAGGAGGTTCAGTCACACTGATAACCGTCGTTTGTAGTTTAGAACTACACCCCGCCATTATCGCAATCAGGCATCCGCCCAATAGGCCAAATTTTCCTACTCTCCCTACATTCGAAAAAGACAATACTTCGATCATGTTTTACCTCCACCATTTCCTTTTCTTGACTGACGGATGCCTCGGCTACATCCCATTCAATTTGATTCTTCATGCCCTTCAAGAATTTCTCTTAGCAAGGACTTGGCCTTTCCTCATGATAATCTTATTCCAAAACTGTATGCAGTCCCTTGGAATTGTGTCAAGAACTCAAATGTGGCATTCCTGGCCACCACTCAAATCTCCTCACTTAAGAATGCCTTTTGGTAGGATCCAGGTCAAGGGTCCTACGAACAAAATTACATGAAATCCCTGCGTGAAACAACCTTTTATCCTGATCCTTGCACGTCCAATGGAACAAGCCTTGCCCTATCGAACATCCCTTTATGTTGCATCACGATAGCCTGGTGTCTTCCCCAACTATGAAAACTGTTTTTTGTTTATTCAGAATATCTATCGAAAACTCGGAGTCCCCTCCGTCAGGATTTTTTCAGAGAATGGCATTCACCAACTATTTGGCAACATGAGACCAGAAGACCCGAGAGTTTTTTTGGGTTCTCTAAAGTCCTCCAAGGCCGCAGCAAAGGATGATTCCCCGAAGGGCGAGCCTCTATCGAATCATCAGTGCAACGTCGAAACAGTGCCAAAATCAATACGCCCCAGTTCATCAGGAGATTTCCTAGAACGTCAGCCCCAATTTGAAATTATTTTGAGCCCACTTAATCCTAATGTAAGAACCGGGACTTTCCGTTTCATGCTCACGAATCACCTCTCCTCGTGACTCATTCATCCATTTCCGGGAGTGTTGAATATTCCTCATATTCTCCCATTTCAATATATGAGTGTCAGAACCCCTCTATTCCTGGCGTTTGTAGTGAGCTCTTACCAAGCTCAAGCAGCCTTATCAATTGCTTCCCTTCAGTTAGGCGATGGATGAATATCATCCATAGATGAATTAATTAAACGATCATAAAGTCCTTGACTGGTCCTTACCCCTACGCCCCTGGTACTTCTGAAGGAAGTCGACTGCGTCCTGTAGGGTTTCACCTGCATGACTTTCATCAAATCTTATACCAATGAAATTCTTAACTATTTGAATTTATTAACCTTTTAAATAAAAAATAATCTGGAACACCCCTTGCATTTAAATCCCTTAACTATTGCAACTCGCCAATAATGGGGCCAAGCAATTTTTTGAAGATTCCGTTTCATTAACTAGCTCAACGATATGGAGACCGGCGTGGCTCGGATGTCCTCATAATAAAGTTGAAACATGGCAATACTGGAATTGAGCGCCACTTTATGAGCCTCGGCGGAGGGACTGGTTTCAGGGGAACTACGATTTCGACCGCACCCGAAGTCTGGTCTCCTCATCAGCCACCTTCTCAAAAGTCCCTCCGCCACCTTTTGAGAGAAACCATTTCGACACCAACAATAATTATAAAGCACCATGAAAATTTTAGGCGTGTATCAGCATTCACCAAAATCCGGCCCTCCCAAGGTTCCCATCAAAGACCGAATCCTGTTAGTTGATGATGATCGACATCATCGAACCTGCCTGAAAGAATTTTTAGAACTTCGGGGGTATTTGTGTTCAGAAGCAGGAAATGGTGTGGAAGGGCTTGAAATTTTGCAGAAAGAATCCGTCTCCATCATCATTACCGACAACAATATGCCACAGATGGATGGACTTGATTTCATTGAACAAGTCAATCATAAATATTCCCAGGAAATTCTCTCAATTTTTCTGATTACTGCCGAATTATCCCACCTTGTCCGTCTTCGCGCATTTAAAAACGGGGTCAATCGGGTCTTTGAAAAGCCCCTGGATTTTCAAGAACTCTGTAATGCCGTAGACTGGGTCACGAAATTTGACATCCATCAATCGACGACCAACAAATACTCCCCCGCAAGATACCTCTAACATTCTGTTCTTTTCGAGATGGAGTCCCACCGCCTGAATTCCTCCAGATTGTTCAGGTAATTGCTCATAGGATGCCAATAAGACTGCTATTTTAAAAAAAAATCGTACATCTGTTTTTCAAGGACTGATACATGACAACACCTGCTCAATCCTTCCATTCGTTACCGACTCGCTGTTCTCCTCCGACATGATGTGCTTGAGAGAGACTTCTTGGCCAAGGTGAGTTGCTGACACCGGAAAAACAGTTGAGCATTATTTGAATTTCCATCCCTCTTCCCTTCGCCTATCGGCGCCTGCCGCCCGACCCCAGGGACGGATGCTCTTATTTCCCTGCGGGCCTTGTTTAAGCCCCGCGAGTTGGCCCGCTCTTCCGTAGTTCGCGTCCGTCCCATCCGATGCGGCCGGACGGGGCGTCACTGGTTTTGGTCACTTTTACCGAAACAAAAGTGGCTCGGCCGCTGGGCCGAACCTCGGCTCTTTGTACCTCTACATCGGCGAAAAAATTCCCAAAACTAAAATCCCCCAATAGCTCAGTTCGCGTGGGCTCCCTAACCTCTTCGGTTTTTATAGAGAGCCTGTCTCTCTTCCAGATTCCCACCAGACTCATTTCATGTTTCATTGACGACACCTAACAAATTGGTGACATTTGTATTTCGCGCTTCTCGGAACATGGCTCTTCAAAAATTCTGCGGCAATGATCCCCAGGCTGAACTCCATTTAGAACACCTCATTCCACCACACCTGAACGACACAGGAGCAAGGCGCAACGTATGAAGTCCTGGCTATTTCAAGCGGCCACCCTGGGAAGCATGACCGCCATGTGAGGGTTGTCCGCCTCTGCCGGAGAAAATAATGAATTTCAGCTTAGGATTACCTCTCCGCGCATTGTCGACATCGTGGGGTCAACGGTTGAACTGACGTATGCCTTGGGAAAAGGGACAAAAGGCGACCACGTGCATGGCTTTGTCGACAGGCAATACCAAAAGGGATTCGAAGGCACGCTTCCCCGACTCACTCCGGGAAATATCACATCACGGTCGCAGTGGCCGCTCATGACCATGCGCTTCTTGCAACATCGAATTCCATCGAGAGTGCGGTGAAATAAACAACGACAGGAGGAGGATGAACGGCCAAGGTGTCGGTGAGACGTTGGCATGCGGCGGAAGGGTCGGATAATTTCTCAGGGAGGATTTACGAACAGGGAACAGAAACCCTAACAAGGATGGTGGTTACCGCCGGATTTTTCCTCAGGCAGTACGGGTCGAGTCCGGAGTGGAACCCTTACCCAGGATGTCCCGGAGCGCAAGAGCCAGAGACAGTCCGTTGACCGGCTTCATCAAGAAGGCCCGAATGCCGAGTTGCTTGGCTTTTTCTTGAGTCATGGTGTGGCTAAACCCCGTACACAACAGAATAGGAATATCCGCTCGAATACCTAACAACGCGCGAGATAAAGCCTCCCCGCTCATCGTCGGCATGGTTTGATCCGTCACGACCACATCAAAATCCGACGGATGTGCTCGAAACAGATCTAACGCTTCATACGGATTGACGCTCGCCACAACGGCATAGCCTAAATGGCTGAGAAATTGTGTTCCCCAGCGCGTCAGCATTTCTTCATCATCCACAAATAAGACCCTTCCCGATCCGGTTGGCCAGGCAATCACTTCCTCAGGTTTTTCGGGCGCAATCACATCCAAGCGCGGCAGGAGTACCGTGAAGGTCGTTCCCTCCCCCGGACGACTAGACACCGCAATCCCACCGCCGTGGTTGTGGACGATCCCGTGGACAACCGCCAGCCCGAGTCCCGTGCCCTCCCCGGCAGGTTTTGTGGTAAAAAATGGCTCAAAAATTCTCTCGACCATTTCGAGAGGAATGCCCTTTCCTGAGTCACGAATCACCACCTGAAGATAGGAACCGGCTTTGCACGGGCCCAGGCCCGGGATTCCTTCCTCAGGAATACACTCATGGCCTAAGGCTATCTCCAACAGACCACCCTCTTCCCGCATGGCATATTCCGCATTGGCACACAGATTCATAATCACTTGCTGCATTTGCGTCCGGTCACCATAAATCACCGTGGACTCAAGATCCAAAGACGTTCGAATTTCAATCGAGGAAGGAAAGCTGGCACGGACCATTTTCAGGACATCCCGAATGACCAATTGCAGGTCAATGGCCTCTTTATCCTTTTCCGAACGCCGGCTAAAGGCTAAAATTTGCTTCACAAGATCACGGGCCCGATTCCCGGCGGCAACCACTTCGTTTAAATACGATTTTAAGCGTTCATCCTGGGTGGCATAGGCCATCGCCAATTCGGAATATCCCAGGATCGCACCCAAAATATTATTAAAGTCATGGGCAATGCCCCCGGCCAAGGTCCCGATCGCCTCCATTTTTTGGGTATGCCGCAATTGCATCTCACTCAATAATAAAGCCTCTTCAGTCCGTTTCCGCTCTGTAATATCCTCACAAGACAGTAACCACACCCGAGGCCCTGACTGTTTCTCAATGGCCTGAATCGTCTCTTTCACCCAAATGATGGTCCCATCCTTTTTTACTTTTCTGAATTCAGGAAGAATCCCTTTGGTGGATTCACGCACCCCCTTCTCCAGACCTGATTGAAACAGGTCACGGTCCTCCTCATAGACCACGGAAAACGCAGAGGTGCCAAGCAATTCCTCAACCCGATACCCCAACACTTGAGCCCCATATTGATTCACGGAGAGAATGAGGCCCTGACTATTCACCGTAAAATAAATTAATGGAGTCTGATCGTAGAGTTCACGATACTTGTCCTGGCTGTTTTGGACTTCTTCCTGTGCCCGCTTGCGCTCAAGTTCCGCTCCTGCCCGTGCGGCAAAAATCTTCAAAAGATTCTGCCCTTGAGAGGAAAGAACAAGCGGATTCGTATCTAAAAGCGCTAGATTTCCCACGACCTCATTCTGAGCATTAAAAAGAGGAATCCCATAATACGCCTCAACCCCCAGAGCTCGAATCGTTTCACTCCGAGGAAAGAGGTGTTGGACACCGGAAGGCTGGTCCACAGAGTTACCCTGAAACACCTGTTCACAAGGGCCACCAAGACAATCATACTCGGAGGAAGGCTCAAAATGGTCTTGGTTCCAAAAAGCCAATGTCCGGGCTTTGCTGGCATTTGGCTCAATCCGCTCTGACAAAAACACCATGGGCACCTGAAGCGCTTTCGCCAATTCGCCGACAAGGACTTCGAAAAAATTTGGAGAGCCGGGGATTACATTACCTTTGACAATCGCCTTCAGCGCATCTTCCCATTGTTTTCTCTGAGTGATATCTCGCGAGATGACGACTGCGCGCAGTTCCCCAAGCGCCGTTTGAAAGGCTCGTCCGGTGCTTTCAAACCAGCGGTACTCCCCATTCTGATGCCGATAGCGGTAGACTGAACGGCCGGAACCATGGGTCTTCATGCCTTGACAAAACTCCTCCACTACCCTGTCTCGATCTTCAGGATGAACCGGGGCAAAGACACTCGTGCCAAGCAGATCTTGGGAACTGTACCCAAGAGATTCCTTAAAATTTGGGCTCACATAGAGGAAACGTCCGTCTGCATCGGCTTCCGTGATCAGATCATAGGCATTTTCCATAATGGCCCGGAAGCGTTTTTCTCGTTCCTGAATGATGAGCTCCGCGGCTTTTCTGAACGTTATATCGCGAGCAAAACCCAAGACCCCGTTCTGACCATCCGGTAAAGATCCAAACGAGTCTTTCGTCACTAAAAACGTTCGGGACACAGGATGCTGCTCCTGAACTTCGACCTCAAAGGCCTGAGTCCCCGCGGATTGCATCACATGGTCATCCCCCTCGACAAACAACGCATGCGGCTGGGTGCCAAATATTTCCTGATCGGTTTTTCCGATGACCTCATGGATGGCCTTTCCCATAATCTCCGCGCCCGAAGGATTCACCAGGAGGTAACGACCATCCTGGTCCTTGACATAGACCACATCACTCATTTCTTCGAGGACAGCATCTAACAGGGCGTGGTTCCGCCTTGATATGTCCTCCGCCAACTTGCGCTCCGTGATGTCGCGTATGGTTCCCCCCCCTCGAAGTAACCGGCCATCGGCATCAAAGGTTCCCTCGCCGGTGGCCTCAAACCAACGATAACCCTTTGATTTAGTGCGTAAGCGGGACTCCACATGATAGGGAATCCTTTTTTCAATATGATTGGTTAAGGCCTCAAACACTCGCTCCCGATCATCAGGGTGTAACCGTTGCTCCCAACTCCCCAGTACTCCCGGGAACTCAGATTCCTCATACCCCAACATCGCGATAAACTGAGGGGAGTACCACACCGGACACTCTGGAGAGTACCAGGGAATATCCGGGCAAATTTCAGCCACCCACAACCCCTCACGAGACCCCTGAGAGGCCAGAATGAACCGCTCTACTTGCTGTCGGAGAGCATTCAATTCCTCTTGCAAATCAGGTTGTGGGGTAACTGGCGACAGCTTGGATTGGCGAGTCTCGGACAACCGGGTATTGTGGCTCGAAACTTCCGATTTCGAAGATAATTGTCCAGGTGACCCTTGGGAAGACCCAAGGGAAAGCGTCAGATCCCCCAGGCGCTTTCGATGAACTTCTTCATCGGAAGGAGGAGAAGACTTTGAAGGATGGGGAGATTCCATACAGCATCTATCCTTGAAAAGCCCGGAATGACCAGCTCCTCAAGGAGTGACTCTATAATCAAACACCATGAAATATTTTTCCTATAATGTCAAGAAAAAATACGCAAAAACACCTGGTCCTCAGACGTAAGCTGGAACAGCAGGATTTCCACGCCTACCAATCATAAGAATGCGGCATCCCTGGATCATCAGAATATGACATGCTAGACTCACCGTTCGTCCACACACTCTTCATTCACTGACACACATGAAAAAAGCTGTTTGCACCATCGCCGGCTCTGATTGTAGTGGAGGAGCCGGTATTCAAGCCGATCTCAAAGCCATGTCCGCGAACGGGGTGTTCGGGATGTCGGTGTTGACGTCCATTACCGCACAAAATACGCGTGGCGTCTCTGCCGTTTTTCATTTGCCTATCTCAATCATTGCCGCACAACTCGATGCGCTCTTTTCCGATATTCCTGTCACCGTGATTAAAACCGGGATGCTGGCGACCTCCGACATCATCACAACAGTGAGTCGGAATCTGTCGAAACAACATCTCGAACACCTGGTTGTTGATCCGGTTATGGTCGCGAAAGGAGGATATCCACTGCTGGAACAGGAAGCGATGGCCACCTTGAAAACCGAATTGCTTCCTCAGGCTTCACTTCTGACCCCAAATATTGCTGAAGCCGAAATGTTATCCGGCCTCTCCATTAAGACTCTGGCCCAGGCCAGAGAGGCTGCGAAAGTCATTCATCAATTCGGCTGTCAACATGTCCTGATCAAGGGCGGGCACCTGCTGGAACAGCCGGGAACCGACCTACTCTATGACGGCAGATTTTTCCGCATGTTTAAGGGGGAATTTATTCAGACGAATTCGACTCACGGAACCGGCTGCACCCTGGCCTCTGCCATTGCCGCCAACCTTGCCAAGGGGAAACCCATCCCCGACGCGATTGAAGCCGCGAAACACTACACGACTGAGGCCATTCGTCACGGCCTTCCTCTTGGCCAGGGAAATGGCCCTACCGACCACTTTTACTTTCTGCAAGCATAGCCAACTCGTGGAGACCGCATCGCCCACAGAAAGCTGGGACGGGAGGACTGAAGCTCCTGTCAGCTTTACCGGTTCATCCGGCATCATGACGACAGGGATTTTCGCTCAACCGGCTGCTTCTACGAATCGAGCTGTAATCCTTTGTCATGGATTTCCCTCCGATAAAAACAGTCGAACCAATCGGCGGCTGACCGACCTTCTCATTCCTCAATCCATCGCAACACTTCGATTCGATTGGTATGGCATGGGTGACTCACCCGAGCCCTTGTCACAGCTCCGCATCAAAAAATGTGAGGAACAACTGGATGCGGCCGTCCGCTTTCTCACCGAAAGATCCATGAAGGCTCTCGGACTCATTGGATCCAGCTTTGGTGGATTCATGTCCATACTTTCGGCCCCCCGATATCCTCACCTCCAGGCCCTGGGCCTGAAATGCCCCGTGGTCGATTTTTCTGAAGTGCTTCGCCTGGAATTGGGAACAGACGCCATGGACCGGTGGAAACGCACCGACCACATACCCGACGTCTTCGGTGGCGACCTTCCGACACCCTTGCCGTATGCCTTTTTCGAGGAATGTCTCACCTATAACGGCTACAACTCAGCTTCACGCATTCAAGCCCCCACACTGATTGTGCATGGGGATCATGACGAAATCATTCCGGTCCATCAGATTGATCGATTACTGACGTCTCTGAGCGTGCCCAAGGATTTTCGTCTCATTCCCGGTGCAAACCATCAATTCGGACGGCCTGAAGATTTTCGTCTCATGACCACCCATTTGGCCAAGTGGATGATCGCTCATCTGCCTCTCTCTTGAGGTGGCCGGACCCGATTTATGCCTGACTCACCACACACCAACCGGGAATTATCCCAAGCGCAACTCGAAACCATTCGCATGCTCTATCCGTTATTTAAAAACGAGGTGCTCCGGAGGCGGGAATATATGAGCCGGTTGTCGGTATTCCACAATACCATATTAGTGTTCCTGATCATGATCATCGCGGTGGTTTCCCCTGGACACCCCGACTTCACCATGCGATGGTTGACCATTTCCGGTGTGATCATATTATCAGGGTTTGTGGTCTATCTGATTCTTCAACAAGCCACTCGACACCGAATGGCCAAACAAAAATTAATTGAATTCGAAAGGGGAATGGGGCTGTACCAAGAAGACTGGATGTTTTCGGGAAAAACCACCTATCCGCAACATTGGCAAACCGATTGGCTCTCAGACCGGAGCGTGGCGACGTACCTCACCATCCTCATGGTTCTCACAGGACTGGCTATCTACGCTATGCTCATTCGCCTCTAACCTTCACCTCACATCCTCACATGGAGATACGCTATTCGGCGAAAGGACCGCGCTCATGTTAAGAACATATCGAGGGATTGCCCCAACTGTCGCGACCAGCGCGTTTATCGAAGACACGGCGGTCGTTATCGGGGATGTGGCCATCGGATCGGAATCGAGCGTCTGGTTTCATGCCGTCATACGCGGGGACGTGCATTCTATCCGCATTGGCCATCGGACCAATATTCAGGACCTCTGCCTGTTGCACGTGACGCATGACACCCACCCTCTCACTCTTGGGGATGACATCACCGTGGGCCACCATGTGGTCCTCCATGGATGCACGATACATGATCGGGTGCTGATTGGCATGGGCGCTATCATCATGGACGGCGTTGTGATCGAAGAAGACTGTGTCATTGGCGCTGGAGCCTTAATTACGGGGAATATCCACATCCCCTCAAGGAGCCTGGTCGTGGGGTCTCCGGCCAAAGTGAAACGCCTGTTGACGGATGCTGAAGTGCAGTGGATCAAAGAATCTGCCGCAAACTACATCCGATACGCCCAACAATATGTCTCAGAACAGAATGAGTAATGTCCGAAATCCAGCAAGCCCCAATCAGGACATGCCCTGGCTCTTAAAAAATTCCTCTTCCCAACCGCACATTCGGATAAGACCCCTCCCTTGAGCCCTTCTCTTCTTCAACACATTCCACTGGTCATTTTGGGAACCGGCTATACCGGTCGGCGGCTCTATCACCAGGCTTGTGAAGCAGGGTGGAACGTTTTCGCGACAAGCCGAATGCCGGATGTCCATCTTGCAGCTATTTCACCTGCGCATCGAATTCATTTTGACCTGACCCAGCCTGAAACCTGGCGATCCATTCCCACCCCGGCCCATCTCATTTGGTGTTTTCCTGCGACGCCATTGAATGTGGTCCAGGAATTCTTCGCCGGCCGCCCCAGGGAGTCCGGTAGAATTCTGGTGATGGGAAGCACATCCGCCTATGGCACGAACTGCGGAGCCGTCACGGAACAGACTCCGGTCAACATGGACCTTCCAAGGGTTCAAGGAGAAGAATATCTTCGGACACAATTGGGCGCTGTGGTCATCCGACTGGCTGGATTATACGGACCAGGTCGTCATGTGTTGGATTGGATGAGAAAAGGCAGGATTCGCAATACTCCGAAATGGGTCAATCTCCTCCATGTAGAAGATGCGGCAGGCATCTGTTTGCGAGCCCTTGAACAGGCTCAGAATGGTAACACGTATTTGGCTAGCGATGGGACCCCACGGACTTGGTCAGCGATTTTCTCAATTGCGTCAGAAAAGTGGAGCATTCCCATTCCCCCACCCACGCCCCTTCGAGAAATCGGCAAACAGGTCTCTATTCACAAACTCCTCACCAACCTTCACTATATTCTTCGATTTCCTGACCTCTATCAGGCCTTGGACGACATTGAACGGCATTCATCATCATGAAAACACCTTACTCCAAGCCGCCACATGATCATTCTTAACGGAAAAATGCGACAAGAGAATACACCACCACCCCGTTATTGACGGCATGCGCCACCATGCAGGGAATCACACTCCCGGTTCGTTCGTAGGCCCATGCCCACAACAACCCGCTCCACAAAACAGTCAAAAACGCGATCAGCCCATAGCCATGAGCTAAGGCGAAAATCAATCCACTTGCGGCCATGGAGAGCGGAAAACTGAATTTGGTTCGAAGTGTCGTAAAGAGAATTCCCCGGAAAATGAGTTCTTCGAAAAAGGGCGCCAGAAGAACGAAGTCGATTGTGGTTTTGATGAGTTCCATCCGCGTTCCCCAAATCAGCTGCGGGACAAACCATTCTGTCCAATGCACAGAAGATTGAAACGCATCCCCCCCGAGCACAATCAGCCAGTCCCCAACAAGTCCAACCGTCACCAACATCACGACCAATGGCAGACCGGATTTCAATCGTGGCCACACATTCGAACAGCCCACGGCCTGCAGCAACGATTGTTTCCTGGGTCGACACAACAGCAGGGAGGTCAGGACGACGGGAGGAAGATACAGTAAGGCAATCCCGAAATCCTCAATAATTCCTATGCCATCAGGCATGACTGCCACCAGCGCCATCAACAGAATCGTCAGGGCACCTCCACGGGCTAAGACCGCGATACCCTCCCGGAATGTCCATGGAATGCGCCAGGCAGCCAAGTCGGTTTGGGACTGTGAAATCCGGCCTTTCAACCGGGCGAAACCCAGACGGAGAAAGAACACCACCCCAATCCCAATCACCACAACCTCACCCACCAATAGCACACGCCATTTCCATAATGGTGGGTCGGTCAACTGATACTCTTGTAATTGAAGATTTTCCTGTAAATCTCGATCGCCGGCCTGAACGGCTATTCGTTGCGCAAGATGAAAGTAAAACCAATTTGCGGGGACCTCTTCAGCTAACCTCGCCTGCAAGAAGACATAATCAGCAGGCGACGTTTCGCTCTGCCCATATCCCACTTCCAACAATCGACGAAAAAGAGCAGGCGGATTGTGCTCCATACTCCAACTCATCACAAACTGGTTGAATTGCTCGGTCAATCCGGCTTCGCCATAGAGCATGCCCAAATACAATCTATCCAATGGTGAGGATTGATCATCCACCCTTTCTTCATACCAGAGTTGGATTTGATCCAGCGTTTCCCCGTCCTGTTCCCCCAAACGGTACATCACTTGTTCAAACGAAGAGAGTTCAGGAAGGCGAGATTCAAAACCCAACATCCGGCTGGCGATCCGCTCAAGATCCCGGCTTGCAGGTGAAGCCAGGCGCACATCATCAGAAAACGTCACCGCCCAAAACAACAATCCCAGCCCCCCTACGCAAAACAACAAACACAGGCCGGTCAGCCAATGGGAAAATTGAATTTCTTCTTGAAGGTCCGATCGGGTATCGGGTGTGGCATCAACTAATTGTTCTGATTCCATGATCATGGCTCACAGATACGAGGAAATTTTGCTTTCGTCAAAGATCAGAGACGATACCATGTTCTCCAGGTGGGATGCCCAGTATTAACGCAACTTGGCATTACCAGGAAAGCCCCCCTGCGATCGTCGTCTTTCGTTTTCTATGAGATTAAAGAGGTGGCCTCGGGGATGTGGCTAATAGAGAATGATAACGAGGATTTTTTTAAAAGAGCGTGTACTGCAATGTTCAGTTGCCTAACCCCTTTGGGCTTCCTTCTTTGGCAAAGAGGGAGTAGGAGAAGATTTCCACAGTCATTTTACTCAGGAATAAAAGGTCCATACCGAGACAGGCTGAAGGAACAACGGCGCCAGAACCAACCCCGAAAATAAGATTAAGCGAGATTCCAAACACCCTATTGTTTTTGGTTCTTCTGGCTTTTCCGTGGGTAAAAGGATGGGTTGCGGGTTAGTTAGTTTCGAACTCTTTGAGATGGCGGAAGGACTTATAGAGGGTGACACGTGGTTGCTGGCTCCATTCGCTACTCTGCCCATGGTTCCCTCTAGAGGTCTGACGCCTGCTACCCGCCCTCTGGGCGGACGCTCGTATCAATCGGCGGGCCTTGTTTGAGCACAGCGAGTTGGCGCGCCTTCCCTGTCATCGCGTCCGTCCATTCTGATACGGCGGGTGAGGCATCAGTGGTTTTGGGTCCTTTTGCCAAAACAAAAGGGCCTCGCCTGCCGGGGCGAACCCCGGCCACACCACGAATCGCTTGGACGAACACGGTAGGTGGCTAGTGGAAAGGGTTATCTAGAAAAGTAATATACCGAGTTAGCATGACCCACCGAAAACCCAGATGCGCCTTGTTTTTTTTAACTGTCTACGTAACAAACAGATAAATATTTTTGGCATGAATGGGAGGCATGACAAAGGATCCGAAGACCATTTGATTCCGCAAGAATCGTTATGAATTAAGATTTGCCCCTAACCATAGTGCGAGGCCATAAAATAAGGACGAGAGTAAAAACAAAATAAGCTCTTGCGATTTAAAGGGAACCTTAAAAACCCAGAAACCAAAAATCCGAACCCCTTGGAATAAAATTAAAGTTGGAAGCCCAACACCGGCAATAAAATATCAATTGTAAAGCAAAAAGGAGACCCCACTATCC